>CAVCGV010000039.1:0-23814 GCA_963601815.1 bacterium
CCAACGGTCACCGGGGCAAGCCGTAGTAGTGTGCAGCGTCCCCGCTGCACCTCAAGTAAGAACCGACGCGAGGACGCGTCTCGCTACTAAAACAGCCGTCCGGAGTAGTGTGCAGCGTCCTCGCCGCACCTCAAGCAAGAATGTTAGTAGTGTGCGGCGTCCCCGCCGTACAACAAATAAGAACCGACGCGAGGACGCGTCTCGCTACTACAACAGCCGTCCGGAGTAGTGTGCAGCGTACTCGCTGCATCATAACCAGCAGAGGCATTGGGTTATTATGCAGCGAGAGCACTGTTATAGTAGCTGACGCGTCCTCGCGTCAGACGATAAGGCTAAGTGTGCAGCGAGGACGCAGCACCTACTACGGCTTGCCCAGGGCTATATACGGGCGTTATGGTGCAGCGAGGACGCTGCACCTACTATGCCCCCATTTTTTAGAACACGCCTACTTACTTTACAATATCCAACAGCGCTGCGAAATCATCGACAATCCATTCTGCCGATGCCAACTGTTCGCGAGTTCCGTTGCCATAGGTAACGGCGCATGCCCTTACCCCGGCATTGTGCGCCATGTCCACATCGAAGGCCATGTCGCCCACTACCAAAGTATCGGGAAGCATCGCCTCCAGCTCTTCGGGCAATACGTGGCAACGGTCCTTGTCTACCTCGCGGCCGGCTATCTGCATCAAGGTCTTGAATACCATGTCCGGTTCGGGTTTGACACGCGCCACATCCTCCTGCGCCACTACCGAGGAGATGCAGTCGTCGAAGCCCATCTGACGGATGAGGTCAAGCAGGGAGTCGCGTCCGCGGCTGCTCGCCACCGCCATAACAAAGCCCCTGCGGTGTAGTTCCCTGATGGTCTCTACCGTGTGGGGGAAAGGATTCATGCCCAAGGTCTCCCAGTTTGTCTGGAAAATCTCGCGATAGACCTCGGCGCACTGCTCTCCCTCCTCGATGGAGGTATTGTAGAGCAGGGCGAAAGCCTCGCTCAGTCGCATACCGATGGTATCGGCACATTCCTGTACCGATTTTACCTCCTTGCCCATCTTGCGCATGGTGTCCTGAAAAGTTCTTACGATAAGTGCCTGTGAGTCACCGATGGTTCCGTCGAAATCGAATATAATATACTTCATATGATGCGAGTAAAGGTGTGTTCTAAAAAACTTCTGCAAAGATAATGCTTTTACCACCCCAGATTGACACTGGCTCCTGCCATAATCCACAAGCCGGGCTGCTTGACGTCGGCGAGGTCGTAGTAGCGGTGGCATGTGAGGTTGTCGGCCTTCACATAAACGCTATATTTTTTCTCGTCCCACATCAGTTTGCAGTCGACCTTGGTATATGGGTGGTAGCCGTTCATGCGTTGCTGCCAGCGCACGCTCCAGGAGGCGCAGAGCTTCTTCCATATCTGATGGTCGATGCCAAGGACCGCCTTGTGTCTGAGGTATTCCAGGGCGTAGAGCGACTTCAAGATGGTAGCATCCGACTTGTGGTCTTGATGGATGTAAGCATAGCCGAGCTTGACGCGGGTGACGAAGCTATGCGGAATCAGTTCCTGCATGTAGATGGTGGCATCAAGGTTATAGCCCATATTGTTGAGCTTGCCGATGTTCATGACGTGATACTTGCTGTCCTGCAGCTCGGTCTCTGAGGTCTGCACCCAGTCTATCATGTCCGTGCCGTGGGCATAGAAACCACTCAACACGGCGGAAAGGCCTGTTTGGCGATATTGCACGCCAACCTTGAAGGTGGAGTTCTTTTCCGGGTTAAGACTGATGTCGCCCTGCTGCACCACATTACTAATATACAGATCGGTGTAGGTCGGCATACGGAGCGCCTTGTTCCAGGAAGCATAAAACTTCCAGTTGTCGGAAGGACGGAAACTTGCGTCTACTCCCGGATAGAAGCGGAAGTCGTTGTCGAGCCCCGTGTTCTTGTTTGCCAAAACACCTGCCGACAGGGTAAAGCCCCCAAAGATAAAGTTGTGCTCCAGCATGATGTTGGTATTGGTGCGGCTGCCCTTGTGGTCGTACTTTCTGTCAGAACCCGAGATGGCTCTGTAGTCGTTCTCGGCAAGTGGAGTACCGAGAGCGGTGGAATAGATACGTTCCTTGCTGATGTCGAACCCCACGGCAGTCTTGCCCAGGAACCAAGAGAGATTGGCATTCAGACCACCGCCAAAGATGTCGAGGTCGTGATAATTCTCGCCTGCCTTCGCCCCTTCCTGTCCACGAATGAGCTGATAGTGGTCCTTGAACTTATTATAATATAAGGTGGGAGACACTTCCCAAACCTTTTCCTGCTCAGTCCGCGCCGCATTGTGCAGACTCAGTTTGAGCGAAGCCAAGGCGTGGTCGGTCTTCTCGTACTGGTTGTTGTACTTGGCAGAATAAAACGTGTTGGCACCGTAGTTCTGGGTGGCGATGCCTGCCTGTACCCCTATGTCGAAACGGTGGTCGTAACCCAGGGCGATGTTAGCATAGCCCTGTCCTTTCTCGAAGTCGCTGTTCTCCGTACCTCCATCCGAACGCTTGTAGCCACCACTTACCGAGTAGGCGTGTGTCCACCTGCCCGTCTCGAAAGCCGTCTGTACCCTGCCTTGCGCCCCAAAGCTACCGAACGAACCGCCTTCCACGCTTGCAGCGACTGCTGTGCCTGCGGCTTTACGAGTCACGATATTGATGGCACCATTGAATGCAGAGGTTCCGAATACGCGTGAAGCTGCCCCTTCGAGCACTTCGATGTGGTCGATGTCGGCGAGCGCAACAGGAAAGTCGGAAGCATTATGACCCGTCTGAGGATTGGAAATGTTGACGCCATTCAGGAGAATGGTAATCTGGTCGAAGGTTCCACCGTTGATGGAGATATCCGTCTGAACACCAAAGCCACCACGCTGACGGACATCCACGCCAGTGGCTAATTTCAATACATCGTTGATAGTCTGCGCTGCCGCACGATGAATGTCATCGCGGGTAATGACAGACACAATCTTGGGTGACTGCTCTACAGTCATCGGCGCACGGGAGCCGGTAACGCTCACCGCATCCAGCTCGTAAGCCTTGCCGCCCTTGTACAGGGTGGAGTCGGCCTTTACGCCCTCTGTGCTAATGCCCTCTGCCTTGGCGTGGCTCAATGTGGCTACGCTCAGAGCACCCACGAGCACCTCTCTTCCCAATACGGAGAAGAGCGAGTAGCCCTTGTTGGAGAAGCGATTAAACCAGAGGCTGTTGCGCTTGTTGAAAATTGTTTTGTACATTAATGAAATGTTTATAAATAAATAATAATAAAGCCGCCGGCATGGTTTGCCAACGGCATTCGGGGTGCAAAGGTACTGCTTTTTTATCGAAAACAGACTGCAAACATAGCAAAAATAAAAAAGGTATCGGAAAGATGCGCCGACCGAGACAAGCAGAGGCAAGGCTCAAACAAGCCTGCCATCACAAAGCGCTAACGCTTCAGCAGTCCCCTTACGACAAACCACGCATGCACGAAAAGGGTGGTAACAATGCCATAATGGCGGCGCATTACCACGAAGCGCTCCTTGAGAGAGGCACGATGATTCTGCACACTCATACCGCCGTCGAGATAATTGGTGATGACGGCATTGACATTTCGCAATGACAGATGCCTGGCAGCAGCCTCTTTCATAATGCGGATGCACCAGTCTACATCGGCAGAATAACGGTAATCGAGATTGTAGGGTACCAGCTTGGCAATATCGGTGCGGGCGTAAAAAGACTGATGGCACACCAACATGCCCCAACAAAAGGAACGCCAGGTGAGCCGCTGCGGAGGAGCAAGGCGGCGATGGCGCACAAAGCGACCATCCATATTGACAATATCCGTATCGCCATAGAGCACGGCAGGAAGCGGTTCGCCCTCACCTACACATCCGCACACCATCTCCAGTGTGTCGGCCGAGGGGAACGTGTCGCCGGCATTGAGAAAAACGAGGTAGTCGCCCGTCGCCCTGTCTATAGCCTTGTTCATGGCATCATAAAGCCCATGATCGGGTTCTGACACGACCACTATCTCATGGGCATTCTCGCCCCGGTTTATCTTGTGACAATAAGCCCGTACCAAGGCAAGGGTCTTGTCGGTAGAACCGCCGTCCATGACAATGTGTTCTATATTGCAATAGCTCTGCTTCTTTACGCTGTCGAGCGTGCGCTGCAGCACACGTTCGGCGTTGTAGGTACAGGTAACGATGGTAAACTTGATCATGAGCGTTCGTCGCTTTACGGCAAAGGGCTAAAGGCGGTAGTGCCTGAAGGCCATGGCCTGGTTATACACCTCTATATACTTCATAGCCACTACATTCTGCGAGTAATGGTGCATCACTTTCTGCACACATTCCTTTTGGAGCGCGGCTGCATCGGCATCGCACAGCGCCCAGTGCATTCCGGCTGCCAGGTCATCAGCATCACGGTAACTGGCTACATACCCATTCTTCATGTGGTCTATCATCTCAGGTATGCCGCCCACCTTGAAGCCTACGCAAGGCACGCCGCAAGCCATCGCCTCCATGATGGTGTTGGGCAGATTGTCCTCCAGCGAGGGCAAGACAAATACATCTACGGAGTTGTAGATGCTAACGATGCGCCGCTCGTCGCTCACATATCCGAGAGAATAAGAGGGCAAGGAGAAATGAACCTCCTCCGAATGGCCACCCAAGATAGCGATGGCGGTAGTGTCCTTCATCTCGGGATGGTGCTCCAGCAACTTGTCTACAGCCTGCACAAAGTATGCCATACCTTTGCGCTCGTCAGTAACACGCTGAGAGACAAAGAGGATAATGTGCTTGTCGGCCGGTAAGCCGGCACGCAGCCGAGCCTCTGCCCTGTCTTGCGGGCAGAACACATGGGTATCTATGGGATTAGGAATATTGGTGATACGCTGCCCCACAAACAGCGCACTTTCCTTGGCCTGTTTCTCCAGCCACTTGCTGCAACTCACAAACGAGATGCCCCCCGCAGAATAGAGGTCCTTCTTGCGACGGAAAATCTTTGCCGACAAGTCGTGCTTGCCACCTTTATGGGGCAGCAACGGGCAGTTGCCACAGGTAGAGGCATACCGATTACACCCACGGGCATAATGACAGATACCTGTAGCCGCCCACAAGTCGTGCATGGTCCATACCACAGGCTTGCCGCTCTTGAGAATCTTGCGAATGCCCTTGAGCGACAGCATACCCTGATTGACCCATGCCAGATGGATGACATCGGCCTCCTGAAACTCACGCGTCTTGGTTATGTCGGAGCCTGCCGTAGCCATGTCTATCTCCCAAAGATGAAGTCTGGAGAAATGGAGATGCCAAAACACGCACCAACGTTCCCACAGGAAATTCCACCTCTGTTTAAGAGAATGCGGCAACCCTACCACGGTAATATCCTCCGTGGTCTTGTCGCGCACCAGCATCTTTGCCTTGACGCCATTGTTGTTAAGGGCATCCATCAGGCGGTTGGCTGCCACAGCGGCTCCTCCTGTTCGCTCGCTTGTATTGACTATGAGTACTCTCATCTTGCGGTAATCGTTTGTCTCTACATGCAAAGATAGTGGAAAATAAGGAAAGGACAAAACAAAAGGACTAAAAAAATACGCTACAACTCTCAACGAGCTGTAGCGTATCCGTATGTTTAACTTAATTTTTTCTCATTCCAAAGGCAGTCTCACGACCCCCTTTGTTATCTGTTAAACAATCTACCTTAAAACCTAATAACTAAAAACCTAAATCTATTACTACTAACCTAAACAATCTATTAACCTTTTGACGATGCAAAGGTACTACTTTTTTCGCATTACCTCCAAACATTATGAAAGGAAAATGTTTGTTTTTATTGAATTTTTGATATACATCAACCAAATGTGTACGTACACAACAGAAATTAAGAAGCGTTTAACGCTCGTTAAGCTTTCTCCACGAGTACCGTAGCATAGGCAGACATTCCTTCCATGCGCCCCGTAAAGCCCAACTTCTCGGTAGTGGTGGCCTTGATGGAGATATTGTCCTCGTCGGTACCTATTACTTCGGCAAGACAGGCCTTCATGGCGGGTACATGCGGATTGAGCTTGGGACGCTCGGCACACACCGTGGCGTCTATATTGACTACCACGTAGCCCTTGGTGGCTATCAGCTCTATTGTTTTGCGCAAAAGAATCTTGCTGTCAACATTGAGCGTATCGGCAGACGTATCGGGGAAGTGATAGCCTATATCGCGCATATTGGCAGCTCCGAGGAGTGCGTCGCAGATGGCATGTATCAGCACGTCGGCATCGCTGTGCCCCAAGAGTCCTTGTTCATAATCTATCTTGATGCCGCCAAGCCATAGTTCCCGACCTTCTACCAACTTATGGACATCATATCCAAAACCTACACGTATGTTCATACTATTTATTTTTTAAACAAGTCCTTGATGCCATCCATATCGAATGTCAGCGTGAAACGTAACGTCTGGTCCAACGGATTGCTCTTGGCTGTAGCTATTACATAGCCTGCGTCAAGCTGGAACACGCTCATCTTGAAACCAGCACCAACGGCAAAGTACTTGCGGTTGCCCTTGTTCTGACTCTCGTGGTGATAACCGGCACGGAGCATAAACTTGTCGTTGTAGGTATACTCGGCACCGATGCCATAGTTGATTTCCTGCAGCTCCTCCTTAAATCCTCCCGGGGCATCAGAGAAACTCTTGAAGATACCGGTGATGGCGGACATGTTGTTATACTCCTCATGTACACGTTTTACATAATCAGAAGACTGCTCATTTGCGTTCTGAGCGGGAACGGTAGGCACCAGATACTTGTTGGCATCGGCAGTAACGGTAACGCGGTTGTATTCGTCAATAGGCACCATGAGCGAAGCTCCGAGACGCAGATTGGCAGGCAAGAACTCACTGTACTCCTTACCACTGTACTGTATCTTACTACCGATGTTGGAGATGTCAAGACCGATACCCAACTGACATTCGCGCTGCCCGATATTGACGTAATTCTGATAGTAGGCGGCTATGTCGGCCGCGAAGGCAGAAGCAGGAGAGAAGTTGTCCGTATAGTCAAAACGCATATCGGAGTATATCCAGCGCACGGCAGCAGCAAGAGAGAACTTTTCACTCAGCATCAGCGAGTAAGCCACGTCTACCGACATCTCGTAAGGATTGATAGTCATACCCGTACCCGAAGCGGCATCGGCTGCAGAGGTATAAATCTTACCGAGGTTGAAGTAGCGAACCGAACCAGACACGGCACTGTGCTGCCCTATACGGTAATAACCGGCAAGATAGGCAAGGTTCATATCGTTGACCAGCGAGCGGAGCCAAGGCGTAAAGTTGAGCGAGACACCGGCACGCGAGATACAAAACGGATACTTGGCAGGATTCCAATACTGCGAATTGGCATCGGGGTCAGTAGCTGCACCCACATCACCCATGGCACCGGCACGCGCATCAGGCGCAATGGTCTGTGAAATGACAGCATACTCTACAGGGTTGAAGAGTTCTTTCTTCTCTTGTGCACCGGCCCACATAGCCACTTGGGCAAGGCAAACTGCCAGGAATATCTTGAATGTCCGATTCATGTTCTCTTGTTTGTATCGTTCTTTTTTATTCTTATTATATATATAGATGTGTAATGCGAACACATAAGGCTGCAAAAACCAACGCTCGCCATTCTACAAACGGAAAGCGACAGATTTTATTTTGTCCGAATCCTTATTTGTTGTTAATGACAATGAGTTTCTTGGTCTTCGAGGCATAGCTGCTGCCTTCGGAAGCCACCTTGATGCGGTAGAGATAGACGCCAGTCTGCAAAGGACGGCCACCATCTACAGACAAATCCCATGTCACCTCGTAGGTGCCTGCCCCCGAGAGTCCATTCTCCGAATAACGCCAGATTTCCCTGCCCGATGTGTCAAAAATCTCGAGAATCACGTCCATATCACTCTCCGTACGGTCGTGACTGATGACGAAGGTGGTGGAGGTGCGTGCGGGATTGTTGGTGGCATTCACATCGAAGATTTGGGGCTCCAACCCTTTCACCACATTGAAGTTAAGGGAAACCGTAGAACTGTTGTTCTGTATATCCCATGCCCGGAACCGCAGCGTGTGCTTACCTTCTTCCAGCTCCGGGATGCTATAGTAGGTCGTACCGCTGGTGTAGGTACCGAAATCGTAAGCGAAATAGTCGTTGAGCGAATAAGTCTTGTTCACGTCACCGTCTATGGTAAGCAACAGGTCATGGCCTATGCCGCTTCCAGAGGCATTGATGCCGTCCTTGTCACTCAGTTGTGCCACGAAGTAAGGCGTAGTGTTCACATTTCCGCCATCGACAAATGTCGGCGAGTTAAGGTAACAATAGATAGACGGGCCGATGGAGTCGTTCTTGGTATCCTCGCTTCCGCCTACAATAAACCTGTCGCATGCTCCGTGGGCACGTTGTCCTGTCAAGGCGCTATAGGCATAGAGATTTATGAGTCCCTGCTTGCCTGAGTAATTGATGTCTTTGGGTACGGCAAAGGTAAGTTCGAACTTTCCGCCACGCACACTGTCCGAACCGTTGTAAAGCGTGTTCTGCCTATCATAATAGGTGAAGGCAGTCTCTGCACCGTCGTTCGACGTATCGTTCAACTTGCAGGTAACCAGTTCACGAGAGTCGCGCACTGTAGCTGAGACATAACCTGTAAAGCCGTTGTCATTTTCCACATGTCCAGCTACCTTCACAATAGACCCGGCCTCTACCAACGGCAACTGGTCAGTACTTACAGCTACACCGTCGATACTGTCCACCACAACCTTCTGGGTAGGCAGATTGAGTGACAAGGCTGGATCGCCAAGCAGGGAATACTGCAGGTGGTTTTCTGCCACGTCGCGCTCTACCACCTTCTCCCCTCTTTCATTGTAATAGTAGTTATTGCCTAACATGACGTCATTCTGGGCCAGACGGTGTGCCTCGCCCAACGTAATAGGAGTACCGTCATCCTGCAAGGAGAGGACACGCTTCATAAAGGCATGGTTGATATACCTATTGGCTGTGGTAAACACCGTTCTGGTAGTACCGTAGAAAGCCACGGCCCCACCCTTTTCGTTGAGTACGGCCGTCTCTCCGATGGTTTCGTCTACGCCGTCGAAGGGCATAATGTCGCATGCAGCGGTAACCCACAAGGGAAGATGCTTATTACGGAAACCGGCAAAATCGGAAAGCGTAAGCACCTGTTCGTGCGATATCTGTGTAGCACTGCCGTGTCCGGCATAGTCCATGACAAGGGCTCCGCTGCTCTGCTGCTGCTTGATAGCCTTGGTAACGTCGGGGTAACTAAACCCTGTGGAAGACGACTGGCGTGTATAGGCATCCCACATCACCTTCTTGATGATGAAACCGGGATAATTGCTCGATATGCTGTCTGCTACACTGTTTACATCAGTCATGTGAACATTATTATTGCCGTCATCGCCCATAAACATGAGCGTATTCTGCCAAATGCCACCACCATTGGCCTCCGTAGCATAGTTGATGGTCTTGTCTACCATGATTTTCGCCTCTGCGGCAGTGGTGACGGGGAAACGTCCCACACCTACATCCTGCATCTCGCGTGTCGGTGTACTTCCCGCCCCTTCCGCAAGGATGCCAAACCAGCTGTCACTCACATAGCAAGCAGTCTCGCTGAAAGAGTTTTCACTCTCGAAAGCAAGCAGATAGTCATCGGGCGACAGGTTGCGGCAGTCGGTCGTGAGCATACGGTTGTCCCACACACAGTCGCCGAAGAGAAGGAGATACTTGGGCATATTGGCGGTGCTCTGACCTGCCTTGTCGTAGAGCATACGCAGATAGCGGCGATAGGCATTGGCATCGGGAGTGCCACTGGCAAATTCGTTATACAGTTCGTCGGCCGGCACGATGTTTACACGCATACCGTCGTGGCTCTCGTGATGAGTCTTGAGGCGTTCGGCCTGTGCACGCAACTTCTGCGAGGTGGGAATAATGATAACCAAGTCGGCAAAGTCGGCTGCATGCAAATCCTGGTTCTCTATATTGTAAACGTATGTGGCAGCGGGGAACGAAGCGGAGAGCGAGGGTGCCGGCATAGGGTCGTTCCATGTCATGGACACATAGTCAAGACGCATGTCTCCACCGCTTGCCGCCACCACGGTTATGGTGTCTCTTCCCCATGGCTCCAAATCGGTAAGGGCTACAGAACCATACTGCTGGGCCGCAGTACAATAGGAACCTATCTTCACGGTAAGGGAAAGAATCTGCTTTCCCTTACGCATCACCTGTGCCACCGTGTTGTTAGTACCCGACGAGACATTGACATAAAGGGTACCCTTGGTACTGGATGTGGGATTTTCGATGACCAACTGCTGGCTGTCACCCACCTTGATGGCTGTGGGAGAAAAGAGGTTACGACCGCCATGATACCAGCTGTAGCCGTCTTCCTCGTAGAGAGAGTGATAGAAGTCGGGAGCCACGCTTTTGCCATCGGAACCGAGATAGAAAGAATTGACAAACTCTACAGAGTCGAGCGTAGCAGGTGCTTCGTCGCCTTGCGTAATAAAATAATATCCGTAGTCGGAGTAAGGATTGCGCGTACGCGTAGAAATGGTGGCGGAAGACCAACTGACAGGTCCCCGTCCGTAGAACAGATGTCTGCCGCCAACGATACACTGGGGCACCTCCTTCAGGTCATCATAAGCGGCAAGGTCTTCACCTTTCAGTGCCTCATTCTGCAGATTGCCTCCATAGCCGTAGATCTTCACTTTGTCAAGGTCGGTGAATCCAGCCTGGCGTATTGTCGACTCGGTGAGCTGATAGATGCCGCTCTCTCCTACCCTAATCTTAGCCCACCTGCCCGAAGCAAGCACGGAATGCGCTGCATATTTTTCAGCAGAAGATGCCAATGCCACAGACGCCCTCTTGGCACGAAGGGCTCTGCCGCGAAGAGCACTCGACTTTATATCGAGCATAAAACTCGCCAACGCCTGATACTTGTTGGAACGGAAAACCAAAGGGCAGAACGACACCACCAAGAATCCCTTCTGGCGGCTCACCGTGATATACTGATCCACAGACACCTCAGACGGCAAAGCCGCACCAGAGAGTTTGTTATAGTTGGCTATGTCCGTTACGGTCATGTCTACATATTCTGGGTATCTAACCGCCACCGTGTAGACAGAGTCCTCGTAGTTGTCCCCCAGAGGTATGGAATAAAGGAACCTCGGCAACACGGAGTCTACCTCTACTTCCTGTGTTGTCAGATTGAAAAAGCGCTGGGAGGCACTTGCCGTTAGCGTGCCCAACAGCAAAACCAGCAATAGGGAATATCTCAAAATCCTTTCTTTCATACTTCTCCGTTGATAGTGCATAATCTGTTTAGGCGTGTTCTGGAAATTCCACGCATTGTTAAACTTCTCCTTTAGACGCCATAGGCATCCTGTCGGGAAAACATCTCCTGCGATAGGCTGGCAAGAACCTTTTAACGGCATTTTAATTGCATTCGGCAAGGAAGATGCTATTGCTACTTGCAGTTGAAATCGAGCACTTTCCTTTCCTCAAGGTATCCCTCAAGGTGGTCGTCGATATGAACAGGCCCACAGCCTGTAGGACACCCGGTATAGAGCAAGTCGCCCGTCTTCAGCGTAAAGTACTGACTGATGAACGACACGATTTCGTCCACTTTGTAGAGCATGTCGCACGAACAGCCTTCCTGTACAGTCTGCCCGTTGATATCGAGATGGAAGCGTAGTGCCTGTATGTCACGAAACTTCTGCAAATCTACCCATTCGCCGATAACTGCCGAACCGTCAAAGCCCTTGCACAACTCCCAAGGCTGGCCTTTCTCGCGGAGCTGCTGCTGCATTTCACGAGCAGTAAAGTCGATACCAACCGTTACAGCGTCATAATAGCGGTGGGCGAAACGCTGGGGTATAGTCTTACCCAAACGGCAGATACGTACCACCAGCTCCGTCTCATACTCTATCCTGCCGAGATGGTCGGGAATAAAGAACGGTTTGCCGTTTGAGAGCAGGGCTGAATCGGCCTTGGTAAAGATGACAGGTCGCTCTGGTTTAGATAACGTGCCGTGAAGCGATTTATTGTGTTCGGCATAGTTCATACCGATAGCAAATATCTTCATAAAACAAAGATTTATTATAAAGGAGTGTCAAAAAGAAAAGGGGAGACAGGAGAAGCAATGATGCCCAACTCCTGTTCTCCCCTCGCTATCTAATTTAACTATAGGTCAAAAAATGATAGCTTGCCAACCTAACTATCGCAGAGCACTATATCTCTGGCAGCCAGGAATTTTCCGAACGACATAGTCTTCTGAAAGACTATTATTCGGCAGCAAGTGTAAAGCGCTTGTAAGCTGTAATCTTAAGAGTCTTGCTCTGTGCGGCGAGGAACTGAGAAACAGTCTGCTTGTCACCGTCACCGAACTGGAACTCCTGGTCAACGAGGCAGTTCTCCTTGAAGAACTTGGCCAAACGGCCATTGGCAATGTTCTGAACCATTGTCTCGTTGAGAGAAGCAGCCTTCTCCTCACCTACAGACTTCTTGATCTGGCGAGCCTCTTCAGCCTGCTCAGGTGTCAACCAGCCCTTCTTGGTGTTGCTCTCGATGTGATCCTCAGAGTCAACGTGAGCAGGGTTGATGCCAGCCTTCTTGAGGGCAGCATTCACAGCCTTCTCTACGAGCTCCTCCTTGGTCTTGGCAACAGCAACCTCAAGCTCCTTCTTCTTTGTCTCCTCAGAAACAGAAGACTCATCAAGCGCTACAGGACGCATAGCAGCAACCTGCATAGCTACCTTGTGACCAGCATCCTCGTTGTTCTCGTTGAGCTGAACCATGGTGCAGAGCGTGTGCTTAGCCATGTGGTCGTATACAGAGATGTTCTCACCCTCGAGGAAGTTGTAACCATCCAGTTCCATCTTCTCGCCAGTGATACCAGAGCGGTGCTTAACAGCAGTCTCGGCATCGTCGCCAGAAGCGAGAACCAGCTTCTTCACCTCGTCAAGGCTCTGAGCCTTGGCAGCGATGGCAGCGTCCAGAATCTCGGCAGTCATGTCGATAAACTCCTTACCGTTGGCAACGAAGTCAGTTTCACACTTAACGGCAACCATCGCAGCGAAGCCCTCTGCACTCTTAACGAGCACACAACCGTTAGATGTCTCACGGTCAGAACGCTTTGCAGCAATAGCAAGACCACGCTCGCGAACGAGCTCAATTGCCTTCTCGATGTCACCATCAGCCTCGGTAAGAGCCTTCTTGCAGTCTGCGAGACCAGCACCTGTCATCTTGCGAAGCTTCTGGATGTCAGCTATAGTAACAGCCATAATCTTTATATCTTTCTATTAATAGTTAATAATCTTTGAAAATCACTTAAGCCATCAATCCGATTACGAATCAATGGCTAAAGTATGTTGTCTCTGTATTACTCGGCAGCAGCTTCCTCTTCCTCCTTGCGGGCAGCCTTCTTGGGCTGATCCTTCTGCTCGGCGGCAGCCTTGTCGTCAGCCTTCTCTACCTTGCGCTCCTGCAGACCCTCGGCGATAGCACCGCATACTGCAGAGAGGATTACCTCGATAGAATCCTTGGCATCGTCATTGGCAGGAATGATGTAGTCGATATTCTTAGGATCAGAGTTGGTGTCTACGATACCGAACACAGGGATACCGAGACGGTTAGCCTCCTTCACAGCGATGTGCTCCTTCATTACGTCGATAACGAAGAGTGCGCTGGGGAGACGAGTCAGGTCAGCGATAGAACCGAGGTTCTTCTCCAACTTGGCACGCTGGCGGCTTACCTGCAGCAACTCGCGCTTAGAAAGGTTAGAGAATGTACCATCGTTCATCAACTTGTCGATGTTTGCCATTTTCTTCACAGCCTTACGGATTGTAGGGAAGTTTGTGAGCATACCACCTGGCCAACGCTCAATAACGTAAGGCATGTTGACAGAGGCAGCCTTCTCGGCTACGATGTCCTTAGCTTGTTTTTTAGTAGCGACAAACAGGATCTTCTTTCCTGACTTGGCGAAACCCTTCAGCAGTTCAGCAGCCTCGTCGATCTTGGCAACTGTCTTGTTGAGGTCTATGATGTGAATACCGTTACGCTCCATGAAGATGTAAGGAGCCATTGCTGGATTCCACTTGCGACGGAGGTGTCCGAAGTGGCAACCTGCCTGAAGTAACTGGTCAAAATTTGTTCTTGACATTGTCTTTCTTGTTTAATGTGTTGTTTACTTTCTTTTGAATCTTGTAGTCAGATCAGTCGGTGGGTAGTCCCCGATTAATGGAATCTCACCGATTTAGATACTAAACTGTTCAGTTAAGTGAAGAGAGAAGAACGAAGAGTGAAGAACCTATGTGCTTTCTTCCTCTCGTTTCTACCCAGCACTCTTTTAACCTTATTATAATAAAGAACATCAAGCAGGCGAATTCTTCATTCATTGCTCTTCGTTCTTCACTTCCAAAGATTAACGCTTGCTGAACTGGAAGCGACGACGAGCCTTTGGCTGACCTGGCTTCTTACGCTCAACAGCACGTGAGTCGCGTGTGAGGAAGCCTGCATCCTTCAAAGCCTTCTTGTCCTCAGCGTCTACCTTAACGAGCGCACGGGCAATAGCGAGACGAAGAGCCTGGCTCTGACCTGTGAAACCACCACCGTCGAGGTTAGCCTTGACATCATACTTACCCTCAGCCTCGAGCAGCTGCAGCGGCTGCTTTACCACGTAGCGAAGGATTGCTGACGGGAAATAGGTCTCAATATCTTTCTTGTTGATTGTGATCTTACCTGTACCCTCTGAAAGGTAAACACGAGCTATAGCGCTCTTGCGGCGACCAATTGCATTTATTACTTCCATTATGCCTTATTATTTATACTGGTTAATATCAATTGCCTTTGGCTTCTGAGCCTCATGCTTGTGCTCTGTACCATCGTAAATGAAGAGGTTGTCCATCAAAGAACGGCCAAGACGGCCCTTTGGCAACATACCCTTGATAGCGTGACGAAGGATCTTGTCCATTCCGTCTGGGCGCTTGCGCAACTCTGCAGGAGTGTTGAAGCGCTGACCACCAGGATAACCAGTGTAGCGAGTGTAGACCTTGTCTGTCTCCTTCTTGCCGGAGAACACCACCTTGGCGGCGTTGATGATGATTACGTTGTCACCACAGTCTACGTGTGGAGTGAATGTTGGCTTGTACTTTCCGCGGAGCAGCTTGGCTACCTTAGAGCAGAGACGACCAACAACCTGGTCGGTAGCGTCGATAACGACCCACTCTTTCTTAGCTGTTTCCTTGTTAACGGAAATAGTCTTGTAACTTAATGTGTCCATTTTAAATTTTAATTTTACTACTAAAAAACGTTTTTAATCTCACATGCGTGGCACGGCGATTCACTAACCACAGCACCCGGCCACAGGTACTGCTATTAACACGCCTTACCATGGGGACTCTAAGCGTATCCCCGAAATAATCGGACTGCAAAGGTACACATTATTACTATAATAACGGTACGTTTTGCAGTCCGACGCTTTATGATTTACGGTTTATTAACTATATTACGAACTTTTAACCACTTTATTAACCATCAATCCTACTATTTTGGCGCAGGGGGATTTGTCCGTGGATAGCCACTATTTCAGTTTCTTCAGGTCAACCTCCTGATAGGCGACGCGCTGGCGCCTCCAAGTGTAGATACAGTGCAGTTTGCCGTCCTTTCCCTGTATGATGGCAGGATAGGAGTACTGGCTTACCGGACTGTCTTCGAGTGTGAGGAGATGGCGCCAATGGGTGCCGTCATCACTGATGGCAAGACTCAACGGCGTACGCACTCCTTTGGGCGTGCCCGGCAGCGTTTCAAAATTGTTGTAGATTATAACATGTCTACCGTCTTTGAGCGTCACGGCGTCCGTTCCACTCTGGTTGTTCTCCAAATCGAGGAGCGTCACCTTGCTCCACGTATCACCTCCGTCGCTACTGAAAGAAGAGGCAATGCGGGCATTGCGGGTACGCATGAGAGCCTGGAGCCTGCCGTCAGCCAGTTTGATAATGGAGGGCTGGATGCAATAGATGGGGGCTGCAGCTTTACCTTTCTTATATATAGGGTGCAGCATATCTACCGAAGCAGAGTCTACGTCATTGGTAGCAGGAGCCGTTTCTGCCTCGACAGGCCCTACATATTTCCACTGTTTCGTCTTCAGGTCGTAAATTTCCACATGGAACTTCCACCCCTTTTTCTCTGTACTTGACGGGCAGAGCAGGCGACCGTTCACCAACTCGGGTTTGTTCTTGATAGGTCCGAGGAATCCATTGGGCAGTGCCTCACGGTCGCCCCACGTCTTGCCTCCGTCCTTAGACTTTACCACCCATCCCGTCCAGTCGGCTACAGACGACCCTACCTTATAGAAGAGCCACACCTCGCCGTCGGGCATAGTGTAGAGCACGGGATTCCAGCATGCTTTGCGCTTCAGGTTATCGGGCGTCTTGACATTAGCCGTCTTCGAACGATAGTCATACTTGTAAGAGGCGGGCAGTCCAAAGCGTCGCTGACCATCCTTAACGGGACCTTTATCGGCTGGCGTTGTCTTCTCGTCAATACCCGACAGACCGGCAATCTTAGCCTCGTCAGTTCCCATCGTGTACACGCCATCAGCCGCCAGAACCGGCTTCTCCCACGCCTTTGCCCCCTTGGGCTTACGGCTTACCCAGATACAGACATCCGGGTTACGTTCTGCCGTTCCTCCGAAATAAGCCGCCACAAGGTCGCCGTTCTTCAGTTGGGTAATGGTAGAGGCATGAGCCGACGGAAAACCGCTATAGTCATACAAGAACTCATCCTTTGTTATCGCCTCATTGCGTGTCGGTATCGTTACCGAGTAGTGATAATCGCCACTGCCCACTTTCTCCACCTTGCCGTCGGGCAGGCAAACCTCTGCCGTAGTATTGCAAGGCACCGTGATGTCCCAGTCCAGGTGTTGTAGGGTCTTGCGCCAATGGCTCTTCACCTTACCATAAGGAGTATCATAGTCGGCATTGACATACTCGCAGTTAGGAATACCGAACTCCGGCTTCAGCACTATGTTCCTGTAAGCCACGCCTACGTTCCCCTGTCCGTCCGCATCCTGCTGCCGGATACCACCCAGATACTGGTAGCACCATGCGAGGAGGTCGCCGAGCAGCATGACATGGTTGCCCGAGTTCATCTTCGGGTTAGCCTTGTCACCGTTCCACAACTCCCAGATTGTGGTAGCGCCGTTCTCTGCCATATATCCCCACGAGGGATAAGTCTTCTGGGTGGCAAGAAGGTAGGCGACCTCCGGGAATCCGTTGTCACTCAGCCCTCGCAACAGCCACGAGATACCGATTACTCCACAGTTGACGTGTTCCTTGGCATCCACGCAAATGCTCCTTACCACCTGTCGTGCCACGTCGCTACGCAACTCCTGGGGCGCAATGCCAAAAGCAAGTGCCAGCAGATTGGCAGTAGAAGTATTGTTTCCATAGTAGACACTGTCCGGATAGAGCACGTGTCCGGGACGGCGCGAGGTTCCCTTCTTGTTGGTAAGGAAGCGGTTGTTGAATGCTTCTATCAAAGTAGCCCTGCGCTCTTCCCACTGTGCGGCATCGGCGGAAAGCCCCTGCAGGCGCGCAAACTGTCCTGCCAGTTGCAGACAGCGTATCATGTAGGCAGTGGCTATGAGTTTGCCGTCCGTCTGGCGTTTGGGGTCTTTACTATGTATGAGTTCCAACTTTTCGGGTGGCACACACCAGTCGCCATACTTGTCTTTTGTCACGATACCGTCCTTGTCGGTATACTCCTCCAGTATATGTCCTATCCATTTCTTGACAGTGGGATAGGCATCGACTATAGGCTGCACGTTACCATACTGCCTATACAACATGTCACACGTAAAGGGCAGTGCCGCCGGCCACGTAACATTGTCCGTATAGTAGTTCCAGAAAGCCGGAGCCACATCGGGAATACATCCGTCCGACCGCTGTGCGTCGCAGATGTCATGCGTCCACTTGCTGTAGAGCCTTTCGTTGTCAAAGAGGAAGCTCTCCCCCAACGCCCCCACCGTGCGGTCGCCCAGCCACGGCTGCCTTTCGTTGCGCTGCGGACAGTCTACCGGCATTCCTTTGTAATTGCTGTAGATTCCCCACCATGCGTTTTGCAACACTTTATTTAATATCGTGTCCGATGTTTCCAGATGCCCAGTCGTGGCCATCCTGTCGCTCACGGTATAGGCAGTAAAGTCTTCCTTGCGGGCATTCTTCATACCCGTGACGGCTGCGTAGCGGAAACCATGATAGGAGAATACCGGGCGCCATGCCTTTCCGTTCTCCTTACCGTTGCACACATAGATGTCTTCGGAGAGCGCATTGCGGAAGTTGTCGAGATAGAGACTGCCGTCGGCCTTCAGTTTTTCGGCATACTTCACGCGGATGGTATCGCCCTGTTTTCCCCTCACGTTAAAGCCAATCCATCCCGCCATGTTCTGCCCGAAGTCGATGATGAGCGTGTCGTGGCGGTGGGTGATAGTCTGCGGATGCCCATAAGCCTTCTCTTCCATGCCCTCCACCGGCTGCGCCATCAGCGTACCGTCGGGCAAAGCGCAGCGTACAGCCTTCATCCACTTGCTGTCGTCAAATCCCGGCATATTCCAGCCAGCCAACTCACGACGGGCATCGTACTCCTCGCCGTCATACTCGTTGTTACTGCGCACAGGTCCGTCGCAGCTCAACCGCCAGGAGTTGTCCGTGCTCCATGTATCCGTCTTCCCGTCGGCATACTCTACCCGCACATTGATGCGACACTTCGGGAATCCGAAGAACGGCGTCTTGTACGCCTTCTCCTGACGCATGGGGAAGAACCTGCCGTTGCCCAACTTAATGGCTACGGCGTTGGCATTGTCCTGCGAAAGGAAGGAAGTGATGTCATAGGTATTGTAGTAGATAGTCTTGCGATAGTCGGTCGGTACAGGTTGCAGCACCCGGTTGTCGCCCATACGCTTGCCGTTGACAAAGAACTCGTACACGCCCAGTCCGGCGACATACGCCACGGCACGCTTTATCTGTCCCTTGGCCTTGAACTCCTTGCGCATGTAACGTGCAGCCAGACGCGAGTGCATTCCCCGCTGTTCGTCTTTCTGCAGGTCGTCAATGCCTATCCACGTGCCGCGCCATTTCGTCTCGCCAAGAAGTCCGACGGTAAAGCTCTGCGGAGCTGTCCATTCCGAATTTCCCTTGTTGGTGGTAATGCGCACCTTCCAGTAAGCCTCAGCACCGCTCAGCAACGGTTTTCCCTGATAGGCAATCCACAACTGTTCGCCGCTTTTCTGTTCGCCACTGTCCCAGAGGTCGGCTTCACCCTTGTCGAGTCTTTCCTTCGACGAAGCCACCAGGATGCGGTAGCTCGTCTGTACCACATCCTTCTTGGCAGAAGTTATCTGCCAGGAGAAGCGTGGCGCAGCAGTACCGATACCCAGCGGATTGACGCGGTTCTCTGTGCGCATCTGCACCACTTCGACATTGGCAGCATCCATACCTGTTGCCGTCATGGAGGCAACCAGCAGTAGACTGTAGAATATTTTGTTCATTGGTCTGTTTCTCATTCGTTAAGGTCTCTCTTCTTGCCGCCAAGGCTTCTGTCCGCTATCTGGCGCTGGTCTTTGGCAAGATAGTCTTTCGAACTGTCGATGGCGATAAACACCCCGTCGCTCACGGCGCGGTTTGCCTTCTGCGGAGCAAAGGTAATGACCTTGTTGTCAAACTCGCCAATATACTGCAGACTACCGTCGGCGGCATCCATCCACCACACGTTCTTCTTGCTGCCCGATACCTTGCGCAGGTCCAACTTCATAGGCACACAATTATAGTTGTAGACCATCATATAGTCGTTGCCCCTTGTGGCAAGCAGACGGTTGTAGCGTTCCCCGTTCTTTCCCACGATGACCGTCTGGTCGGGCACACGGTCGAAGTAAGGCATGGTGAGCATCAGGTCCTTGAGATACTTCATCTGGTTGAATCCCGGGTCGTTGAGTGCCTGGTACCACGCTTTCTCTGAACCGTCACTGCCATAACTGGTAGGATAGCCCGGCTTGAGCATCTGCATGATGGCATTGTTACCGTATACATGTCCGCACGAACCGGCAAAGACACTCCAGTAAGCATACCGCCTCACGTCATAGTCCTGCCAGCGCTGTTCGTTGGGGTCGTGCAGTCCCTTGGGAATGTCTTCGTAACTGGGTTCTGCATCGAAGACAGGCTTGATGGGTTTGTAAGCCCATGTAGAGTCCACATACATCCAGTTGTCCTCCTCCGTATTGTCGGGTATGGGATAGTCTTTGTTGCCCATACGCTGGCCGTACTTGCGATGGCCGCTCTGGAAGGTATGGAAATCGAGCCACTTCGCCTTGCTCCACCATTTGGCAGAGGTGTAGCGGCCGCGCGGATGATAGGTCATGAGGTGGTTGTGGTCAATGGACTTGATGGTAGTGGCGAGCGACTCCCACACTTCGGGATGCACGTCACCGGGAATGTCACCGCCCATAATCCAGATGATGTTGGGCGAGTTCTTGTACCGCTCGGCAAGGAACTTTCCGTATGCCTTTGCCTGTACGGCATTGATTTTCTCCGCCTTCACCTGCGAACCCCATACGGTAACCATACCGATGTATATTCCGTTCTGCTCTGCCAACTTGATGATATAGTCGAGATGATCCCAGTAGCTGTACACGCCTTCCGGGTCTGCTTTTGTCATGTCCCATCCGGCAGTAAGCGACTGCTGTCCATAGACGTTGTATGCCGGTGTTCCGTCCACAACCTGTACCAGCACCGTGTTGTATCCGGCGGCACGGCATTTCTGCAGATAGTACTGCGCCTCTGCCCTGTCGAGACGTTCGGGCAGAAGCCACCCCGTATCGCCGAGCAGGAAGAAGGGCGATCCGTCTGCTGTCTGCAGGAAACGCTGGTTGGCAGATACTTTCAGGTTTCCGTTGTCCCAGGGTTTGTTACCTCCGGCGGCATGAGCGGCAACGAGTCCGCAAGCCAGTGCCATGGTCATAAATATCTTTTTCATGTCTCTTATGCGTTTGTTCTAAAGTTTTTTCGCAGTTACATCACTTTTACCACCTGACCTTTGCGGGTAGCAATGTCGTAGGTAAAGGACTGGGGAATCGCGGGAGTGTCCAACTTCACCTCCGAGTGGTTCTCCATCTTGGCGTCAGGAGAGGCTTCAAAGAGCGGATTGCTGTTCTTGCCCTTTGCCGCCTTGCGCCCTTTGAGGGGCATTGGCAGGCGCAGGCGCAGGTTACCGCCGATGGTGGAGGTTATCTTGAGGGAAGTAATCTTGCCGTCCTTCCACGCCATCTCATCGATGACAAAACCGCCGCGTGTACGCAGTCCGCACACTTTTCCTTCAGCCTTCCACGCATCGGGGAGGGCGGGCAGGAGGTTAACACACCCGTCGTGGCTCTGCGCGAGCATCTCGGCAATGCCTGCCGTACAGCCGAAGTTGCCGTCTATCTGGAAGGGCGGATGCGCATCGAAGAGGTTGCGGTAGGTACCGCCCTTCTTCTTGTTGGTGCCATACGCCACAAAATGGTCGTCGACAAGCGTCAACTGGTCGTGTATGAGCTTATAGGCATGGTTTCCGTCGAGGAGGCGCGCCCACAGGCACACCTTCCACCCCATGGACCATCCCGTGCTGGGGTCGCCGCGGTGAACGAGCGACGTACGTGCCGCAGAAAAGAGTTCGGGTGTCCTGTCCGGTGTAATCTGGTTGCCCGGGTAGAGCGCATAGAGGTGGCTCACGTGCCGGTGGTTGTCCTTAGGGTCGTCCCAGTCTTTTATCCACTCCTGCAGTTGCCCCCACTTGCCTATCTGCATGGGCGCCATCTTTCCGAGCGTAGTCTTCAGCGTGTCGGCAAAGGTGCGGTCTTCGCCCAGTATTTCTGTTGCTTTGATAACCGTACAGAAGAGTTCGTGCAAGAGTTCGTTGTCCATGGTCGTGCCGTAGCTCATGGCTATCTTCCCGTCCTTGGAGGGGTGTATGTTCTCCGGACTTACCGCCGGCGAGATGACGAGCCATCCATGCTCCGGTTCTGCCACGAGCATCTGCTGCAGGAAGACTGCTGCGCCCTTGATAATGGGGTACACCTTCTTCAGGAACTCCTTGTCGCCCGTGTACAGGTAGTGCTGCCACAGATGGGAGCAGACCCATGCGCCGCCCGTCATCCACATGCCCGATGCAGCCTTGTCTATACCTCCCGTGACGCGCCAGATGTCCGTATTGTGGTGCAATACCCATCCGTCCTTGCCGTACATGGTGGCAGCCGACTGTGCACCCGTCTGGCTCACCTCCTCTATGAGTCGGAAGAGCGGTTCGTTAAGGTCGGCGAGATTGGTGGGCTCGGCAGGCCAGTAGTTCATCTCCAGGTTGATATTGGTGGTGTACTTACCGTCCCACGACGGGAACAGCTTGTCGTTCCAGATACCCTGCAGGTTGGCGGGCTGCGTACCCGGCTGCGAACTGCACACCAAGAGGTATCTGCCGAAGGCGTAGTAAGTGGCCACCAGATAGTTGTCGTCATGAGCGGCAAAGTTTACGATGCGCTCGTCGGTGGGCAGGTTGGCGTATTTGTCCTCCCCGAGCCACAAACTGTTGCGGTGCATCATGCGCTGGAACTTCGCCACGTGTTCAGCTTTCTGCCATGCATAATCGTGCTGCATGGCTGCATGCAGACTGTTCTTGGAGCGTTCCACCTCGTTGGCAGAAATATCCTTGTAATTGACAAAGTTGGTGGCAATGGTTATGTAGAGTTCTGCCTCGTCGGCATTCTTTACGGTCACGATACCGTCGCGGCACTGCTGTGTGGCTCCGCTGCCCTTTACCCGGGCTGCCATGCGCCCCATAAAACGAATCTTGCCCTTCAGTCCCTCATGCTTGGAGGCCACGCCCTCGAGGGTAGCCTCATCGCCGTCGGTACGTATGATGACATCATCGTGCGGAGAAGTGAAGTTGGCATTGAAGGAGATACTGTGCGGCTTGCTCGCCGTGAAGCGCACGATGACGGCATTGTCGGCAAAGGAAGTGATTACCTCGCGCCGATATTCTATCCCCGATGCCGTCCAGGTGGTGACGGCACATGCCGAGTCGAGGCTCAGTTCGCGGCGGTAGTGCGTATAGTTTTCCATTCCCGCACTGGAGATGTAAACATCGCCGAAAGCCTGGTAGGGCATTCCGTAGTTGGTGGCAGACATTATCTGCGAGGTACACATGTCCTGTGCCTTGCGGTATTCGCCCTGCCATATCAGGTTCTGCACGATGGGCAGTGCCGCCTTGGCATTGGGGTTGGCATTGTTGTTAGGCTGTCCCGCCCATATCGTTTCCTCATTGAGTTGCAGGCGTTCTGTCGCCGGCACACCATACACCATCGCTCCCAAGCGTCCATTGCCGAGGGGCAGGGCATCGGTCCACACGAGTGCTGGTTTGTCGTACCATAGTTTGTATGCCTGTGCCATGGCAGAAAGGGGGCTGCACAGCAAGAGCAACAGCGAAAGAGTCTTGGATATTCTCATATTGTCGTTTCGGTAGATTATAATGTAGATTATAGTATAAAGACGCATGCAATGCCGTTCTGTCGTCATTCGAAGGGCGTTAAAATGCCGTCACAAGGTATGGAAAGTATCGGGCTGCCTATTTCTGGGCGTGAATGGGGTATATTTACGCTTTTGCCCTTTCAGGGCGTACGTAAACCACATCAATGTTAACCCAGGGTGCCGCTTCGCTTGCCCTGGGCTATGTGCAGGTTGCCCTTTCAGGGCG
>CAVCGV010000040.1:0-23624 GCA_963601815.1 bacterium
ATAACTTTCTTTTATGTTCATAGCCTTTATCTCCTTAACTATTGTCTTAACTCCTTTAACTCCTTAACTATTGTCTTAACTCCTAAACTATTGTCTTAACTCCTTTAACTTCTAAAGAACCACTACTCCCTCCTGTTTCTTCCCATCCATGAGAATACGCACCGGACGTTCGAACCGCACATGGCGCACATACTTTGTTTCCTCCACAGCAGGCATGGCATCCAATATCGCCTTGTTCACAAAGCCCCCTTCTTCCACATTGGTATCCACCGTAAAATAGCCCACGCCGAAGGATGTGAGATTCTGGAAGAAGTGGGTACCTTGGCTCGGGTCGATATTGTAGTTCTTCAGCGCCACTTCCACGATGACGCGGGCAGCACTGATATGAGGCCACTTCACGGGAACGCCGAGATAGTGGTCGCTGGAGCCCCAACGCCCCGGACCTATCAGTACATAGTTCTTGCCTTCGGCGAGGAACTGGCGGTTGATGCGCTCAATGTCGTCAGCTACATAGTAATTGTTCATTGCCGAGAAATGGTCGTCATATTTCACATAGACCACATCCACCACATCCTCGCTGATGCCATGACCGAGCGAATTGTGGGAACGGAGCAAGCAGTCACTGTCCGGAATTGCCTTCACATCCTCGTCGAGCATCTCCTTGGCATCCACGATAGGACGAATCTGGAGGAGGTAGAACTCGCAGGTCTTGTCGGCATGGATATTGCAGGCAAACTCGATTTCCACTGGGCGACGCATCGCCTCTACACCGTACTTCATCGACATCTGCAATATTTCGGGCAAAGGCACGACTCCATGTTGCAGCACACCTGCAAAGGTTATTACCTTACGGCCGTTCTCATAAACGCCGTCGTTGAGCATCTGGTCGTAGGGGTCGTAGGTGGAGGCGATGTACTGGAGCGATCCGTCGGTTGCCGCATCCTTCACACGCACCTTGAGAATATTGAATCCGTCATCCACCTTGAAGTTCTCGCCCACATGGTTCATGTCGAGGGCATAAAACTGGGTCTGGGTCTCGCTCAAGGCTTTCTCCAACTCGGAAGTCTGGAGCACCTGCTCAGGATGATAAGGACAAACACGCAGGGTCTGTCCGCCGTCCACAATATACTTGCCAAGTCCGAGCGCAAGACTGGCGATTCCTTCCTCCGCAGTCTCGTCGCCTATGGGATAGTAATTGAGCGAACGCAGCACACCGCTCATCGTGGGATAGAACCGGTCGCCATACTGCTCGCCCACCACCTGCTGCAAGATCACCGCCATCTTCTCCTGGTCGATAACGTTGCTCGTAGCTGTCATATACGCCTTGGAGTCGCGATAGAACACGGAAGCATAGACGCCCTTGATGGCACAAGCCAGCATCTGGAGCATCTGGTATTTGTCGTCCAGGAAGGGTATCATATAGGTGGAATAGATGCCGGCAAAAGGCTGATAGTGGGCGTCCTCCAAGAGCGAACTGGAACGGATGGCAATAGGACTCTTCGTAGCTTCGAAGAAGGTGAAGAAGTCGGCTATCAACGAATCGGGCAACTGGGCACGGAGGAAGTGGCGCAATATCTCATCATCACTCGCATCGCTGAGGGCTATCGGATAGAGATTATTGCTCTCCATAAACTCATCGAAGATGTCGGTACAGAGCACCACTGTCTTCGGGATCTGCACCGTGGCGTTCTCGTACTGTCTGAACTCCGGATGGCACTTGATGACATTGTCGAGGAACGCCAACCCCCTACCCTTTCCGCCCAGCGACCCCTCGCCGATGCGGGCGAAATGGGCGTACTTGTCAAACTTCATACGGTCGAATACCGCCACCACACCGATGTTCTTCATGTGGCGGTACTGCACAATGGCATCGAAGATAATCTGCCGGTGGGCATCTACATCCTGCAATTTTTCCCAAGTTACACGCCGCAAGAAAGCGGAGACCGGAAAAATGGCACGGGCGCAGAGCCAGCGACTCATGTGGTTACGGCTAATGTGGTAGAGCATTGAGTCGTTGGGAATCGCGAAGATATTGTCCTGCAACTCCTTCAAACTACGGATGCGCATTATCTCCTCATGGGTTTTAGGATCGCGGAAGATGAAGTCGCCGAAGCCCATGTGTTCCTCCATCAACAGACGGAGATCAACGCTCATCTTTTTCGAGTTCTTGTCAACAAAGCGGAAGCCCTCTGCCTCTGCCTTCCCCCGGTTCTCGCTCTCGTTACTCTCCAGGATGAGCGGCACGAACGGGTCGCTCTGGCGAATATAGCGGAAGAGTTTGAGTCCGGCCTCCGGGTCTTTCTCCCTGCCAAAGGTGTCGGTCTTCACGGCAGCATCCTGCAAGGGGTAACGGGCATCGCTGATTACGCCAAGCGTGTTTTCAGAGTATTTGTCGTAGAGTCGTTGGGCCTCTTCATAGGTACGGGCAAGCACTACCTTAGGACGGCCTCGCATACGCATCGTTGCAGCATGGCGGTTCAGAGCTTCCTTGGAAAAATTCTTGCTCTGTTCCAAGATATAATTGTAGAGATTGGGCAATATGGAACTATAGAAGCGGATGGAGTCCTCCACCAAAAGTATCATCTGCACGCCTGCCTCCTGGATATCATGTTCCAAGTTCATTTTGTCCTCTATCAACTTGATGATGGAGAGGATAAGGTTGGTGTTGCCCAACCAACAGAACACATAGTCGAAGATGCTCAAGTCCTCATTTTCCATTCGCTTGGTGATGCCATGAGAGAAGGGAGTAAGCACGACGCAGTGGATATCCGGAAACTTGCCCTTGATGTCGCGCGCCACATCGAAGGCATCATTGTCGGCGTTACCCGGCATACAGATGACAAGGTCTATGACGGTAGAGCGCAACACCTCTGCAGCTTCTTCCGTGGTAGACACCTGCGTAAAGGTGGGCGGGTATCGCAGACCCAGCTCCATATACTCATTGTAAATTTTCTCCTCTATGCGCCCGTCGTCTTCGAGCATAAAGGCATCGTAGGGGTTGGCAACAATCAACACATTATAGATGCGGCGCATCATCAGATTGACAAACGATACGTCTTTCAAGTAAAAATCATTCCATTCTTTAGGTATAGTATTCATCGACTGCGGTTTTCGTGTTATATTTTATCCGTCTGCCCATCATTCTTGCAATTCTGGTAACTACACGCTTGTTAGCATGTACTCGCATGAACTGCAATAGCAGGTAATAATTAATGCAAAGATACTGATTATCGGATATTTACTTGTACTTTTCAACATTTTTTATTAATTTTGCTGCAAATTTCTAACTCTTATAGCCTAAGAGACAACTACAATTATGACCTATGGACAATATTTTCCTTAAACGATTCCTTCTATATTCCGTGGCCTTGTCAGCAAGCCTGAGCATATCCTTTGCACAAAAAGAGCACGGCAAAGCTTCATATTACTCCAAGAAAGCTACCGGTGCAAGGACAGCAAGCGGTGAACGGATACATCACGACAGTCTGACTTGCGCACATAAGCTCTATCCATTCGGTACCAACCTGAAAGTCACGAACCTGACCAACGGGAAAAGTGTCATTGTCAAAGTCATCGACCGCGGTCCATTCGGCAGAGGACGCATCATCGACTTGTCATGGGGGGCTGCCAAAGCTATCGGTATGCTTTCACAGGGAGTTGCACCAGTAAAGGTGGAAAGGCAGGACAACCCTATACCTTTCAGACCGGAAGAAACCAAACTGCCCAAAATAGACTTCGAGGTACTGGAAACAGATTTCGATCTCCCGAACAGTTGGAAATTTGAGAGCAAGAAGAAAAAGAGATCTTCAAACGTGCGAAAAGCTGAGCATCCTAAAAAAGAAAAGGAATTGCACAGCAAGGAGGATAATGAGACCATCAATGAACATGCAAAGGCCAACGCTCATAAGGATGCACATACCAAACATTCAGAAAAGAGTGGAAAGTAACACAAAAGACTGCCTCAAAAGTCGACGGCAAATTCAAATATCAAGAAAAGGGTAGAATTCCATCACGGAGTTCTACCCTTTAATCAAACTTTTACTTATTACAATTATTTGAGATGTTTTATTTTTTCGCCACGATAGGGATATTAAATTCATTGACCTTAGAGATGGCCTTTCCTCCATGTATAACGGACACGCAGAAACGTGCAACATCACCTTTCAAACGTCCGTCTGCTTGAATCATTGCAGTATAGCGGACACCGCGTCCCGGGTCTATTCGCTCTACATGAATACTGGGCGATATGAAAATATGTTTGTTCTCAGTGGTCTCAACTACAGTTGGAACTACATCATAAACAGGCTGTGTGCCACGATTCATTATCTCGAATATCAACTTGCAAGTCTCATTGCGGTTCAAAGTACCGTTTTCGTTATCATCGACAAAACGCGCATTGACTATCTCTACATTAGGAGAATAGGACAACTTGGCGCCTAACTCGTCTACGGTAGAAGACGGAATACTTGTCGTTGGTGTCTGTGCACTGTAATTGCCAACGTAATCCTTACCATTGAAATCGTAAAGACGGTCATCACCACTATTGGTAGAATCAAAGACACCAATATTGTCAGAGGATGTACTTCCACTATAGGTCATTCCCTCATCAATGTCCCCATATCCATTACCGCTGTTCTGTCGAGACTGAGAAGAAGAGTGAGAACGACGGGACGCCCTGTCAATCTGATACTGTTCCATGTCACGCTCACGCTTTTGGTCGGCCTGATTTCCAATAGCAGCACCGATAGCAGCACCACCAGCCATACCTATAATGGTTCCCATATCTGCTCCGCGCGGTCCACCTCCAAGACCACCAATGGCGGAACCTAATATGGATCCAATGGAACCGCCTGCATAGGCACCAGCCCCTGTATAAGTATCACAACTGCCGAGTAACACGCACGAACAGATTGCCATAATAATAACCTTCTTCATAATGCCAATAATTAAAAACAATGCAAAAATAAAGATTTTACACGAAACGAGCTCAAATTGTTTCCCTAAAAAGGCATAGGGAAATCCCTAAAAGCTAAATAAGACATAGAAAGGGAACAAAAAAGAAACAAAAAAAAGAAACAAAAAGAACGCTTTCGACGGAATATCCAGACGAAAGCGTTCTTTATATCAATTGGAGATGAATTATTCAGCCTTAGGAGCCTCCTCAACTGGAGTCTCAACTGCTTCAGCAGCAACTTCAGCCTCGGCAGTCTTAGCCTTGCGGCTACGACGAGTCTTCTTAGCAGCCTTAGGAGCCTTAGCCATGTTCTCATCGAAGTCAACAAGCTCGATGAAAGCCATCTCGGCAGCATCACCCTGACGTGTACCCAACTTGATGATACGAGTATAACCACCAGGACGGTTGGCTACCTTCTCTGCAACCTCACCAAAGAGAACCTTGATGACTTCTTTGTTCTGCAGATAACGGAAGACAACACGACGAGAAGTCGTAGTATCATTCTTTGAACGGGTAATCAGAGGCTCTACATACTGCTTCAAAGCCTTTGCCTTTGCAAGAGTCGTAGTGATTCTTTTGTGCTCGCTCAAGATAAGTGATGTTGCCATATTAGCCAACATAGCACTACGATGAGAAGCAGTACGACCCAGATGGTTGAATTTCTTATTGTGTCTCATTGTTTACTTTAATGTTTTGGACAAAGAGGATCAACCCTCTTTGTCTAATTTATACTTGGAAATGTCTGTTCCAAAAGAAAGATTCAGACCCTCGAGCAAATCATCAAGCTCTGAGAGCGATTTCTTACCAAAGTTGCGGAACTTCAAGAGGTCTGTCTTGTTGTACTGTACAAGGTCACCGAGTGTTTCAACATCAGCTGCCTTCAAACAGTTGAGAGCACGAACACTCAAGTTCATGTCTACAAGACGAGTCTTAAGCAACTGGCGCATGTGAAGCACCTCTTCGTCAAATTCCTGATTACCTTCCTGCTCTGGGCTCTCGAGAGTAATCTTTTCGTCAGAGAAGAGCATGAAGTGGTAAATCAGTATTTTGGCTGCTTCCTTGAGAGCATCCTTTGGACTAATGGAACCATCAGTAGAAATTTCAAGTACCAGCTTGTCATAGTCGGTCTTTTGCTCAACACGATATGGTTCGACTGCATACTTTACGTTTCTGATAGGGGTGTAGATTGAATCGATAGGAAGGACGTTAACGTCTGTGCAGAATTGACGATTCTCATCAGCAGGAACGTAACCACGACCCTTGTTGATATTCAAGTCAATCTGCATCGAAGCCTTGGCATCTAAATGACAAATCACCAAATCAGGGTTTAACACTTCAAATCCAGTCAGATACTTACCGATATCACCAGCCTTGAATTCTGTGGAATTCTCAACGGTGATACTAACTTTCTCATTCTCGAATTCTTCTACTACTTGCTTGAATCGAACTTGCTTGAGATTCAAGATAATGTTGGTAACATCTTCCTTAACACCAGGTACAGAGGAGAACTCATGCTCGACACCACTAATGCGTATGGTGTTGATGGCATAACCCTCCAATGATGAAAGGAGTATGCGGCGCAAGGCGTTACCGACGGTAACTCCAAAGCCAGGCTCCAAAGGACGGAATTCAAACTTTCCGAACTTGTCGTTAGCCTCCAGCATTACTACTTTATCAGGTTTTTGAAATGCTAATATCGCCATTAATTCAATGATTTATTTAGAGTACAACTCAACGATTAACTGCTCCTTAATATTCTCAGGAATATCTGCACGCTCGGGCTTGTGAAGGAATTTGCCGCTCTTGGAATTGTCATCCCACTCCATCCAAGGATACTTGCTGTGATTGAAACCAGCAAGAGCTGCCTCAATAACCTCAAGAGACTTAGACTTCTCGCGTACACCGATAACCTGACCAGGCTTTACAGCATATGAAGGGATATTTACTACCTGACCGTCAACAACGATGTGCTTGTGGCCAACCAACTGGCGTGCAGCTGCACGAGTAGGAGCAATACCCAAACGGAACACAACATTGTCAAGACGGCTCTCAAGATTCTGAAGAAGAACCTCACCGGTAATACCCTCAGCCTTAGCTGCCTTTTCGAACATGTTGCGGAACTGACGCTCCAATACACCGTAAGTGTACTTTGCCTTTTGCTTCTCTGCCAACATGGCACCATACTCAGAAACTTTTCTGCGACGGTTGTTGCCATGCTGTCCAGGAGGGAAGTTTCTCTTGGACAAAACTTTGTCAGCGCCGAAGATGGGCTCACCAAAACGACGCGCAATCTTAGATTTCGGACCTATATATCTAGCCATAATAATTTAATATGCTATTGTTTCTTGTATCAACTTATGCTATCAGCAAAACACTTAGACACGACGACGCTTTGGAGGACGGCAACCATTGTGAGGCAACGGTGTAACGTCTACAATCTCTGTAACCTCGATACCTGAGCTATGTACGGCACGGATAGCCGACTCACGGCCATTACCTGGACCCTTTACATAAGCCTTAACCTTACGAAGACCAAGGTCGAAAGCTACTTTAGCGCAATCCTCAGCTGCCATCTGAGCTGCATAAGGAGTGTTCTTCTTAGAACCACGGAAACCCATCTTACCAGCTGAAGACCATGAAATGATCTGACCCTCATTGTTAGCAAGAGATACAATAATGTTATTGAATGAGCTATGCACATGAAGCTGACCAATAGCGTCTACACGTACATTTCTCTTCTTTGATGTTGCTTTTGTCTTTGCCATATTTAAGTTCCTCCTTAGAATTACTTAGTAGCCTTCTTCTTATTAGCAACAGTCTTCTTCTTACCCTTACGTGTACGAGCATTGTTCTTTGTGCTCTGACCGCGAACAGGAAGACCATTACGATGTCTAACTCCACGATAGCAACCAATATCCATCAGTCGCTTAATGTTCATCTGGATCTCTGAACGGAGATCACCTTCTACTTTGAACTCAGCGCTGATAATTTCACGGATTTTAGCTGCCTGATCGTCAGACCACTCGCTGACTTTCAAGTCACGGCTCACGCCGGCCTTATCCAATATCTTTGCTGAACTACTTCGACCTATACCGTAGATATAAGTCAATGCGATTTCGCCACGCTTGTTCTGGGGCAAATCTACTCCAACAATTCTTATTGCCATTTGTTGATTAAATGATTAAAAATTAATACCTTTCGTTAAAAGCGGTGCAAAATTACGACATTTTTCTGAAAGTGCCGTATTTTTTACACAACTTTAACATTAACCCTGACGCAATTTCATCTTGGGGTTCTTCTTGTTGATAACGAACAGACGACCTTTACGACGTACGATCTTGCAGTCGGCTGAACGCTTCTTCAAAGATGCTCTTGTCTTCATAAAACTAATGTATTATTTGTACCGAAATACGATTCTTCCCTTAGTAAGATCGTAAGGACTCATTTCTACTTTAACCTTATCTCCAGGAAGTATCTTAATGTAATGCATTCTCATTTTTCCAGAGATGTGAGCCGTAATATCGACACCATTCTCCAGTTCAACACGAAACATTGCATTCGACAACGCCTCAACAATTGTTCCGTCTTGCTCTATCGCAGATTGTTTTGCCATATCTTAAATTTTATCTTTCTTCAATCAATATCTGTAAAACAGAAAAATCGTTTTTCATCCGAAAAACAAGAGCAAGCTCCATCTGTAAGGAACAAACCTATACAGAATAAGAGCTTACTTTTATTTATTCTTCTCAAGTCTTCTAAACATCTTCATGCAGAAAGACAAGAATCAATAGGCAGAAACACCTTGACGCGTATGCCCTGAGTTTAAGAGACCATCATAATGACGCATAAGCAAATGACTTTCTATCTGCTGCAGAGTATCTATTACTACACCCACCAAGATCAGCAGTGAAGTACCGCCGAAGAACTGTGAGAATGCCTGCTGCACATCAAGAAGACCTGCCAACGCAGGCATTATGGCAATGAAGGCAATGAACAGAGAACCAGGTAATGTTATGCGTGACATAACAGTATCTATATAGTCTGCAGTATCCTTACCTGGCTTAACACCAGGAATGAAACCATTGTTACGCTTCATATCCTCTGCCATCTGTGTAGGGTTCAATGTAATCGCAGTATAGAAATATGTAAATGCAATAACCAAGATTACATAAACAACATTATAGAGCAAACTGCGATTATCCATCAACTGCTGCACTACGCTGCTGGCGTTTTCAGACTGATAGCGAACGATAGCCAATGGGATAAACATCAAAGCCTGTGCAAAGATGATAGGCATCACGTTAGCGGCAAACAACTTAAGAGGGATGTACTGACGTGCACCACCATACTGCTTGTTGCCAACCAGGCGCTTAGCATACTGTACAGGAATCTTGCGAGTACCTTGTACAAGCAGGATAGACGCACAAACCACAGCGTAAAGAATAAGAATCTCTACAATGAACATGATAATACCACCACCGGAGATGGCCTGCAGACGAGAAGTAATCTCCTGCACAAATGCCTGCGGTAATCTGGCAATGATACCAATCATAATAATGAGAGAGATTCCATTACCTACACCCTTGTCCGTGATACGTTCACCCAACCAAAGGATAAACATACTTCCTGCAGCAAGAATAATGGTGGCGGGAATCATGAACACAGTCCAACTGATACCTGTAGCAAGCGCATTAGCAGCTTGCATCTTGAGGTTAAGCAGATAACTGGGAGCCTGGAAAACCAATATGAAAATGGTCAAGACCCTAGTGTACCACTGAATCTTCTTACGTCCACTCTCACCTTCACGTTGTAATTTCTGGAAATAAGGTACTGCAACAGCCAAAAGCTGCATAACAATAGATGCTGAGATATAAGGCATAATTCCCAACGCGAAAATAGACGCGTTGGAAAATGCACCACCAGAGAACATGTCCAAAAGCGACATGAGGCCGCCAGAGGTCTGTGACTGAAGTTTGTCTAACATACTCGGGTTAATGCCGGGAAGCACAACAAACGAGCCAAAACGGTAAATAGCCGTAAACAGAATGGTGATGAGGAGTCGCTGACGCAAATCCTCAATCTTCCAACAGTTCTTTAGTGTCTCAATAAACTTTTTCATCTAATTAGATTATAGTTGCGTTACCACCAACTGCCTTGATTGCTTCTTCGGCAGTCTTAGAGAAAGCGTTAGCTTCAACTTCCAGTTTAGCCTTCAGTTCGCCATTACCGAGAACCTTGACAAGCTCCTTACCGTTAGTAAGACCAGCTTCCTTCAATTCAGCAATACCAATCTTGGCATAACCCTTGTTCTCAGCAAGAGTCTGAAGAGTAGAGAGGTTAACAGCGAAATATTCCTTGTGGTTGATATTCTTGAAACCAGCCTTAGGAACACGACGCTGCAAAGGCATCTGACCACCTTCGAAACCAATCTTCTTCTTGTAACCTGAACGAGCCTTAGCACCCTTGTGACCACGAGTAGATGTACCACCCAAACCAGAACCTGGTCCACGGCCAATACGACGACGTGAGTGCGTTGAACCTGCAGCAGGTTTCAAATTATTTAATTTCATAATCGATCCTATTTTAAAGATTAAATTAGTCAACTACACTTACAAGGTGATGAACCTTACGGATCATACCACGGTTGCTTGGAGTATCCTCAATCTCAACAACCTGAGAAATCTTGCGGAGACCCAAGCAAGCCAAAGTGCGCTTCTGGTCTACGGGGAAACCGATTTTACTCTTAATCTGTTTGATTTTTATTGTTGCCATAATTGAATGAACTTAATTAACCGTTAAACACCTTGTCCATGCTGATACCACGCTCACCAGCGACAGTATAGGCATCACGCATCTGAGAAAGAGCCAAAATAGTGGCCTTTACCAAGTTATGTGCATTGGAAGAACCTTTTGACTTCGCGATGACATCCTTGACACCAACACTCTCGAGAACGGCACGCATAGCACCACCAGCCTTCAAACCTGTACCGGCAGCAGCTGGCTTCAACAGAACCTTGGCACCGCCAAAGGCAACCTCAACTTCGTGAGGAACAGTACCCTTAAGTACAGGAACCTTAACGAGGTTCTTCTTGGCAGCCTCAGTACCCTTGGAGATAGCTGCTGTAACCTCACCAGCCTTACCCAAGCCATAACCAATAACGCCATTACCGTCACCTACTACGACGATAGCAGCGAACGTGAAAGTACGACCACCTTTTGTAACCTTGGTTACACGGTTGATGGCAACCAAGCGATCCTGAAGTTCTACCTCACTATTTACTTTTACTTTATTCATTGCTATAATCGTTTAAAATTTAAGACCCCCCTTACGAGCGCCATCAGCCAACTCCTTTACACGACCATGGTAAAGATAACCATTACGGTCGAATACTACCGATTCGATACCAGCAGCCTTGGCCTTCTCTGCAACGAGCTCGCCAACCTTTGCAGCCTGCTCCTGTTTAGGCATCTTCTCCAAACCAAGTGAAGAAGCAGATGCAAGCGTTGTGCCAGTCAAATCGTTAATTACCTGAGCATATATCTGCTTGTTAGAGCGGAAGACACTAAGACGTGGACGCTCAGCTGTTCCGTTGACACTCTTACGAATGCGGAACTTTATCTTAATTCGTCTTTCTATTTTCTTTGTTGTCATAATCGTAAACAATTAAAATTATTTAGCTGAAGCGCTCTTACCAGACTTACGGCGGATAACCTCACCCTTGAACAGGACACCCTTACCCTTATAAGGTTCAGGCTTGCGGAACGAACGAATCTTAGCACATACAAGGCCCAACAACTGCTTGTCGCAGGACTCGAGAATGAGGATAGGATTCTGGTTACGCTCAGACTTAGACTCCACCTTGATTTCCTTAGGAAGCTGGATGAAGATGGGGTGTGTATAGCCCAAAGAGAACTCGATAAGGTTGCCCTGGTTAGACACACGATAACCAACACCTACCAACTCCAAAGTCTTGCTGTAGCCTTCGCTAACACCAATAACCATGTTGTTTACGAGAGAGCGGTACAAGCCATGGAAAGCCTGCTTCTGCTTAGGATTGACAGCACTGTTCTCGTCAATTTCGAAAACGATGTGACCATCCTGATTATTAAACTTAATAGAAGGATCAATCTTCTGTGAAAGTTCACCCTTAGGACCTTTAACCGTAACAACATTGCTTGCTGCGTCGAAATTAACGGTAACACCTGCAGGGATGACGATTGGCAATTTACCTATTCTAGACATATACTTACCTCCAAATTAATAAATAAAGCAAAGAACCTCACCGCCGATCTTAAGGTCGCGGGCCTCCTTGTCAGTCATTACACCTTTGGATGTAGATAAAATGGCAATACCTAATCCGTTAATTACTCTCGGCATGTCCTTATAACCAGTGTACTTGCGAAGACCTGGAGTAGACACACGCTTCAAAGACTTGATAGCGTTTTGCTTAGTTGTAGGATTGTACTTCAAGGCAACCTTGATAGTACCCTGAGGGCCATCCTCGATAAACTTGTAGTTGAGGATGTAACCTTTCTCGAAGAGAATCTTAGTGATTTCTTTCTTCAAGTTAGACGCAGGAACTTCAACCACACGGTGATGAGCCATGATGGCGTTTCTGAGTCTTGTCAGATAATCTGCTATTGGATCTGTCATAAAAATATAAAGTTTAATTAATCGGGACTACCCCGACAATATTAAAAAATCTGTCTACCTGTAAAGGGCGATTACCAGCTAGCCTTCTTAACACCAGGAATCAAACCGGCAGAAGCCATTTCACGGAACTGGATACGAGAAAGACCAAACTGGCGCATATAGCCCTTTGGACGACCCGTGATCTTGCAACGGTTGTGAAGGCGGATAGGGTTTGCATTCTTGGGGATAGCCTGAAGCTTACGAGCTGCCTCGTATGCTTCGGCTGGATCATTAGAAGTTGCAATAATCTTTTTCAGTGCTGCGCGTTTCTCTGCGTAACGAGCTACAAGCTTTGCACGCTTTACCTCGCGAGCTTTCATTGATTCTTTTGCCATATCTCTTAATCTTTATTAGCGTTCTTGAAAGGAAGGCCAAATGCCTTGAGCAAAGCATAACCCTCTTCGTCAGTCTGTGCAGATGTAACGAACGTAATGTTCATACCCTGGATGCGGTCAATCTCATCGATGTTGATCTCAGGGAAGATAATCTGTTCTGTGATACCCAATGTATAGTTACCACGACCGTCGAACTTAGTTTCGATACCCTTGAAGTCACGGATACGAGGCAGAGAAACACGAACGAGCTTCTCCAAGAACTCGTACATACGCTCGCGACGGAGAGTAACCATAACACCGATAGGCATCTTCTTACGAAGCTTGAAGTTGGCGATATCCTTCTTAGAATATGTTGCAACAGCCTTCTGACCTGTAATAGCAGTAATCTCGTTGATTGCTACGTCAACAATCTTCTTGTCCTGAGTAGCGTCGCCAAGACCCTGGTTAATGACGATCTTCTTCAGTGTAGGAATCTGCATAGAAGAAGAATAGTTGAACTGCTTCTGCAAAGAAGGAGCGATAGTCTCCTTATAAACTTTCTTTAACTGTGCTGTATCCATTACTTGATAACCTCCCCTGACTTTTTAGCGATGCGAACTACATTCTTACCTTCGTGCTTGATAGAAACACGAGTAGGTTTGCCACTCTTAGGATCTACAAGGCTCAAATTGGAAATGTGTACAGGAGCCTCCTGCTTGATGATGCCACCTTGAGGATTCTTGGCAGATGGCTTCGTACTCTTGGAAACGACGTGCACGCCTTCTACGACGGCACGGTTCTCGTCAACGAGCACCTTGAGCACCTTACCAGACTTTCCCTTGTCTGCACCGGCGATGACGATAACGTTATCGTCTTTCTTTATATGTAACTTACTCATTACTTTACATTTTAATAATTAAAGAACCTCGGGTGCCAATGAAACGACTTTCATATTCACTGCACGAAGCTCACGAGCAACAGGGCCGAAGATACGGCTACCGCGAAGCTCACCAGCATTGTTGAGCAGCACACAAGCATTGTCGTCGAAACGAATGTAAGAACCGTCTGCACGACGGATTTCCTTCTTTGTGCGAACAATCAAAGCCTTTGATACTGCACCTTTCTTCAAATCACTTGACGGGATAACGTTCTTGACAGCTACGACAATAACGTCGCCTACGCTGGCGTAACGACGTCCAGTACCGCCGAGTACACGAATGCAAAGAGCCTCGCGAGCGCCACTGTTGTCACAAACTGTAAGTCTTGATTCTGCTTGTATCATAATTACTTAGCTTTTTCTACTATTTGTACTAATCTCCATCTCTTGGTCTTGGACAGAGGACGAGTCTCCATGATCATAACTGTATCACCTACGTTAGCCTCATTCTTCTCGTCATGTGCATGGTACTTCTTTGTCTTCTGGACAAACTTACCATAAATGGGGTGCATCTCCTTGAACTTAGCTGCAATAACAATGGTTTTATCCATCTTGTTGCTGATGACAACACCCTGTCTTACTTTTCTTAAATTTCTTGTTTCCATCTGAACCATTATTATTTGTTAAGTTCTCTCTGACGAAGTTCAGTCTTCATACGTGCGATGTCACGACGGTCAGCCTTAATCTGAGATGGATTCTCAAGCGGAGTTATGTTGTGGTTGAGCTTCTTCTGATTGTAAGCAGCAACAGCACTCTCCAACTTCTCAACCAAATCCTTGGTTTCAAGTTCTTTCAATTCTTTAATCTTCATAATTAAGCGTTTTTGTCGAAATCACGACGTACAATAAATTTAGTCTTAACAGGAAGTTTCTGAGCTGCAAGACGAAGCGCCTCTTTTGCGATATCGAAACTTACACCTTCTACCTCGAAAAGAACACGTCCTGGAGTCACAGGCGCAACCCAACCTGCGGGATCACCCTTACCTTTACCCATACGCACATCAGCAGGCTTACGAGTGATAGGTTTGTCCGGGAAGATACGGATCCATACCTGACCCTGACGATTCATATAACGGTTAACTGCAACACGGGCAGCCTCTATCTGACGACTGTCAATCCACTTGGCTTCGAGCGTCTTAATGCCAAATGAACCGAATGCCAACTGTGTTCCTCTGTGGGCGTTGCCTTTATTGCCACGACCATCTTGAGGTCTTCTATATTTTACTCTTTTTGGCTGTAACATGATAGCTTTCTAATTTAACGGTTATTGTTTCTCTTGCGATTACCACCACGGTTAGAGCGACCATTGCCACGACCATTACCCTTGCTCTCCTGAGCGAAATTAGGAGTAAGGTCAGTCTTACCGTAAACTTCACCACGGCAAATCCAAACCTTGATACCAAGAAGACCTACCTTAGTGAGAGCCTCACACTGACAGTAATCGATGTCTGCACGGAAAGTGTGCAAAGGAGTACGTCCCTCTTTGTACATTTCCTTACGTGCCATTTCAGCACCGTTCAGACGACCAGTAATTTGAACTTTGATACCTTCAGCACCTGCACGCATAGTGTTGGCAACAGCCATCTTGATAGCACGGCGATAAGCAATCATGTGCTCAATCTGGCTTGCGATGTTCTTGCCTACGATAGTAGCGTCAAGTTCAGGCTTCTTCACTTCAAAAATGTTGATCTGAATCTCCTTCTTGTAAAGTTTCTTCAGTTCCTCTTTGAGCTTGTCTACATCAGCTCCACCTTTACCAATGACAATACCTGGACGGGCAGTGCAAATAGTAATGGTGACAAGTTTCAACGTACGGTCGATAATGATGCGGGAAACGCTTGCCTTAGCAAGGCGCTCATCAAGATACTTGCGGATTTTCTGATCCTCAACGAGGTTGTCACCGAAGTTCTTACCACCGAACCAATTTGAATCCCAACCGCGTATAATACCAAGTCGGTTACTTATTGGATTAACTTTCTGTCCCATTCTACTTATTATTTTTCGTCATTAGTTTTGGCATCAACAAAAAGAGTAACATGGTTAGAACGCTTGCGTATTCTATAACCACGACCCTGAGGTGCTGGTCTCATGCGTTTCATCGTAACGCCTTCGTCAACGAAGACCTTGCTGATGTACAATTCACCGTCTTCAGCCTTACGTTCATTCTTAGCTTCCCAGTTTGCTATAGCTGAGCGGAGTAACTTCTCCACGTCAGCAGATGCTTGCTTCTTAGAGAAGCGCAGTACTCCGAGTGCACGATTCACTTCCATACCACGGATCATGTCTACAACGTAGCGCATTTTGCGTGGAGAAGAAGGTACACCTACCAATTTAGCGAAGTACAAGTTTTTGCGAGCCTCTTTGATTTTCTCGGCTGCTATATGTTTTCTTGCTCCCATTATTTACTTTATTTAGTTGGTTCAATCCCCAATTACTTTCTGTTACCAGAGTGACCACCGAAGCGACGTGTTGGAGCGAACTCTCCAAGCTTATGGCCTACCATATTCTCTGTAACGTAAACAGGGATAAATTTGTTACCGTTATGAACTGCAACAGTATGTCCTACGAAGTCAGGAGATATCATTGAAGCTCTAGCCCATGTCTTAACAACATTCTTCTTACCACTCTCGTTCATAGCGAGAATTTTCTTCTCAAGAGAGACGTTGATATATGGACCTTTCTTAAGTGAACGACTCATAATTTACTCTTTATTTTTTGTTAGCTCTTTCAATAATATACTTGTTAGAAAGCTTCTTAGGTGCACGAGTCTTAAGACCCTTAGCGTACAAGCCCTTGCGTGAACGTGGGTGACCACCACTCTGACGGCCTTCACCACCACCCATTGGGTGATCAACAGGGTTCATAACAACACCACGGTTGTGTGGACGACGGCCCAACCAGCGTGAGCGACCAGCCTTACCAGACTGCTCAAGAGCGTGGTCAGAGTTACCAACACTACCAACTGTAGCTTTACAAGCACTCAAGATCTGGCGAGTCTCGCCAGAAGGGAGCTTAATCACACAATAACTGCCCTCACGAGAAGTCAACTGAGCAAAATTACCAGCCGAACGAACCAACAAGGCACCCTGACCTGGACGCAACTCAATGTTGTGAATTACAGTACCAACAGGAATGTTTGCCAAAGGAAGAGCGTTACCTACTTCAGGAGCAGCGTCTGCGCCTGACATGAGAGTAGTACCCACCTTCAGTCCGTTAGGAGCAATAATGTAACGTTTTTCACCATCAGCATAGAAGAGCAATGCGATACGAGCTGAACGGTTAGGATCATACTCGATTGTCTTCACTACTGCTGGAACACCATCTTTCTCTCGCTTGAAGTCGATGATACGATACTTCTGCTTGTGACCACCGCCAATGTAACGGACGGTCATCTTACCGGTGTTGTTTCGGCCACCAGTTGAACGTTTACCGTAAACGAGAGACTTCTCTGGCACGGATGCAGTAATATCCTCGAACGTGCCAATAACCTTGTGTCTTTGTCCCGGAGTTACCGGTTTTAATTTACGTACTGCCATTTTTTATTTAAATATTGCTGTAAAAATCGATAGTATCACCCTCCTTGAGCGTGACGATAGCCTTCTTGAAGGCATTCTTCTGGCCTTTCACAAGACCAGCCTTTGTGTAACGTGAAGAACGCTTGCCTGAGAAGCGCATTGTGTTCACGTCAACAACCGAAACATTATACAGACTCTCTACCTCTTTCTTAATCTCGAGTTTATTAGCCTCTGGACGAACAACGAATCCGAAACGGTTAGGCTGCTTCTCTGTCGTCTTGGTCATCTTCTCAGTGACCAAAGGTTTGATTATAAATGCCATATTCTAATATCTCCTATTTACTTAGTTAAGATTTGGTCGATAGTCTCGAGAGACTTTTCTGTTATCACGACAACATCTGCATTCAAAACTTTATACGAATTGACGTTAGATGCGATGATGACTTCTGCACTCTGCAAGTTTCGAGCGGACAAATATACGTTTTTATTTGATTCCGGCAAAACCAAAAGCACTTTCTTGCCTTCTATTTTCAGATTCTTAACAAGACTTAAGAATTCTTTTGTCTTTGGAGCTTCAAAAGTGAAGTCTTCGAGCATAACAATAGCATTCTCCTGTGCCTTGTAAGACAACGCAGATTTACGAGCAAGAATCTTTACTTTTTTATTCAACTTGAAACCGTAATCACGAGGCTTGGGACCGAACACGCGTCCACCACCTACCAATACAGGCGAGTTGATGTCACCACGGCGTGCGCCGCCGCCGCCCTTCTGACGGCCAAGTTTACGGGTAGAACCGCTCATTTCGCTTCTCTCCTTAGACTTAGCTGTACCCTGACGCTGGTTAGCGAGATACTGCTTTACGTCGAGATAGAGAACGTGATCGTTAGGCTCAATGCCAAAGACTGCATCATTAAGAGCAACCTTACGGCCGGTCTCCTGACCTTTGATATCTAATACGCTAACTTCCATTATTTCTCAATTAAAACAGTTGAACCTTTGCATCCAGCGAACGAACCCTTTACAACAAGAAGGTTCTGCTCTGGAATAACCTTTAACACCTGAAGGTTCTGAGTAGTCACTCTGTCACCTCCCATTTGGCCGCCCATTCGCATACCCTTGAATACCTTTGCAGGGTAAGAACAAGCACCGATAGAACCCGGCTTACGTGCGCGGTCGTCCTGACCGTGTGTAGACTGGCCTACACCACCGAAACCATGACGCTTAACAACGCCCTGGAAGCCTTTACCCTTAGATGTACCAATTACGTCAACGAACTTGCAGTCGTTGAAGATTTCAACTGTAATGGTGTCACCGAGGTTGTACTCCTCGTCAAACTTGAACTCGGCCAAGTGCTTCTTAGGTGTTGTGCCTGCCTTCTTGAAGATTCCCATCATAGGCTGAGTAGTACGCTTCTCCTTAGCCTCGCCGAATCCCAACTGATAAGCCTTGTAACCATCCTTTTCTACGGTTTTAACCTGGGTTACAACACAAGGACCTACTTCGATAACAGTGCACGGTACATTCTTGCCGTCGGCACTGAAAACGGATGTCATTCCGATTTTTCTTCCAATTAATCCTGGCATTTCAATTATACATTAAATGATTAGACTTTGATTTCTACTTCCACACCGCTTGGCAATTCAAGCTTCATCAGGGCGTCCACAGTCTTAGCTGTAGAGCTGTAAATGTCGATGAGACGCTTGTAGTCTGAGAGTTGGAACTGTTCGCGTGACTTCTTGTTAACGAAAGTACTGCGGTTAACAGTAAAGATGCTCTTTTGTGTTGGCAAGGGGATAGGACCGCTAACGATAGCGCCTGTAGCCTTAACAGCCTTCACAATCTTCTCAGCTGACTTGTCAACCAACTGGTGGTCGTAAGATTTCAGCTTAATTCTGATTTTCTGACTCATTTTTAAATTAAGTTATTTATATGAATTGTTATAGTCTAATGGAAGAAGAGGTACGCTGCTTAAGAGTCATTCGCTAAGCAGCGCCTCATCTTACCGTTATTTTTTTTTGATTACAGGAGTTCTGCGTGACCCTTCACCTCTTCAAGAACTGCCTTGGCAATAGTTGAAGACAGAGGAGAGTGGTGATCGTACTCCATAGAGCTTGTTGCACGACCAGAAGTAATGGTACGCAAAGCTGTTACATAACCGAACATCTCTGCCAGAGGAACCATAGCCTTCACGATGCGTGCACCGCTACGAGCCTCTTCCATACCCTGTACGAGACCACGACGCTTGTTCAAGTCACCGATAACGTCACCCATGTTCTCTTCTGGAGTAACAACCTCAACCCTCATGATAGGCTCCATGAGGACAGGACCAGCCTTAGGACAGAGCACCTTGAATGCCTGATGAGCTACGAGCTCGAATGACAACTGGTCAGAGTCTACGGGGTGGAAGCTACCATCGGTAAGAGTAACCTTCAAACCAGTCATAGGGAAGCCACCGAGTACACCATTCGACAGGCAGTCAGCGAAGCCCTTCTGTACTGAAGGAATGAACTCCTTAGGAATATTACCACCCTTCACCTCGTTGATGAACTGCAGATCGCCTTCCTTGAAGTCTTCGTCCTTAGGACCGATAGTAACATCGATGCAAGCGAACTTACCACGACCACCAGACTGCTTCTTGTAAGTCTCACGGCTCTGAGCGAACTTGGTGATAGCCTCCTTGTAGTTAACCTGAGGCTTACCCTGGTTACACTCAACCTTGAACTCACGCTTCAGACGGTCGATGATGATATCCAAGTGAAGCTCACCCATACCAGAGATGATGGTCTGACCGCTCTGCTCGTCTGTGCGAACAGTAAATGTTGGGTCCTCTTCAGCCAACTTGGCAAGACCATTGTCCATCTTGGCGATGTCGGCCTGGCTCTTAGGCTCAACTGCGATAGAGATCACAGTGTCAGGGAATGACATAGACTCCAATACGATGGGGTGATCCTCATCGCAGAGTGTATCACCAGTACGGATATCCTTGAAACCTACACCAGCACCGATATCACCGGCGTCGATAGTCTCCATAGGAATTTCCTGCTTAGAGTTCATCTGGAACAAGCGGCTGATGCGCTCGCGCTTACCGGAACGTGGGTTGTAAACATAAGTACCGGCAGCAACCTTACCTGAGTAGACGCGGAAGAACACGAGACGGCCCATGAACGGGTCAGTAGCGATCTTGAACGCAAGAGCCGATGTAGGCTCGTCCTCAGAAGGCTTGCGATCCTCCTCCTCTTCAGTATCAGGGTTGGTACCGATGATGGCAGGAGTATCCATAGGTGAAGGCAAGAATGCACAAACATAGTCGAGCAGCGGCTGAACACCCTTGTTCTTGTAAGAAGAACCAAGGAGCATTGGGCAGCACTCCATAGCGCAGCAACCCTTACGGATAGCAGCGAGGAGCTTCTCCTCAGGAATATCCTTACCCTCGAGATAAAGTTCCATAACCTCGTCATCGAAGTTGGCAGCTCCCTCAACGAGCTTGTCGCGCCATTCTGCAGCCTCGTCAGCCAAGTCTGCAGGGATATCCTCAACGTCATACTCGGCACCCATGGTCTCATCGTGCCAGAGGATGGCCTTCATCTTGATCAGGTCAACAACACCCTTGAAGTTCTCCTCTGCACCAATAGGAATCTGAATAGCAATAGGATTAGCACCAAGAATGTCCTTCATCTGCTGAACAGTCTCGAAGAAGTCAGCACCCGAACGGTCCATCTTGTTAACGTAACCGATACGTGGCACATTGTACTTGTCGGCCTGGCGCCATACAGTCTCAGACTGTGGCTGAACACCGTCGGCAGCAGAATAAGTAGCAACTGCACCATCGAGAACGCGGAGTGAACGCTCAACCTCTGCGGTAAAGTCAACGTGTCCCGGAGTATCGATCAAGTTGATCTTGTAAGACTTGCCCAGATAGTTCCAGTTACATGTTGTAGCAGCTGAAGTGATAGTGATACCACGTTCCTGCTCCTGTGCCATCCAGTCCATTGTGGCTGCACCATCGTGCACCTCACCAATCTTGTGAGTCTTACCTGTGTAGAACAAGATACGCTCAGACGTTGTAGTCTTACCGGCATCGATGTGCGCCATGATACCGATGTTACGTGTCAAATGTAAATCGCGATTTGCCATTTTTGTATTTACCTATTATATATATGTTAAATTAGAATCTGAAGTGAGCGAATGCACGGTTAGCCTCGGCCATACGGTGCATATCCTCCTTACGCTTATAGGCACCACCCTGATTGTTGTAGGCGTCCATAATTTCTGCAGCGAGCTTGTCAGCCATAGTCTTGCCGCCACGCTTGCGAGCATAAGCGATAAGATTCTTCATAGAGACACTTTCCTTGCGGTCGGGACGGATTTCTGTAGGAACCTGGAAAGTTGCACCACCGATACGGCGGCTCTTTACCTCTACCTGAGGAGTAATGTTGCTAAGAGCCTGCTTCCAGATTTCGAGAGCGCTCTTCTCCTCATTAGCCATCTTTACCTTAACGATATCGAGGGCATTGTAAAAAATCTCATACGATGTATTCTTCTTGCCATCGTACATCAAGTGGTTCACGAACTTAGAGACCTTCTGGTCGTTGAATACGGGATCGGGAAGGATCACACGCTTCTTTGGTTTTGCTTTTCTCATTTTTGTTTTGAATATTTACATTCTGCGTGGGGCTGTTCTTTGTTCTTCAACGCTCGCACCCGAGCATTTACTCAACCTGTCAGTTCACCAGCAAAACTGTTTTTTTGTTAAGCCTCAAGCTCCCGACCATCTCCGACCGTGAGCTCTCGGCATTTTTTAATGGCAAATTACTTCTTTGCCTTAGGTTTCTTAGCACCATACTTAGAACGGCGCTGTGTACGGTTTGCGACACCGGCTGTATCGAGTGTACCGCGAACGATGTGATAACGTACACCAGGAAGGTCCTTTACACGACCACCACGAACCAAAACGATTGAGTGCTCCTGCAAGTTGTGACCCTCACCGGGGATGTAAGAGTTGACCTCCTTAGAGTTAGTCAGACGCACACGAGCAACCTTACGCATTGCTGAATTAGGCTTCTTAGGAGTAGTGGTATAGACACGGACGCAAACACCACGACGCTGAGGACATGAATCCAAAGCGGGAGACTTGCTCTTGTCTACCAATACCTGTCGGCCTTTTCTTACCAATTGTGAAATAGTAGGCATAATTTTACTTTTTAATTATATTTTTGTTTTGTTATTATCATTCATGAACACCCTATGTTTGGGCGTTTTCGGGGTGCAAAGTTACAACTTTTATCGGAAACCACCTAATTAAAAGAAATGCAAGCTTTTATTCGGACCAACATTTAACCATAAATAACATTTCTATACATCATTTACCTATCTTTCTCGTAAATTTTGCCACTATCGAGCCAGAAAAAGAGGAGAACAAAGGTCCAAACTGACCGCTTCAAGAACCAACAATTTGCAGGCGAGTTATTAAGCGTGCGCAATATTCAACCCGCACATTTGAGCGGCTGAACCAGCAATCATGGATAGTATAGGACCCACTATCTTGCACAGTGTGATCTTTTGCTGGCTTTAGTAAAGATGACACTTTTACTCTGCCTCCCGGGTTATGGTTGCTTTCGGGATTCGGTCGGGATTCGGTTGGGATTTCAATTCGACGAAAGTACTCATTCATCATTTTTCGTTCCAAAACAGCCGCAATACATAAGATTTTCGCACCAAGCAGCGTGCAATGGGAAGAGAGAAAAGCAATGACAAAATAGGCTTGCATTCGAATTTTGGCCTTTCGAGAACAAAATATGGGCTCTTTTCGGGCCTGTTCAGAGGGTTACAAAGGCAAATGGGATGTATTTTGAGAGGTCGAAAGTAAAATCTGTCACGCACACAGATTCGTTAAGTCACTATGTATCTGCCTCTTAGAAGAGCAAAAGCAAGGATTTGCGTTACAGTTACAGTTGTTACAGTTATTTTTTTCGAGAGGTACCATTTTTTTCTTTTCTTATATATATATATACTTAATAATTAATTAGTTATATAATATATATAAGGAGGATTGTAACATTCGAACCCTTTCTGTAATAACTGTAACAACTGTAACTGTAACGCTTGTGCCTTTCTAACCGCTTGCATAATGTGGTCGCCACTTCCCTCTCCGGGGCTTATATTGTGGTTATACGGTTGAAGTCATTTTACGTGGGACCCCTTCATGGATTTTT
>CAVCGV010000041.1:0-23265 GCA_963601815.1 bacterium
CCATTGCCTATCCACAGGTGATGGCAGATACCCCCTACCCAATAGGCTAGACTCTGCTTTTGGGATGGGGGCTGCTGAATAGTTACTGCGACCTTAAACTTATTTTACCGTTTTATCACAAGAACCGCACACATGACATACATATTATCACAATAAAAGCGAAATTTGTCGTCTATAAACGATAAAAAACAGAGCGTTTTGTCGTCTATAAACGACAAAATGATTATCTTTGCAGCAAAATTATAGGGAATATGACCAAGGACTTAATCAAATTGCTGATAACAGAGTATCAGTCTTATGTTACTCAAGATACAGTGGAGAAGGAAGGATGCCGCATTGAGATTGTTCCTTTGTGGAAGTGGTTGCTGGAATATTAGCAACGGTATTGAGGAATGTGGTTGAAACGCTTTTCCAATGATAACGTTCCATATAAACAAAGATTAATGCTAAGTATACGCTTTACTATTTTACGTTAACGGAAGTTAATCAAGACGTTATCTTGCATATTAGTCGTACCTTTGCAAAAAACAAGAGAGAAATGGATAACAAGAACACCACACTCCAGCAGGGCAAACTGCCCTACCGCGTCATTGCCCTTGACTTGGACGGCACACTGACCAACAATGAAAAGGAAATAACTCCGCGTACCCTCAAAGCCCTCTTCAAGGCACAGGAAGAGGGTGCCATCATAGTCATTGCCTCCGGGCGTCCCAGCTTCGGCATCAAGTCGGTATCCGACAGTCTGGAGATGAGCACACGCGGCGGATACATCCTCTCCTACAACGGCGGAAAGATTATCGACACCACGACCCACCAGTCGGTCTTCAAAAGAAAACTGCCCGAAGACGTGATTCCCACCGTCTACCACTATGCCAAAGAGAAGGGATATGCTCTCTTGGGCTATAAGGACGGCAAAATCATTACCGAGACACCCGATGACGAATATGTATGGGAGGAGAGACGTACCAACAAGATGGAGATAGACGGTGTGGACAACCTTCTGGAAGCCCTCGTTGCCAACCCCTGCAAACTGCTCATGACCGGACATGAGGAAGACATGGCGAAGGCAGAGAGCGACCTTAAGGAAATGCTTGGCTCGAAGATGGACATTTTCCGCTCGGCACCCTTCGACCTCGAACTGGTGCCTAAGGGTATAGACAAAGCCGAAACGCTGAAACTGCTGTTAGAGATGCTCCATCTTACTCCTGCCGACCTCATCGCCTTTGGTGACGGATACAACGACCTGTCCATGGTAAAACTGGCTGGTATGGGTGTAGCCATGGCAAATGCCGTACCCGAGCTGAAAGAGGTGGCCGACTACATTACCCTCTCCAACGAGGAAGACGGCGTGGCTGCCGCACTGGAGCATTTCTCTTTGGGGGAATGATACTGGACCGATTTTTCAAGCAATATTCAAATACAAACATAACAGACTATGAACGCAATCCACACAGACAATGCACCTGCAGCTATCGGACCGTATAGCCAGGCCATCGAAGTTAACGGTTTCATCTATGCATCGGGACAGTTGCCCGTAGATCCCGCCACGGGCAGTTTCCCCGAGGGAGGCATCAAGGAGCAGACCCGTCAGAGCCTCACCAACGTACAGAGCATTCTGAAGGCTGCCGGCACTGACCTGAGCCATGTCGTAAAGACAACGGTATTCCTCGCCAGCATGGACGATTTTGCCGCCATGAACGAGGTGTATGCCGAACTTTTCAGTCAGCCCTACCCTGCCCGCTCTGCCGTTGCCGTTAAGCAGCTGCCCAAGGGCGCCCTCGTAGAGATAGAGGTAGTAGCAGTCAAATAAGGAACTTGTAGGTTTTAGAAGGTAGGCGCCCTCGCTGCACACTACTATGGTTACCACAGCAGGCGATGCCCAACGGTAACCAGCGAACATAAAGAAGTGTCTGCTTCTTGCATGTATTATGCAAGTTGTTATCTATTCACTCCAGACACTTCAGGTCGTAGTCTATAGGGCCGTCTTGCGGGCGGTGTATAACGACGAGGGTCTGGTAAGTGTCAAACTCCTCGTCTACATCGCCGTACTTCATGGGCAGGTGGTCGATGTCGAAGAAACCGTCGCCCTGCCCGGAGAACCCATAATTGGCATGCACACGTCCCAGCCGGTCGTAGCCGTCGAGTACGAAGGAATGGGAATAATAGTTGTCCGCCCCATGCTTGTACGACGTACCGCCGTAGAGTACAGGCCGTCCGGCACTCAATTCGCGGTACACCACTTCCTTCCACTTGCGGTCATCATAATTGGGATTCTTGGGATAGTCCTTGTAACCATAGTCCTTGATGATGTATCCGAATTCTCTCGCCACGCCGTCTGCCGTCTCCTTGGGATAAGTAAGGCTTACCCCTACCCCGTACTTCATCTTCACCGCCTTGCCACAGCGTGCCATAAGCTGCGCCACAGCCTCGCCCTCTTGGGCAGAATAGTTACCCGGCGTATAGGAGGGCAACATATGTTGCCAGTCGATGCGCGTGCCGTCGGCAAGGGTGGCAGGATAGCGGTAATAATTCATGATTTGCGCCAGCGAGGTAGCCACGCACCCCGTACGGCAGTGCGTGCCTGCAGAGTCGGTAGGCGTTTGGTTATAGTATGGCTCACCCTGGTCCCACGTGGTGGCAAGCAGGGGCGGTACCTCCGGTCGGCATCCTTCGGGTATGGGAGATGCCGAAAAAGGGTCTGCTCCTCCGGCAGCCGTCCCCTTCGCAGTCTGTGCGAAGGAGAAAGCTGTACCGAGGAGCAGACCCAGAAAGACAATCAGTATATGTTTCATTCGGTCTTCTTGGTCATGACACACTTAGAATCTGCGTAGATATAACTAAAGTTGCTGTACCATGCACCGAAATCGGAGAAGGTGATGGTGCCGTCTGTTTCTACAGTACCCACTACAGCCGCCGTCTGGTCGGAGGCATCTGCAAAGGTATAGTATTCGCCCCAGTTGGCCACAGGCTCGATGGTGAGCTTGCGTGCTGAGAGGTCTACCTTGGCGGTGAAGTTTTCCTGCCAGTCATAGAAGTTGTAGATATTGACCGTACCGTCGCCGTTGTCGGTAATGGTTACCTCGTCTGTGCGGTCGATAGTGGCCCACGCCTTAAAGTCGAAATAATCGTAGCAGGTAACGTGTGCGGCATAGGTACCGCAGATGTCGTCCATGCTCAACCCTTCGGTAGACCATGTGAAGTCGTCATAGGCAAACGACCCCACCTGCGTTCCGTCCATCGTGTAAAGATAAGAGGAGAACCACACTTCACCGTTGTTCTTGTCGCCGGAGAAGTTGCTGTACGATGTTCCGTTGAAGTAAGCAGCCATATAGTGCTGGCTGTCGGGATAGAAATACGAATAGTCATAGTCATCGACATAAGCCCCCACGGGCGACAGAATGCCCGTCTCGGCATCTACGGTAAAGCTGATGTCGTAGCCCTCCACTCCGAAGGGAGCCTCTATGGTGTAGCTGCCGTCGTCGTACGACACGATGGTGGCCGGGAAAGACTCACCCAGAGCACCGCAGGTATAAGTACCCGTATGACGCCACAGCTCAGCTTTGGTGCGTTTGAAGGTAAGGGAGAAAATCTCCGAGTCGAGCCAAGCCTCGTCTGTACTCACCGCCTTGATGCCGAGCGTATAGTCGCCTATGGCAAGGCCAGAAAGCGTAATGGAGTTGGCTGTAGTCTCGCCGCTTGCCACTTCCTCGCCATCCTCGGCAATACAGGTATAGGCGTAACTGGTGGCATGCTCCACCTCGGGCCACGTAATGGTGACACCGCCATTGGCACTGGAAGCCTCCGGAACAGGCGTATCGAGCGTATAGGTGGCATTGGTGGTAGCCGTGAGCGTAGCCACGGGCGACGTGGTCTTGTCGCCTGTCACCGCTGCGTATGCCCACACCTTGAGCGTATAGGTAGTGTTGGGTGTAAGGCCTGTGGCTATTACCGACGTGGTAGTGGTAGTGCCGCCCAGTACCACATTGTCGTCGGGGGCATACAGTTCGTAAGCATACTGTGAGGCACCGCTCACTGGCTGCCAACTGAAGGCAAGCGAACGGACATGCGTCTCACCCTGTGCGATGACTGGAGATTCCAGCGCGGTCTTCGCTACATCATCGCTGCTGCACGAAACAAGGCTCATGCATGCCATGACGGCGAGAAATAAAATATAATATATCTTTTTCATTGTCTGTGTCTTTTTTTAAGGCGTGTTCTAAATATTCCACGCACAAACCTAACTCTTCTTCTGTTACTTCAGTCCGCCAACGGGAGCGAAATGCAGGTTGACATAATTGTAATAGTCATAGGAACCGTCATCGTAGATGGTATAATAGGTTCCGAACATACCAAATCCCTGTTCGAACGAGATATAGCTGTAGCTCGTCGACCCATAGGAGTACATGACGCCCCACTCGGTAACCTTCTTGCTGCCGACAGTCCACGAAAGCGACTCCTTCTCCGCGTCGGTCCAGACGAAGTAGCTGGCACTGCCGTCTGTTGCGTCGACGTAATTGCTGTAAGGAGACATTGTATAGTAGCCTGCGTTGCCTGCGGCATCGCCGCCCACAACAAACACCATGTCCTGCCCAGACCCTACGAAGTCCTTGATGCGGTAGCGGTTGGTAGAGCCAAGTCGCTCTATGGGCGTATACCATGTATGCTTGACGTTGTCCACCGTCCATGTTATCGTGTCGTTCTTTATGTAGGTATTCCATTCTGCCTGCAGCACATAACTGTTGTACACCTCAGAGCCGTCGAGCTTGGTGTAGTGGTCGGCATACGCATCGGGAATGGCAAGCGAGAAGTTGTAGGGCTTGTCGGGCGTGATGTCGCCTATGCCGATGGTGAGTGTGGCAGTTTTGGAGCCAGCCTCGAACTTGATAGAGGCGGGAATGGTAAGTCCCTCGTCTGCCGACTTGCAGACGATGGGCACCTCAGCCTCCTCAGTATCCTTGACACGCGATACGGTAATCTCTGCCGTATTCTGTCCGGCAGCCACGATAATGCCATTCTCGTTGGAGGCATCAAAATAGACCTGCATGCTCGTCTCGGGCGTAGGCGATGCTGGCGTATAGTCGCTGTCGGCCTTGTCGTTGCAGGCAACAAGGGCTAAGCCTACGGCCAGCAGCATGGTTATGTGATAGATATATTTTTTCATATGGTTAATCATCTTTTTATATATAGGGACAATCTTTACTTGCAGTATTTTGCGATATACGAAACAGGGTCGGGGTTCATCACTATGCCCTTGTTGAAGTCGCGTTCCATCGACGGAATGTAGAAGTTCATCCAGGGAGCCGCATAGCCTTCATAAGAATGCATCTGGTAACTGCTCAGATAGTTGGTGTCGTCCTGTGTACGATCTACCTTCAGACCCAAGCGCTTGTAGTCGGCAAAGAGCACGTCCTCGCCCCAGAACTCGATGTATTTCTGTCCTATCATCTCGTAGATAAACTCACGGTCGGTCGCGGCTGCAGAGACATACTGCTTGCCATCGGTGTAACGGTAGGTATTCAGGAACGACTCGAGTGCCTGCTTAGCCTGTGCCAGACCAGCGGTGTGCAACTTGGCCTCCATATCGATGAAGTACATCTCCTCGACACGCATCAGGGGAATGTCTACCAAGAGTCCCACCTCTTCCGACTCCATGTTGCCGCTTCCCGAACGGAACTTCAGGTTGGCATAAGCCGGCAAGCGGCACCATGCCGTCTTGGCAGCCTTGGTAGCGGCAGTAGAGTCTTTGAGCACCGTGTTGTACTTAACGGTAGGAGCAACGACTGCACCCGCATCTTCCGGGGCTACCCATGTCGTCTTGCGCCAGTCGCCGTCGCCTATCTGGTCGTAGAGCGCCTTGCTGATGCAGCGGTACTCGCTACCGTAGGCAGGCATCGCCCAGGTTGGCTCAGAGGCAAAGAGTCCGGTGATGGAACACCAGGAGTAGGCAGTCTGCTCGGTAGAGCTGAACTTGATACTCCACACCCACGCCGTGTTGGCTGTGTTGAAGCCTGTAGTGGCATCGTGCCACTGCTCGCTGGTCATAGGCGTATATCCGGCGTAGATAACCTGCTGGGCATACTCTCCCGCCTTGCGGTAGCAGTCGAGAGCGGAAGTAATGCCCAGATCCTTGAAACCGTCTTGGTCGCCTTCGTGCTCCAACTGCGTTACAAGGTCGTTAGGATTGCGCTCGAAACGCGTTCCGAGGTTCAGCCAGAAGCGCGCCATCAGTCCGTTGATGACATCGGCATTGATGTCGTTTTTCTCCGAACGGGAATACCTGTTTATGTTATCCTCGGCAAAGGCGAGATCCTTATAGATAAAGCGGTACATCTTGTAGAACGGTGCACGCGGATTGTTCTTGCTCTCGTCGGCAGTGGTGTTCTCGGTAAGGATGGGCACTGTGAGTCCCAGTACCTTACTTGCCGTACTGTCGAGTTCCTCAATACCCGTCTTGTAGAACTCGAACATGGAGGAGAGCTGCATGTAGCAAAGCGCACGGTAGGTGTGCACCCTGGCAAGCGACTGCTTGACACTCTCCGAGGCATTGACCTCGTCCACGCCATTCAGGATACGGTTGGTATTGTTGATGAAGGAATAGTAATAGTAATACGGATAGACCGAATAGTAAGACAGGTTGGTGGCTGCCTCGAGCGTGTACTGGTAGTTCCACGACGTTCCGGTAGAGGGCATGCCGTCGAGCGTTACGTCGCGCCACAACATGAAACAAGGATAGCCCCAGTCGCCGGTGGCCTCGGCTGCGCTACCAGCTGTAGAACCATAAGTGCGAAGCTCCATCATCTTGGACTTCAAACCGTTGACGAGCATATCAAACGATGTGCTGCTGGAATTGATCTGCTCCTTCGTGGCAAAGCTCGTAGGCTCTACATTGTCCATACATCCACTGAGCAGAAGGGTGGATATTGCCAAGGGGAGCAAATATATTTTCTTGATTATCGTATTCATGACTTCTTTCTGTTTTTAGAATTGAACGGAAATACCGGCAGTAACGGTACGGGCAGGAGCATAAGTCACGTCGCTGCTTACCGAACCGGCATAGCTGATACGCGGGTCGAAGCCCTTGCGGTGGCTCCAGTAGGTAAGGTTCTCGCCCGACACGTAGATGCGGAGGTTAGAGAGCCCCAAAGTGCGTATCCACTGTTTGGGGAAGGTATAGCCCAAGGACACGTTCTGCAGTGCCAGCCAACTGGCATTGGTGAGGAAACGGTCTGAGGTAGAGGCTGAATACTCGTCGCCGTACTGGAGGCGTGGGATATCTGACGTAGGATTCTCGGTAGACCATGCATTGAGAATATCCTTGTGCAGGGCACGTCCGGTAAAGCCGGAAGTAGGAACGGTCATGAGCGACTGGTAGCTCCAGTCCATGGCCTTGCCACCCACGGAGTAGGCAAAGGAGATATTGAAGTCGAATCCGTATGCCGACACGCTGGTATTGAAACCGCCATAGAAGTCGGGCAGAGCCGTACCGCAGTTGAAGTAATCGTTATCCGACGTAATATCGTTCGGGTTGGTAGTGGTGGTGAGGTTGCCGTTGGCATCGTGCATGTACCACATGGATTCGCCGTTCGCATTGACACCGGCATATTTCTTCAGACGCCAGGTGTACAGAGGAAGTCCCTCGCCATAGTAGTAGCTACCGCTGGTGTAACCGGGATGACCGCCCTCGAGTGTGTTGTAGCGGTTGTCCTCGTTGAGCTTCACCAACTTGTTCTTGTAGGCTGTAAGGTTGGCACCCACAGTCCACTTGATGTCCTTGGTGACAATAGGCTCGCCCTCGAGTTCTATCTCCACACCCTTGTTTACCATGTCGCCGATGTTGGACGAATAGCCAGCATAACCCTGCGACAGCGGTACCCTGACGGTACAGAGCATGTCGGTGGTTTTGCGGTAGAAGTAGTCGAGACCACCGCGCAGACGGCTGTGGAGCACCTCAAACTCGAAACCGGCATTGACATTGGTCACCGTCTCCCAGGTAATGTTCTCGTTACCGATGTTCTTGATGGTGAGTCCTATCTCGTTGCCCTCGCCCTTGTTGATGTTGTAGGTATCGGTATAGAGGAAGTCATCGATATTGTCGTTACCGTTCTGTCCGAAGGAAGCTTTCAGTTTCAGCATATTGAGCCATGTCACGTCCTTCATCCAGCTCTCCTTGGTAACAATCCATGCACCGCCGAAGGAGTAGAAGTTACCCCAGCGATGGTCGGGATGGAAGCGCGAAGAAGCATCGCGGCGGTAAGACACTTGTCCGAAGTACTTGCCGTCGTAGTCGTAGAGCGCACGGAATATCCAGCCCTCGGTGCAGTACTCGCTCTTGTAGGAAGAGTTGGAGATATAGGTAGTGGCACCGTCGAGCTCCTGGTTACCGAAGTAAGAGAACATGTTCTTGCGGTCGCCCGTCATATAGTCGTAGGTATGCTTGTAGTTCTCATGACCGGCGAGCAGCGACACGTTGTGCTTGCCGAAACTGTGGGCATACTTCAGCAGTTCCTGGAAGTTGACAGAATTGTAGTTGTAGTTGGTCTTGTACACATATCCGTTAGGGAAACTGAGGTAACCATATCCGTAGAAGGGGTTGATGGTCTGCGTATAGCGGTTGGAGTTGCTGTACACGTTGCCGCTGAGCGTGGCACTGAGTCCGTCCCAGATGCTGACATCGGCATAACCGTTGAGCGTAAAGCTGTTGGATACGGTGTTCTGGGTATTAAGACCGGAATCGGTAATACCGTTCGACTGCGAGATGTATGGACGCACATAGTTGCTGCCCAGGTAAACACCGTCGCCATAGTCGCCCACCACGCCGTTCTCGTTGTGCAGGATGTTGCCCTCGCCGTCGCGCAGGTAGACGGGATAGATGGGCGCCATCATGGCAGCCTGATAGAAGATGTTGTTACTGCCGGTGGCATCCTCGTCGGCATTGTTGGTGACAGAGTGGGCATAGTTGATATTGCCGCCTACGGTGAGCCACTTGTTGGCCTTGTAGCTTGCCTTCATGCGTGCCGTGTAGCGCTCATAGTCGGAACCGATGACGATACCCTCGTTGTTGAGGTAGCCCAGCGAAGCATAGAACTGTCCCTGCTCGTTGCCGCCGTTGATGCTCAGGTTGTACTCCTGGCGCAATGCCGTGCGGTAGGTTTCGTCAATCCAGTCGTCAGGCATGATGGTGTACACCTGTCCGTTGTTGTAGACACGGTTGCCGAGGGTAGCGTTGGGGTTGAGCTTGCCGTTGGTACCGATGAGGTACTGGCCGTCGGGAACACTGTAGGGTACATAGCCCAAACCGCCGTCTGCCGTCTTGCCATACATGGCATCGTTGGCACTGACGTGGGCCTGGTAGGCATTGAGACCTTTCGCATTGGAATAGTAATTGTAGAGACTCTTGTAATGGGTCTCGAGATATTCTGCAGGGTCGTCGATGGTGTCATAACGCTTGGAACTGCGGCTGCTCCATCCCAACTTGGCATCGAGCGTAACAGTAGCCTTGCCCTGACTGCCCTTCTTGGTGGTGACAATGATGACACCGTTGGCACCACGGGCACCGTAGAGAGCATTGCTGGCGGCATCCTTGAGCACCGTAATGCTGGCCACATCGGCAGGGTTGATGCTGCTCCACAAACCGTCGTAAGGCACACCGTCGAGGACGATGAGCGGGTCGTTACCTGCATTGAGAGAACTGAAGCCACGGATACGGAAGGTAGGAGTGGCATCGGGCGAACCGGACGACTGGAACGACTGCAGACCGGCGACGTTACCCTGCAGGGCATCCATCACATTGTTGACCTGGCGTTTCTCGAGCGACTTGCTGTCTACCACACCGGCAGAGCCCGTGAACGACGACTTCTTCTGCTCACCATAGGCGACGACGATAACCTCGTCCAACTGCTGGTCTAAGGAGTGGAGCGTCACCTTCATGCCGGGAGCAGCCTTCACGGTCTGCGATTCCATACCAAGGTAATTGATGACAATGATGTCGCCTCGTTTCACACTGGGCAAGTTAAACTTGCCGTCCACATCTGTCGCGGTACCGGTCTTCGTCCCCTTTACCGTAACCTGGGCACCTATGACAGGCTCTCCATTCTCGTCGAAGACCTGTCCTCCCACTGTACCGGGAGTCTGTGCCAACATTTGCCCCGATGCCGCAAGCAGCATTGAAGCGAACAAAACCTTCATTCTCATATATCTCTCTTGTCTTTCTGTATAATCTATTTCTTGTTCTCGTTCTCTCGACAACCGTACTGGTGCCGTTCTGTGCATTATCCCCGGGAAGTCTTTTCTGCTTCCCTCTTACGTTGATTTACCAATAATGTATTGCCATAATACCATACGTTATGACTACGGCATCGGCTTTCCGACTGCAAAGTTATTACTTTTCTACGTACCTACCAAACATTTATTCACAAATATGCAAATATTTCTTTCATAATATCACTTTGACATCACTCAGAATGCCATTATGCCACAGCATTACCACCCTATACGCAAAAAGAGAGACGAAAGTTTGCCCATGAACAAATAAAAGTGTACATTTGCACTGGAAAACAATCAACATAAAGGTAAATGAACAAATTTCTATTGACTTCGGTATTGGCAGTGAGTGCCATAACCATGACGGGGCAGAACCTGAAATATCCGGTAGCCCCGAAAGACGGAACGGTGGACGAATACTTCGGCACAAAGGTGGCCGACCCCTTCCGCCCGTTGGAGAACGATACCAGCAGCGTAACCGCCGCATGGGTAAAGGCAGAGAACGACATTACCAATGCCTACCTGGCAAAGATACCCCAGCGCAGCAAGTATCTGAAACGCCTCAAGGAAGTGTCCAACTACGAGAAGGTGTATACGCCCTTCGAGAAGAACGGCAAATGGTACGTGTACCGCAACAACGGACTGCAAAACCAGGCAGTACTCTACCAGATGGACAAACTGGGCGATGCAGGACGCGTGTTCCTCGACCCCAACAAACTGAGCGATGACGGTACGGTGGCACTAAAGGACATCTCGTTCAGCCACGACGGAAAGTACTTCGCATACACCATATCGCGCAGCGGTAGCGACTGGGAGGAAATATACGTCATGGACGTGAAGACACAAAAGCTGCTCGACGACCACATCGTGTGGGCAAAGTTTACGGGTGCCACCTGGTGTGGCGACGGTTTCTATTACAGTGCCTACGACGCTCCGGAGAAGGGCAAGGAGACTTCTGCCAAGAACGAGGTGCAGAAGGTTTACTACCACAAGATGGGCACGCCGCAGAGCCAGGACCAGCTATTCTACCAGAACCCTACCAACCCACTGCGTTTCTACAGCGTGGGCGTGAACAAGGAGGAGACGATGATGTTCCTCTACGAGTCGGGCATGGACCAGGGCATCAACCTCTATGTGCGTGACTTGCGCCAACCCAACTCGCAGTTTATACAGATGACGGGCGACTGCACGAAGACCTACAGCCCTGTAGAGTTTATAGGCGACAACATCTATATGCTTACCAATGCCGGTGCACCGAAGTACCGCCTCATGGTGGCAAGCCTCAGCAAGCCGGGCTACAACGACTGGAAAGAACTGGTGCCGGAGAGCGACGCCGTGCTGGAGGGTGTAACCTTCGTGGACGGAGACAAGATGGTGCTGTCGTATGCCAAGGACAACTGCTCGCACGCGTACCTTTACAATATAGATGGCAAGAAACTCTCGGACATCGCACTGCCCGGCGTGGGAAGTGCCTCCTTCTCGGGTAAGCGCGAACGCAAGGAACTCTTCTACAGCTACACGTCGTACACGGTACCAAGCACCATATACAGCTACGACCTTGCATCGGGCAAGAGCAGCGTGTACAGCGCACCGAAGGTAAACTTCAAGCTCGGCGACTACACATCAGAGATGGCCTTCTACACCTCTAAGGATGGAACGAAAATACCCATCTTCCTTACCTACAAGAAAGGGCTGAAGAAGAACGGCAAGAACCCCGTGCTGATGTACGGCTACGGCGGATTCAACGTCACCTATCCTCCCTACTTCTCGTCGATGCGCATCCCCTTCCTGGAGAACGGCGGCGTATATGCCTATGTGGTACTGCGCGGCGGCGGCGAGTATGGCGAAGACTGGCACCTGGCAGGCACGAAGATGCAGAAGCAGAACGTGTTTGACGACTTCATATCTGCCGGCGAATGGCTCATTGCCAACAAGTATACCGACAAGGAGCACCTCGCCATCATGGGTGGCAGCAACGGAGGTCTGCTCGTGGGTGCCTGCATGACACAGAGGCCCGACCTCTTCAAGGTCTGCATACCCGAGGTGGGCGTAATGGACATGCTGCGCTACCACAAATTTACCATCGGATGGAACTGGGCACCCGACTACGGCACGAGTGCCGACAGCCAGGAGATGTTCGAATACCTGAAGGGTTACTCTCCACTGCACAACCTCAAGAAGGGCGTGAGCTATCCTGCCACCATGGTTACCACTGCCGACCATGATGACCGTGTGGTACCTGCCCATTCCTTTAAGTTTGCAGCCATGCTGCAGGAGTGCCAGGCCGGCAAGGAGCCTGTCCTGATACGTATAGACAGCAAGGCCGGACACGGCGGCGGCAAGCCTCTGAGCAAGCAGATGGAAGAGAATGCCGACGTATACGGTTTCATCATGTACCATCTGGGCATGAAAATGAAGTAAACAAATCGCACAATAATACAAATACCCTGCTTCCGAGCTCGGAAGCAGGGTATTTGTATTATTGGAGGTAGCACGCTACTCTTTTATAGCCTCGATGTATTCCCACAACTGGCGGTAGAAGGGATGGCGCGTCATGGTGTCCTTGTTGCCGAGAATGATGAGTTTCATGCGTGCACGCGTCATCGCCACGTTCATGCGGCGCAGGTCTTTGAGGAAGCCTATCTGCCCGTCGTCATTGCTACGCACCAGCGAGATGAGGATAACGTCACGCTCCTGCCCCTGGAAACCGTCTACCGTGTTCACACTGATGAGATGACGGTAGGGCTTGAAGAAATCGTACTTCTTCAGCAGGCGTTTCAGGTACTGCACCTGTGCACGGTAAGGCGAGATAACCCCTACATCAATGCTCTCGGACAGCACACGTTGCCGGCCTATCTTCGTAAGGTATTCCGCCAGGGTAAGGAGCGTAAGTTCGGCCTCTGCCCTGTTGATGCGTCCGAAACTTTCACCCACAAACTGTTCTCTGAAGTCGAGTTCTTCGCCCTCTTCTATCGTGGCGGAAGGTTCCTTGTCGGAAGTGTCTATCCAGGTGATGGGGTGGTCGTAATCGAGGATGCCACGATACTTGATCTGCGGCGCACTCTCCACCTCCCCATGATAGAACCAGTTGCTGGAGAACCGCATAATCTGGTCGTTCATACGGTACTGTATCTTGAGCAGCGTTACCACCTCGGGCTTGTTACTGGCTATACGCTCCATGAGCGTCTTGCCCAGTCCGGCACGCAGGGCCGCCATACTCTTGACCGTAGGCGGCAACTGGCAGTGGTCGCCAGCCAGAATGACCCTCGACACCCTGCGCATAGGAATCCAACAGGCTGCCTCCAGAGCCTGGGCAGCCTCATCGATAAAGAGCGTACCGAACTTCATACCCTCCAGCAAGCGGTGGGCAGAACCGGCAAGCGTACAAGCCACTACGCGCGCTTCGCCCAGCAGTTCGGCATTGATGCGTATCTCTATCTCGGCAGCACGACTCTTGAGGCGTTCCAGTTTCTGATGGTAGTTCTCACTACCCTTCTTGCGGTTCTTGCGCAGGTCGCGTATGGCCTTGCGTATGGCCCACAACTGCGGATAGTCGGCATGGCTCTCGAAACGCCGCTCGTAGGTAAAACCGAGCATCTTGTCGTTAACACGGGTTGGGTTTCCTATGCGCAGCACATTGATTCCACGGTCTACCAACTTCTCCGAAATCCAGTCTACCGCCATATTGCTCTGCGCACACACCAGTACCTGACTCTCACGCATCAGGGTCTCGTTGACAGCCTCAACAAGCGTGGTGGTCTTGCCTGTGCCTGGAGGACCGTGCACGATGGCTACATCCTTGGCCCAGAGCACCTCGTTGACGGCATGCTCCTGGGTAGGATTAAGCCAAGGAAACTTCATCGGTGCAAACGAGAACCGCTCTGCCTTCTGATGCGAATAGAAGAGGTCGCGAAGATAAGCCAGGCGGTTGCCCTTAGCCTTCATCACCCTGTCCAGAGCCTCGAACATAAGACGGTAGCTGGTCTCGTCGAAGGAGAGCTGCACCCCGACAGGATCGGCACACTGCTGCAAGTCGAGCAATGGGGCGGAATCGGGTACGGTAACGACCATGCGGTCACCGTCCACGTAGCTCACCACTCCCGTAAAGGAGAAGTACTTAAGGGTATCGTGATGGGAGAAGAACATGACGGGGCGGCCAAACTCAAAATTGTGCTCGATGTCGGTATCTGCGGTACGGAACACCTCGACGGTTCTCTGGTTGAGCGAATTGTAGAAGGTCTTGCCCACACGCAGCGGAAACCATGCATCGCCACGTTTCACTTGGCGCTGCATGCCCCTCTGCTCGGTTTGCTTGCGGAAGGTTTCCTTCTCGGTATAATACTCCAGTTGGAGCAGCGTACGCTGCTGCTGAAGTGCCTGTATAGGTGTTGTCTGTTGCATATCGGCTGCAAAGGTATGGCAAAATTCCGAGACTGCCCCTACCCAGATAACTGAAAAAAGTATAAAAAACAACCTGCATGTATCCGTAGCGGCAGAAAAGCAGTAACTTTGCAAACCGTGTCTGCCCCTAACAGAAGAAACAAACCGCATGAAACAAACCGACATTATCCTGCAGCATCTCGGCATAGGCTACCGCAAGAAACGCCATCTACACATGGTGGCAGAAGACCTGTGCGCCCACCTGCAATGCGGGCAACTGACCTGTCTGGCAGGAGCCAACGGCACAGGCAAATCGACACTGCTCAAGACGATGGCCGGTTTTCTGTCACCCCTTGCCGGGGAAATCATTATCCGGGAAAAAGAAGAAGACGGCGAAGAAAGACAAGAAACGCTGGACCGTCTCTCTCCACGCCAACTGGCACGCAAGATAAGTGTGGTACTCACCTCGGGGGGCGAGGCATTCAACCTTACCGCAGAAGAGACGATAGCCTTGGGACGTTCGCCCTATACAGGATTCTGGGGAACACTCGCACCACAAGACCGGGCCGTCGTAGAAGAAGCCATGCAGCAGACGGGCATCGCCAATCTGCGGAACAGGGCAGTACTCTCGTTGAGCGACGGCGAAAGGCAAAAGGTAATGATAGCGAAAGCGCTGGCGCAACAAACACCCATCATATACCTCGACGAACCTACGGCCTTTCTGGACTATCCCAGCAAGGTGGAACTGCTGCAACTGCTCAGTCATCTGACACACGACCTCGGCAAGACCATCCTGTTCTCCACCCACGACATGGAACTGGCACTGCAGCTGGCCGACCGCATATGGCTCATGCAAGACACGGGGGCACTCATTACAGGTTCGCCACGCGGGCTGGCAGACAACGGAGCACTGGCACACTTCCTGGAACGTCCCGGCATCAGTTTCGACAAAGAACAGCTTGCCGTAAAGGTGGAAAGGCATCAGAAAGATATCTGAACAACATTCGAATGTCGTTCGAACATTGTTCGGGATCCGTTCGGGATGCGTTCGGGATGCGTTCGAAAATCATTCCAGAAAAACTTGCAACGTTGGCGAATTTGCATTACCTTTGCACCCAAATTAGAAACAACAAAGACTAACACAAAAGAAAGTCGGATAAACGCACAGAGAAACATCATGTGGTTTGACGGATTAATCAATATACATTCGGCGGTACAGGCCATCGTAGTACTCTCCGCCATCTGTTCTTTAGGACTGGCACTCGGAAAACTCCACTTCAAAGGCATTTCCTTAGGAGTGGCTTTCGTATTTTTCATAGGCATCATAGCAGGTCATTTAGGGTTCAACATTGACAAAAGCATGCTGCAGTTTGCCGAAAGTTTCGGACTCACCATGTTCGTATACGTCCTGGGACTCTATGTGGGCCCCAACTTCTTCGGTTCGATGCGCCATGAAGGCATTTCCCTCAACCTCTGGGGACTGGCTGTAATACTTCTCGGCACAATCCTGTCATTGGTACTTTGCTGGATATTGCCCATCTCCCTGCCCGACATGATGGGCATACTCTGCGGCGCCACCACCAACACACCGGCGCTCGGTGCTGCACAGCAGGCACTACAGCAGCTCGGACTGCCAAGCGGCGGCGCGGCATTAGGATGTGCCGTAACATACCCATTGGGAGTAGTAGGCGTCATCCTGGCGATGGTACTGCTGAGGAAACTCGTCGTCAAACCCGCCGACCTGGAAATACGACGCAGCGACGATGACGACCATACCGCCATAGGACAGTATATCATCGTGAACCCTGCCCTCAACGGAAGTACCATTGCCGAAATAACCATGATGACCCACCGCAAGTTCATCATCTCACGCGTATGGAGAGACAAGCAGGTAATAGTGCCCAAGGCCGACACCGTGCTGCACACCAACGACAGCGTCCTCGTCGTGACCAACAAGGAAGAGGTACCTGCCATGACCATACTCTTCGGCAAAAAGGTAGACAAGGAGTGGAACAACGACACCGTAGACTGGAATGCCATTGACGCCAAACTGGAGAGCCGTGTCATCGTCCTGACACGCACAGGACTGAACGGAAAGATTCTGGGGCACCTGCAGCTACGCAACTCCTATGGTGTAAATGTGAGCCGAGTGGTACGCGGTGACATCAGGCTCCTCGCCACAGAAGACCTGCGCCTGCAGTATGGCGACCGCCTTACCGTAGTGGGCGACCCAGACTCCATAGACCATGTAGAGCAATTTCTCGGCAATGCCGTAAGCACACTCAACGAGCCAAACCTCGGTGCCGTATTCTTCGGCATCATCCTCGGTCTTGCCATCGGAACCATACCCATCAACATACCCGGCATGTCGGCACCTGTACGTCTCGGCATTGCGGGAGGCCCCATTGTCATGGGTATCATTATCGGTGCACTCGGCCCGCGCGTACATTTTATATCATATATGACTCGCAGTGCAGGACTCATGCTGCGCAAACTCGGGCTGTCTCTCTATTTAGGCTGTCTGGGACTGGAAGCAGGAGGACAATTCTTTGAGACCGTGATACGCCCCGTCGGACTGATGTGGGTGGGCATAGGTTTCGTACTTACCGTCGTACCCGTCTTCATCATCGGACTGATAGCCCTCAAGACACACAAGTACGACTTCGGCACCATCTGCGGCATACTCTGCGGCAGTATGGCGAACCCCATGGCACTGACCTACGCCAACGAAACGACAGAAGGGGACACACCGAGCATAAGCTATGCTACGGTCTATCCCCTCGGAATGTTTATACGTGTAGTCATTGCACAAATCATCATTATGTGCTTGGCATAAAATATGGCAATGACAACACTTGTCTATCCAAAAGAACTCACCACAAAGACATCAGACATCTTTCTCTACGTAAGTAAACAAGGTTTTTCCTATGGTAAATTTCTTGCCATGGTAGAGTCGTATGCGCTTGCCTTCCGCCAAGGCCTTTCCTCCTACAATGACACATTCTTCGACCGCCTGGAGATAAGGTTTGCCGTTAACAGCATAAATCTCAGCAGCCACAGGAGCAATATCGGCAGACAAGTCCCATGACATCTGCAGATGACAGTCGACAGACTTACCGATGCTCACCTTATAGTCGGGCGAAGTGCGAAGCCACTTGTAAAGTGCAATGTCCATCGGCTTGATGGCTCCTTCCACATGCAGGAAATAACGTTCAGAACGCGGTGCTACGGCAGCTATGCTTAAACTGATGGCCACATCGTAAATCAGGAAACAGAAGAGCAACTGTTCACGGCAGTCTATCTTGTTGTAGAACACAATGTACATCCACATATACATTACCACCAATCCTATCAATACGCTAATGACTATGAACTTGCGTTTCAGATAAATGCGAGTGCCGAAAGTAGCAATGTAAGACACGATGAAACCAATGGCCGCCCATGGTATCCAGTCTACCATGATGGAGTCTTCACGCAGATTGAGGGCTATGGAGACGATACAGGTAAGCAGGAATATAAGATAGCCCAAGACGGCAGAACAGCACGACTTCAAGAACACCACTTTCAGTTTGGTTTCTGCAGGATAACGGCGTGTAGCCAGGATACTGAGGAACAGGCACAGGAAGAAACTGTGGCACAAGCCGAAAATAGGCAAATACTTGAGATGGGCCGCATAAACATCATAAGCAGCCTGCGCCTCGGGAGTACCGTCTTTCAGGCCCATAATTGCAAGCATAATGTTGTAGAGCAAGGGGCTCGTATAACTGTCGCTATACAAAAGGAATGCCATCCAACCCAAGAATGCGCCTACGAATGCCATCAACACCCAGGAAGTAAAGAACGGGGCATTGCGGATATCCCACAGCGCATTGGCATTATAATAATGGCTTCCCGACTTGCAGCGGCGCCCATATTCCGGACACTTGTAATCATTTTCTTCCCAGCACGACTTGTGCATGGCGTGCCTACACTTTACCACGATTTCGTCGCCCTCCTCAAAAGGAGCCTTACAATAATAGCACGACTGGCTTACCTGTATGCCATTGAGTACCATACTCTGGTTGGTATAGTGGGTAACGTACTTGCGCTTGAAAAAGCGGTAGCTGACAAAGGGCACTATAATCTGCAAGACGATATAGATAACGGCAAGAATGACGAGGGAGAGTATCAAGCCGACTATCAAGACTTGGGCAAGGCTCAAACCTTCAATAATAACCGGAGAATAGATATTGCCTATATTGTACGAAGCACAAGCCGTACCAAGCAATTTGGAAGCGTCGTAGACATTGACATGCAGGTGCATCGTCTTGCCCGTATACTCCTTGCCGTCAGGATTGACAAAGTCAAGGCGGTAGTCAGTATATGACACATGAAACGTGGAAAGAATGTCAGTAAGCAACGCATTCCAGTCGAACTTCTGCTGCAAGATACCGTCGGTACGGTCGCATAAATGCTGCATCACAGGTTGCGCCTCTTCGTCTTCGCCTGTTCCATAGGGCTGTCCCACATTGATATAATACACAGAGGAGTAACCTTCCGCCCTGCTTGCTGCCAACAGTTTCTTCTGTAAGTCAAAGTGATTGGAGTCTATGGGGTAGTTGTTGGCATACACATCACCGTCAGAGAAGACTATCATTCCTTTCTGCCCGATATCGAGCGACTGCCAATCACGTATTTCATCCATCTTCTGCAAAACGGAACGGTAGAGAAGTTTCTGGGAGTTACTCGGCTTGAAATAGTTGTCCATGACATAGTCTGTAACGAGGAAGTCTTCGCTCACCCCCTTGTCCTTCATAAAGGCAATATGCAGATTGCTGGGTGCAAACCATTTGCGCATCACCTCTACAGCCTGCTTCTCGGCTGCAATCTGGTCTTCGGGCACCGTAAGGTCAATAAGCAGCAACAAGCGGAACTTGCTGTTTGCCAGTTCCTGCTGACGGATATTGGCAATCTTCACCAACTGCGGCTGCATGTTGTTGTGCTCATTCAGGTAAGAGGGACACTCCTCCTCCGTCCGTATGTGTATGTTGACAGTATCATTAAGAGAATAGGTGGCAAGGGCATCAGGAAGGTTCAGCATGAGACTGATGTACTTGTAGTCTTTAGAGAAGATGATGCTATCCACCTTGATGTTGTGCTTGCCTTCTATATTCTCGTTCTGGTTTAAGCTAAGACCTGGCACTTGATTACATCCTGTCAGCAACAGGAACAGCAACAGGAAAAATATGTATTGTGTCTTCTTCATACTTGTATGTAGCGGCCTACCCGTATCCCTCTTGCGGGAGAGAGAGCAGAATCCCTTTATAATGTGATTAAAATATGAGTTTCGATTGTACTGCAACAAACTTAGATGGTAGGATACTCCGTATCCGTCTCTCGCCGGAATTTCTCCATTATCTTGGCTTGTTTCTTCAGATCCTTGTAAGCCTTATACTTGGTTTGCATCATGTTGACAAACATCAAGACGACTGCAACTGCAGCCAGGCCGAAAAGATAGTTTTTGATACGCGTAAAAAACGGTTTATACTCTGCAGCCCGCACCTTGTCCGACAGTTTCTTCAATTCTATATAGTGATTGGTAATCTGTGCCATGCGTTTGGCAAAAGCCGGATTACGGGCAGCTGCAGCCTGAGCCTGCTGGTAATTTTTCTCAACATCGGCAAAGACTATCTGCTCTTTTGCCTTCAGGCTCTCAAGTTTAGAAGCAAATGCAGATGCCAAGGAATATTCTGATGCCCGCTTACTGAAGTCCTGATACGCTACCAACTGCGCCTCTATAAACTTGTCTGCCTTGTTGAAGTTGGCCATATCCGCCAAAACAGTCCTTAGGTTATTCAGACTGTCTTGGGTGTCCTTGCACAGTTGCTGGTACTCGGAAACCAAATCGGTAAGCGCCTCGTTGTCGCCTATATTTGCCTGTTTGGCTGCATAATACACATTCCACTTGGTATTCAGCATATCCAGGTTACGCTCTACATCCTTGATGTCCTGCATACTCTGTGCAGGCATGGCAGAGATTTCCCTGGCATCACCGATAAATTCGAGCAACCGTTCACGTATATGCAGCGTATCAACAGCAATATCATCTGGATTTACCGACACCTCAGGGTTGGGGACACGAAGAGTGGCACCCGCCCAAAGTTGGTCACGGCAACCCGGATTGAGTTGGTAGAGAGTCTCTACCTCGACCTTATATTGCTTGGCTATGGAGTAGACCGTCTCGCCCTTTTGCACCTTATGGTAGACATACTGTGCGACAGGCTGTGCAACAGCTGCAAGTACTTTGGCAGCAGGAGCCTTGGCAGCAGTACTCTGCGCCTTGACTGTAACCCAGCAGAGCACCAACAGCAAGCAAAAGGAACAGTATACAAATATTCTTTTCATATCTATCCGATTAAGGGTGGCTTTATTACTTACAAGTACTCTTGTAATAGGCAACGGCCTCATTGAAATGGCTATAAGCCCTACGCTGACTTTCGTTTACAAGCCCTTTCTGGGCTACGGCTGTCTTCACTGTGCTGACTATCTCCTGACATTTTTTCTTGAGGTCAGCCTTCTGCGCCATATCCTTACTCAACACCCATTGCGAAACGGCATCGTCTATCAGGCGTGCTTGGGTAAGGATAAATCCGGCATCAACTCCCTCGCGTGGAGCTCCACCACCTACCCTTCCTGCGGAGCCACCTGCGTAGGAGGCACTTACCAAGCGACAACTCATGGAAGTAATGCTATCCAGCACGCTGTTATAGGCATCCTGCTTCTGCTGGACATCAGGGCACGGGCTCGTCTCCGTCTTCCGGGGATACTGGCCGACGAGAAGTTCTTTCATCTCCTTGAAGTTGGCAAGACTCTCTGCATTTGACACGAGACCAGAACCAAAATGTTCCTGCAGGTTATGGAAACCGGTAGTTATGCCGTCGAGGGCTTTCTGTGCTGCCGCAATCTGTTCCTCCATACCAAAACAGGGATTACGCTCTATATATATCTGATATGTTGTATTGAGGTCTTTTCCCCATACTACATCATACTCCACTTTGTTTGCCTTTCCTCCCTCTTTTTTCTCAAGCATCAGCACATCACGAAGGGTTAGGGTGACCGCATCAGCCTTGTTTGTTATGGAGAAGTCTTGGCTCACAAAGTCATTGACCATTTTGTATTCCTTAGGGATAGGTTGCAGGCCCTCGGCAGTAGCCCATTGGTGGAAAATGGCCTTCTTGCGGTTTTTGGGCAAGGTCTTCAGATATTCTTTCGTCAACACATACTTGGCACCCGGTTCTGAATTTACCACGAAAGGAAGTTTGTCCGGTTTGATGCGCTTTCCTGATAGTGTTTTATTCATCGGTACATCCGTGGGGAAGATAAACAGGTCGCGATAGGATATTAGGCAGACATTGAGCGTATTGGTCTGCTCATTGAATATGAACTTTGCCATCAAGTCCATATCGCGCGAATCGTCTCTGAGCGAGATATGGTCGGTATACGAATTGCCCTGACTCACGGTAATGCTCTTCACCGTCTGTGCGCTGCAGACAACTGTTGCTGTCACAAGGCACAGAAAAAGCAGAGCGTGTCGAAAGTATCGCATATTATAAATCATCGTTCTATTGAAATGTTAGGTTGGTCAAAATATATCCACCCCTTGGGTTCCCCTTGTTCCAGCACCCACTTGGCTACATGGAGGTCTTCGGGAAAAGGAGGTTCTGCCTTGGCATGGTAAAGGTCATAACGCAGGTAATAAGCCACTCGTTCTACAGCCCACACAAGGTCGGCATATGTATCAGGTGAATTGAGGCATACCCTACCCGCAAACTCTCCATAATAACGTATATTGGGATGCCAAGGATGAGGGACAGGTTCTCCGCAAGCATTGTGTGTAAGAAAGTGGAAACAAGGGGCACCGTCTATGCACGGATAATTGTCCGGAAGGTCTACCTGCATCAAGAACTCATCGGCAAAGACTGGCGGATTCACCTCTTCGGGCGTCTCGGGATGCTCCACACCGCAGATGCTCCTTAGGTGGTAAGTGACGAGATACCTCACGGGCAGTCCATTCGCATTCTCGGCAACGACCTCGCAGTCGATATCTGTCCTTGCCGAGAGATGCTCCTGCATCTTCTCCCATTCGTAGCGAAGCCTACGGTCACGCCCCGTCAATCCCATATTGTTCCTTTTTACTTTTTTACCTTTTTACTTTTCCTATTATCCCGGGAACGGGTCTGGTACCAAGAATACCGTATCGCCATTCCCCACCCCATAGTCGGCAAGCGTCTGGTCGGCCTTTCCGATACGCGGACGCAGGATACGCGTTTCGTGCACCACAGTATCCTCTTTGCCGAAGAAATAATCGAGTGGTGCTCCAGTCTGGTCGATAGACGGGAAGTCGAAGATAAGCCGTCCGTCCTGACCTACGGCATGGCGTAGGTTCTGCATCAAGACGTCAAGGCTTGCCTCTGGATTAGTAACTTTGAACTTAACCCTTTTATCCTTATAAATAATGTCTAAGAAAAACTCTTCCATATTGATTTAGTAATGTGTAAAAAATAACTTGAGCAAAATTGGCTTCATGTGCGCCCCCTCTTTTCTCGAGGTTAAGACCTCAAGCCCGCAAGGTTAAGACCTCAAGCC
>CAVCGV010000042.1:0-23134 GCA_963601815.1 bacterium
AATATCAACCACCGCCCTGTAAGGGCAAAAGTCCATAGTATAGTGCATGAGTTTTACGTACTTTTGCCCTTACAGGGCGCATGGACACATACAAACAAAAACCCAGGGCGTTGCCCTGGGCTATGGAGTTGTTGGGCTTTCAGCCCGTCGTTGGCACATTTCGCGGATCAAAAAAATGCTCAAGTTATTTTTTACACGTTACTTAACAATCTCTTGGAAATCCTATAAATACTGACTTTATAGGATACAAATAGACTCCCTACTTCTGAAATGAGGCGGTGCGTCTTCGGTTAAATAAACGTAAATATGCAATATTTTTCCCCGTCGGAGAACGGAGGTACGTATATTTTTATTAACTTTGCGGAAAATATACGCGTATGAAAAAGAATGTACTTACAATAATGTTTTTCTCTATGTTGCTCGGAACGATACCCTTGCAGGTGTCGGCTGCCGCCAACGTGGAGATTATTGACAACGACTTCCAGCAGGTGAGCATTACCGTGTCTACTGGCGGCGTACTGCACATAAGCGGAGCCAACGGACAGGTGCTGCAAGTGTACAACGTGCTGGGAGTGAAGGTAGCCTCCATCAAGGTGGAAGGCAATGACAAGCGTATAGAACTGCCGCTGAAGTCGGGCTGTTACATCGTCAAGGTGGGCGATGTGGTGCGCAAGATATCCGTCAACCGTTAAAGGTGAGAGCGTCTTGTGCTTTTTTACTTTTGTGTTTAGCCTTTTTCCTATCCGGTTGCGGTGGGAAGGATGCCAACACAAACCGCAATGTTACCATGGCGTACTTCGACGCTTTGTCGGAAAGCCGTTATGGTATCCATGTCGAACGGATACGCCAGCATATCGGGACCCTTGCCGCGCAAGACTGTGACTCGATGGCTGCCGATTACCGTACGCGCCGTTATTACCGTAATGGCGGGATGTTCCTGTGGATAGACAGGAAGGGGGTAGACCATAGGGCAGATACACTTGTTGCCCGCTTGCGCTCCGTATCCGATATGGGATTCTCTCTCAGTAAGTTTTGTGTAGCGCAGATAACGGAAGACCTGCATGCTGTACGTACGCTACAGGTGGAGGAGGAGAGTCTGGACAGGGTGCTTGCCCGTTTGGAATACTGTCTTACCAAGGCTTATCTACGCTATGTGGCAGGTCAGCGTTTCGGCTTTGTCAATCCGGCTTTTGTCCTCAATAGGCTCGATACTATAGAGTCCGTGCGCCCCGACTCGGTGCGTCGCCCTGTGCGTTACCGTGGACTCTTCGATATCCCTATGGACCATGTGTCGCATGCGTTCTTCGCTACGGCCATGCGCAAGGTGAGGAATGACTCCGTGGCAGAATTTCTGGAAGAGGTGCAACCTCGTGGCGAGTTTTACGAAGCTTTGCGTGAAAGACTGAATAGCGGTCTCTCTAAAACCATGCGTGCCACGGTTTTGTGTAATATGGAGCGGTGCCGATGGCGTATGGGTGATAGCCCCCAGCAACATCAGCGTTACGTTCTGGTAAACGTACCCTCTATGCACCTCATGGCCATAGACCATGCCGATACGCTCACGATGCGCATAGGATGTGGCAGCAACAAGACGAAGACCCCCTTGCTTACGAGTAGGGTGAAACGTATGGATGTCAACCCAAAGTGGTTTATCCCGCGAAGCATTGTGGAGCGCGACATTCTGCACCATGTAGGCAATAGGCAGTACTTTGAGAACAGAAGGTTTTATGTCGTGGAGCGCCGTACCGGTAGGGAAGTGGACCTGAGCCAAGTGTCGCAGGCAATGCTTCTCGATCCCGCTTATGCCGTAGTGCAGCGTGGTGGTAAGGGCAACAGCCTCGGGCGCATCATCTTCCGTTTTGACAACAATTTCTCGGTGTTCCTCCACGATACGTCGAGCCGTGGTGTGTTCCAGCAGGCCGACCGCAGCGTTTCGCACGGGTGCGTCAGGGTTGAGAAACCCTACGAACTGGCTGAGTTCTTGATGGGGAGCGGGAAGGAGGCACTCAAGGAAAAGGTGCTTTACTGTATGACGGCCGATACCATAGCCGATCGCAGCAAGGTGGTGGGAAGTGTGCCGGTAGAGCCGGAAGTTCCCATTTTTATCACCTATTACACCCTTTATCCTATGGCGCAAGGACGGATAGTAGAGTATCCCGATATTTACGGCTATGACGAGGTAATATACAGGGGCCTGCTCAATTTCATCTGATGATGGGGGAGTGGAAAACAGAAAACGGATACGAATGACGATAAGTGACAAGGAAATGGTCGAGATGCTGACCTGCGAGCTGACAAGGCGCGAAGGTTTCGAGGCATTGGTACGCCAGTACAGTGAAAGGCTGTACTGGAAGATTCGTCATATTGTCCTCACCCACGATGATGCCGATGACGTGCTCCAGAATACCTTTCTGAAGGCTTGGCAGGCTCTTGATACCTTTCAGGGCAAGTCGTCCGTGTCTACGTGGCTCTACCGTATAGCCGTCAACGAGTCGCTCGACCATCTTCGGAAACACCGCGGCGAGACATCGGCAAGTCTGGAAGATGCTTCGGGCGTGGCGAACCGCCTCCTTGCTGACAGCTATTTTGACGGCGACCGTACGCAGGCGTTGCTGTACGAGGCGGTGTCCACGCTGCCCGATGTGCAGCGTACGGTGTTTACCATGAAGTATTTTGAAGAAATGAAGTATTCTGAAATAAGCAACGTGCTCGGAACCACCGAGGGAGCCCTAAAGGCTTCGTATCATTTGGCAGTAAAGAAAATTGCCGAATATTTGCATCGCTTCGATTAAACCTTATGCAGGAATACACGTCTTACTATAAAAAGTTATATAGAATTATGATAAAGGAAGAGCAGATACTGATGGAGAAGTTCGGGCGCGGCAAATCGTTTCGTGTCCCGGAAGGATATTTCGACACGGTAGCCTCAAGGGTTATGCAGTCTATTCCTGAAACCTCGGGCATGCGTGTGGCTATGACGGAGAATGTCCGCCAGCAGACCGCTGCCGACAGGGCTCCTTTGTCGCGCAGGCTTGTCGTGTGGAGGGTGGCTGCCGCCATTGCCCTTGTCGCCGTCCTGTCTGGTATTACTTTCGGCATAGTCCGCCATAACGGTAGTGGCAAGGAGGCAACGTCCCTTTCTGCCCAGGCCGAAACTTCCCACACGGATTACAGTATGTTTGACGAGGCCGTGGATTATGCCATGATCGACAATCAGGATATCTATGCGTCGCTTTTGTCGGAAGGAAGGCAATAGACCAAGATGTGTGAGCCTCCCTTACAACTACAGATATGAAAAGCTAACAACCACAATATGATACCGGAATCCTTTACAAGATACGCCAGCCGCTTGCTGCTCTGCCTGGCATTTGTTCTTATGGCACCGTCTGTAATGATGGCGCAGGGAAAAAACAAGAATAAAGGCTTCGATCCAAAGAAGTTTGAGGCCGAACTGGAACAGTTTATAACAACCGAGGCTGCACTCTCGCCCAAAGAGGCGGCAGCTTTCTTTCCCGTCTACCGCCAACTGATGAAGCGTCAGCGTATGCTCTTCGACGAGATGAGGCGTTACCATCATGTCGATACGCGAGACAATGAAGCCTGCGCCCAGGCCATCCGCAAGCAGGATGAACTGGATGTGGAGATGAAGCAGTTGCAGCAGGAATATCACGGTCGTTTTATGCTCATATTGCCGGCTGGCAAGGTTATGGGAGTCATCAAGGCAGAGGAGAAGTTTCACCGCATGATGTTCAAGCGCATGCGGCCAAAACCGCAGAATTGACGACATCTCTACTCTGTCAACTTGGTTTTTGTTTTCGATATGATAGCATTTTAACTTTTCTTTAATGTGCTTATCCCTAAAACAAAGGAAGATATTTGGCTGTTTCGCCGAAAAAATATAACTTTGCACTTCGAAAACAAAAACATGAGATACGATTATGTATAGGACTAATACGTGTGGAGAACTTCGTCTCCCCGATGCAGGCAAGGTAGTGACGCTTGCCGGATGGGTTCAGCGTTCGCGCAAGATGGGCGGCATGACCTTTGTAGATATCCGTGACCGCTATGGCATCACCCAGTTGGTCTTCAACGAGGCTGTAGACAAAGACTTGTGTGAGGTTGCCAACAAACTGGGGCGTGAGTACTGTATCCAGGTTAAGGGTACCGTAAGCGAGCGTGAGAACAAAAACGCAAAAATGCCTACTGGCGACATCGAAATCCTTGCCAGTGCATTGACCGTTCTTTCTCAGAGTGCGACTCCGCCTTTCACCATAGAGGACAATACGGACGGCGGTGACGATATCCGCATGAAGTACCGTTATCTGGACTTGCGCCGTCCTGCCGTGCGCAAGAACTTGGAGTTGCGCCACCGTATGACGATACTCATTCGCAATTTCCTCGACAACTACAACTTTATGGAGGTGGAGACACCTATTCTTATAGGTAGCACCCCAGAGGGAGCACGCGACTTCGTCGTGCCTTCACGTATGAATCCGGGACAGTTTTATGCCTTGCCGCAGAGTCCGCAGACTCTGAAGCAGTTGCTGATGGTAGCTGGTTTCGACCGCTATTTCCAGATAGCCAAGTGTTTCCGCGACGAGGACTTGCGTGCCGACCGTCAGCCTGAGTTCACACAGATAGACTGTGAGATGAGTTTCGTAGACCAGGATGATGTCATCGACCTCTTCGAAGAGTTGGCACGCCACTTGTTCAAGGAGATTCGTGGTGTGGAACTTCCCAAGTTGGAGCAGATGACATGGCACGAGGCAATGCGCCGTTTTGGTAGCGATAAGCCAGACTTGCGTTTCGGCATGGAATTTGTCGAACTGAAGGAGGCCTTTACCGGTAAGGGTGAGTTCTCTGTCTTTGACGAGGCAAAATACATCGGTGGTATCTGCGTGCCAGGCTGTGCAGACTACAGCCGCAAACAGCTCAACGAACTGACCGACTTTGTAAAGCGTCCGCAGGTAGGTGCCAAGGGACTGGTATTCATCAAGTACAATACCGACGGCACCATAAAGAGCAGCATAGACAAGTTCTACAGCACAGAGGTTCTGCAGGAAATCAAGGAGGTAATGGGCGCCAAGGATGGTGACCTGGTACTGATACTGAGTGGCGATAATATCAATAAGACACGTGTACAGTTGTGCTCATTGCGACTGGAGATGGGCGACCGTCTCGGTCTGCGTGACAAGAACGTATTCAAGTGCTTGTGGATCGTTGACTTCCCACTGTTTGAGTGGAGTGATGAGGAGCAGCGCCTGATGGCTACCCACCATCCCTTTACCATGCCTAACCCTGACGATATCCCTCTGCTCGATGAGCATCCTGAACAGGTACGTGCCAAGGCATACGACTTTGTCTGCAACGGCATAGAGGTAGGCGGTGGCTCACTGCGTATCCACGATACACAGCTTCAGGAGAAGATGTTCGAGGTGCTTGGCTTCACACCCGAGCGTGCTGAGGCTCAGTTCGGCTTCCTCATGAACGCCTTCAAGTATGGTGCTCCACCTCATGCAGGACTTGCATTCGGTCTTGACCGTTTTGTCAGCATCATGGCTGGTCTCGACAGCATACGCGACTGCATCGCCTTCCCGAAGAACAATTCCGGTCGTGACGTAATGCTCGATGCACCTTCAGTGATAGACCAGAAACAGCTCGACGAACTGCAGATAGCTGTTGTGGACGAGCAATAGGGATAGAATATCGTATATATTAAGCTAAAAGCAATAAAATCACCGCATTATCTTGATATAAGTCAAGGAATGCGGTGATTTCTTTTTAATAATGCAACTTTTTTTGTGTAAAAAGTTATAAAGTCAAACAAAAGTCGTAAATTTGCAGCAAGTTATTTGCATTTAGACATTAAGCATCATGCACTTATGGTGAAAATGTAGGTGCAGAATAACTGTAACGAATAAATCAACGAATATGGTAGAAAAGAAAACCACACCAAAGACAGCTGCAAAGAAGGCTACTCCCGCAGCTGCAAAGAAGGCTCCTGCAACCAAGAAGACTGCAGCCGCCAAAAAAGAAGTATTGTATCTGAATGAGGAAAATGCAGGTTTCAAGGCTGGTGATGTTTACCAGGCACTTGCTGCTGCCGGTAAGGCTCTGTCTCTCGCAGAGATAGCCAAGGCTGCCAAGATCAGTACAGAGGACGCTCTCCTCGGTATCGGTTGGCTCTTCAAGGAGGGTAAGGTAAAGGGTGAGGACGACAAGGTGGTTCTTGCTTAATTTGACGATATTAAGTACCCCAAAGCAAAAGTGCATCGTTCTGTATGAATGATGCACTTTTACTTTTTTATTTCTTTTTCTCTCTTTCCTTGATGAAACCATGGCGGTATGCGAACAGCAGTTCCTCAAGGTCGGCTATCTGCTTGCGCAATTCCATACCGATGTCGGTATCAGCCACCAGCATACGCCTGTTGGACATTTCCACAATCTGTATCGTGCTCTTGATGTCCGTTCCCTGCTGTATGGCGTCTTCCGTGCTGGTAAACGGCTCGTGCTGTACCAGTTGGAATCCCCTGGAGTGGTAAACCAATGTGTAGCCGGCAATGCCCGTCTCGTTGTGGTAGGCTTTGGAGAATCCACCGTCTATGACCATCAGTTTGCCGCCTGCCTTGATGGGGTTTTCGCCCTTGGTGGTGCGTACGGGCACGTGGCCGTTGATAATATGTCTGTTGTTTCCTTTCACGCCGAAGGCATCCATGATGTTGTCTATTACCTTTTCGTCATCGCGTAACAGGAAGTAGTAGCCTTTCTCCTCTTTGTGCGTCTCTTTGTCCTCTATGAAATAACGTTCGAACGTAGCCATCTTGCTCTTGTCAAAGAGCGGACTGTCCGTTCCGCACCACAGGTAGATGAAGTAGTCGATGGCATACTCCCGCTCCTTGGGGTCTGAATCACTCTGGAAAGCCGTGCGTATCTGCATGCCCGTACAGTGCATCAGTTCTCTGCCGCTGTATCGTTTGCCGGGGAATATCTCCACCTCCTTCAGCGAACCGTCTTCATTGAGCGGACAGGAGGCATGGAACAGCAAGTTGTTGTTGATGATGGTGTACATGCATCCGTGCTGAAGCATGGTGCGTATGTGCTTGTGCAGCTTTTCGCATACCATGAACGAGTGGTGCAGCTTCAGCATGAGCGTTTCTTCCTCGGTGGTAAGGGTATACGGATCCTGCGGGTCTATCGTGGGGAAGTGGCAGGAGGTCATGGTGTATTCCTTCCCGTCTATTTCTATCGTCCCCTTGTTGTAGTCGATGTGCTCGAACAGTCTGCGCTTTTCCATGTGCCATTCCGGATGTTTGGCAAAGAGCTGTCCCTCTATCTTAAACTGGATGACGGCGATGGCCTTGTGCATCTGTGCCGAAAGGCGCAATGTCTTGGGGTCCATGACTGCGGCACCGCCAGTGAGACGGGGGATGAACTCGCGGCATTCGTCATCGCCGTAGGTGTCCATGGCGAAGGTGGCGAGCGGAATGAGGTTGATGCCGTATCCTTCCTCCAGGGTAGGGAGGTTGGCGTAGCGCAGGCTCAGTCTTATCACGTTGCAGATACATGCGTCGTTTCCCGCGGCGGCACCCATCCAGAGTACGTCATGATTGCCCCATTGCATATCCCAACTGTGGTAGTGGCTCATCTTGTCAAGGATGATGTGTGCTCCCGGCCCTCTGTCGTAGATGTCGCCCAGTATGTGCAGTTGGTCTATTGCCAACCGTTGTATCACGTTGGCTATGGCTATAATAAAATCGTCGGCACGGCCGGTGGAGATGATGGTGTCTACAATCACGTTGACATAGGCAGTCTTGTCGTGGTCTTCGGTGTGCTCGTGCAGCAGTTCCTGTATGATGTACGAGAAGTCGGCGGGCAGCGACTTGCGAACTTTGGAGCGTGTGTATTTGCTCGACACGTCACGGCATACTGCCACAAGCTGGTGCAGGGTAATGTGATACCAGTCGTCTATATCCGTCTCGTTCTGCTTTACCGTCTCCAGTTTCTGTTCAGGATAGTATATGAGCGTACACAGTTCCCGTTTCTCCTGTTCGCGCAGTGTATTGCCGAAGAGTTCGTTTACCTTGCGCTTGATGTTGCCCGAAGCGTTCTTCAGCACATGAAGGAAGGCCTCGTATTCTCCGTGTATGTCGGCAAGGAAGTGTTCCGTCCCTTTCGGCAGGTTCAGTATGGCCTGCAAATTGATGATTTCTGTACTTGCCTCTGCCACTGTCGGGAATGACTGTGCGAGCAACTGCAGGTATCTCATATCTTGTTCTATGTCGTAATGTTTCATGAACTGTTCTGTTGCTATGTATTTGCAAAGTTACATTTTTCTGCTGACATAGGCAAACAAAACCTCCTTTTCTTTGTTCCGGGCAGGGTGTGTAATGCGTGAGGGCACGAATCATAAGGGGATAGGCTGGCTACCATTGGCAGAATGGAGTAGGGGGAATAGAATGGCAATGGCTCTTACAAAAAAGAGAAAGCGCACAGCTCAAGGCTATGCGCTTTCTTTCGTATGCTGATTCCTGTTATAGGCACATTTATTATGTGAGGCAGCTTTACTTAATCTTCGCTCCCCAATACTTGACGTACTTGATGTTTTTGCCGTCTGTAGCAGTAGGCTTTTCCCAAGTTCCACCCAAAATCAGAATGGACACCTTCTTTCCGGCGGGAACATCGTTTACGGCATCCTGCAGTGTAAGATAGTTGCCGCGTCCCTCGGCAGAGACAACATAGTCGTAGTGGCGTACATGCTTCTTCAGGGCGGACACTTTCTCTCCCACGGCGTCAGCCAGGGCATTGGCCACGATGCGTGCACCGAACACGTTGTAGTGCGTATTGTCCATTCTACCCTTGGGCAGGTCGGCAATTTCGCCCGGACGATACCACATGTGCAGGCTGCGACTGCCTTTTATGCCCATCTTGGTCTCGATGTCGTGTGTTATCTTGGTAGCATCGACAAAGGGAACGTTCAGTTCTTCGGCCACTTTGCGAGGAGCCACGACATATGCACCGTGTGTGTCGACGAGTGTGTCGCTGTTAATCTTTTCTTCACCGTCGAAGACCGTTTTGCGCAATTTCTCGTCATCGTCATTCTTCTCGTCAGCCACATACCAGCAACGTCTGGCTACAGCGTTAAAGAGAACGGGGATTCCTCCCTTGGCGCGTGCTTCCAGTACGTAGCGTCGAAGGTTAGCGTCGAAGGTAGAACCGGGGGCGGTGTGTCGCTCGGGTTGCGGCTTCTCGTCGTTGTGTCCGAACTGAATGAATACATAGTCGCCCGGACGGATGCGGTCAAGTACCTTCTGCCACCTTCCCTCGTCAATGAAACTTTTAGAGCTGCGTCCGTTTACGGCATGGTTGTCTACAAGCACCTTGTCGTCAAAACAGCCCTGCAGCACCATGCCCCAACCACGTTCGGGACTTTTTGTGAAGTTCTTCTTCTCTGCAGCAGTAGAGTCGCCGATAACAAAGATGGTAGTAACCTTGCTACTCGAGGTAAATGTCAGGGCGAGCACCATACATACCAGAAAACCTAATAGTCTGTTTCTCTTCATCGTTCTTGTCCGTTTATTTGACGGCCTCCACGAGTTCTTCGGCAGTAACCATCTGCTGTTCGCCCGTCGCCATGTTCTTGAGCGTTATTTTTCCGGCATTTATCTCGTTCTCTCCGGCAAGTGCCACGTAGGGGATACCCTTTGCGTTGGCATAGCTCATCTGCTTCTTCATCTTGGCCTTGTCGGGGAAAATCTCGGTACGGATGCCGGCCTGGCGTGCCTTGGTGGCGATGGGCAGGCAGTAAGCCGTTTCAGCATCGCCGAAGTTGATGAACAAAACCTGCGTAGCATTGATGGCCTCCTTGGGGTAGAGGTCGAGGGCATTGAGCACATCATAGATGCGGTCAGCTCCGAAAGAGATGCCTACACCGCTCAGTCCGGGCAGTCCGAAGATGCCGGTAAGGTTGTCGTAGCGTCCGCCGCCCGTGATACTTCCCATCGGTGTGTCCAGGGCTTTCACCTCGAAGATGGCTCCCGTATAGTAGTTCAGACCGCGCGCCAGAGTAAGGTCCAGTTCAATCTCGTTGTTCAGTCCCACCTGTTTCAGGGTGTCCAGGATAAAGCGTGTCTCTTCCACGCCTTTCAGTCCTGTTTCCGATTCGGCAAGCACCTGTGCGATGACAGCGAGCTTCTCCTCGTTCGTGCCCGAGAGGGAGATGATGGGTTGCAGCTTGCTGATGGCCTCTTCTGAGATACCGTTGTTGCGCAGTTCCTCATTGACATTGTCAATGCCTATCTTGTCGAGTTTGTCGATGGCGACGGTGATGTCCACGATTTTTTCCGCTTCGCCGATAACCTCTGCAATGCCCGTAAGGATCTTGCGGTTGTTTATCTTGATGCTTACCCTTACCCCCAGTTTGGTAAAGACGGTGTCTACTATCTGCATCAGTTCCACCTCGTTGAGGAGGGAGTCTGACCCCACCACGTCGGCGTCACACTGGTAGAACTCGCGGTAGCGTCCTTTCTGTGGTCGGTCAGCGCGCCATACCGGTTGTATCTGGTAACGTTTGAAGGGCAGTTGCAGCTCTTCGCGGTGCTGTACCACGTAGCGTGCGAAGGGTACGGTAAGGTCGTAGCGGAGTCCCTTCTCGCACAGTTTCGCTGCCAGACGCAACGAACCGAGCTGATGGATATCCTCGTCGCTAACCTTGCTCATGTAGTCGCCCGAGTTAAGGACTTTGAAGAGCAGTTTGTCACCCTCTTCGCCGTATTTCCCCATCAGTGTCTGCAGGGTCTCCATGGCGGGTGTTTCTATCTGCTGGAAACCATAAAGGGCGTAGACGTCCCTGATGGTGTTGAATATGTAGTTGCGCTTGGCCATCTCTATGGGGCCGAAGTCGCGCGTGCCTTTGGGTATACTTGGTTTTTGTGCCATTTATTAAATGTTATTTTCTTACAATGGTCTGTTCGCGGTCTGGGCCGATGGAGATGATGCCGATACGTGTCTCGAGGAATTCTTCCAGGAAGGAAACATAGTCCTTGAATTCCTGTGGGAACTGGTCTTCGCTCGTAAACTGTGTCATGTCGGTCTTCCATCCCTTGAACTCTTTGTAGACAGGTTCCACGTCATCAATCTCGTAGGGGAAATCGGTAGTCGTTTCTCCGTTCTTGAGTTTGTAGGCCACGCAAGCCTTGACGGTGTCGAATCCGTCCAGAACGTCACTCTTCATCATGATAAGTTCGGTAACGCCGTTCACCATGATGGAGTATTTCAGTTGTACGAGGTCGCACCATCCACAGCGGCGTTCACGTCCTGTCACGGCACCGTACTCATGTCCCAGGTCGCGTATCTTGGCCCCCGTCTCGTCGAAGAGTTCTGTGGGGAACGGACCTGCTCCCACGCGTGTACAGTATGCCTTCATGATACCGAACACGTTGCCTATCTTGCCCGGACCGATGCCGAGACCGGTGCAGGCACCGGCACATATTGTGTTGGAAGAAGTCACGAAGGGATAGGAGCCGAAGTCGACATCGAGCATAGTGCCCTGGGCACCTTCGCAGAGAATGCTCTTGCCCGTGCGCAGTATCTTGTTGATTTCCACCTCGCTGTCCACTATCTCAAACTGTTTGAGATATTCTATGCCTTCCATCCAGGTCTTCTCAGTCTCGGTGATGTCGAAGTCGGTGTAGCCCATAGAGGCTATCTGGCGCAGGTGTGCAGCCTTGTGTGCCTCGTATTTCTGCTCGAATCCGTCGAGGATATCGCCCACACGCAGACCGGTACGGCTCACCTTGTCAGTGTATGTCGGACCGATGCCTTTGCCTGTGGTACCCACCTTGTTCTTACCCTTTGACGCCTCGATAGCGGCATCGAGTACGCGGTGTGTAGGCATGATGAGGTGAGCTTTCTTCGAGATGTGCAGACGACTCTTCAGGTCGTGTCCGCTCTTCTCCAGATCCTTGGCCTCCTGCATGAAGAGGTCTGGAGCCAGTACCACTCCGTTGCCGATAATGTTGACTTTTCCACCTTGGAAGATGCCTGACGGTATGGAGCGCAGTACATATTTCTGTCCTTCAAACTCCAGTGTATGGCCGGCATTGGGACCGCCCTGGAAGCGGGCCACGACATCATACTTTGGGGTCAGTACGTCGACCACCTTACCTTTTCCTTCATCGCCCCACTGCAAACCCAGCAGGACATCCACTTTACCTGTGTTCATGTTGTTTGTATCGTTGTTTGCGGGGCAGACTGCGTAGGGCAGTGTCCCCCCGGTTGTTATTTTCACTCTTGTGTGTCCTCTTCCGCTTGTGCCTGACAGTCCAGGCATACACCGTAGATGTACAGTGCAAAGGCGTCGCGTCTGAAGTTGCTCAGTTTGGCTTTGGCGATGGCCTTGCTTACTCCCGGAACCTGTATCTCCGTCACTTTACCACAGACGGTGCACACTTGGTGCACGTGGCTCTCGCTGTCGTAGCAGGCTTCATACTTGATGCCGTCTGTAAGGTTGTGCCTTACGACGAGCCGCAGCTCCAGAAACAGGCGTATCGTGTTGTAGAGTGTCGCTCTGCTTACTCTGAAATGCTTTTTCTCCAGTTCTTCGTTTACTTTCTCCAGCGTGAAGTGCCCGCCTATGCTGTATACGGCATTCAGGATGGCGTATCGCTCCGGGGTCTTACGGTGCTGGTTGGTCTCCAGATAATCGTCCAGAACCATTCTCGCCTTGACCATTTCTTTGTCAGTCATATCCTTGTTAGTTACATAAAACGCACAAAGATAGCCATATTTCACGACATAAGGCAAATTCTTATTTTAAAAAATCTAAATTGTGTCAAGGTGGGCTAATCTTAGGATGGTCAGATAGCCTTGTAGCATACTTCCTCAGAGCTGTTTCATTTCTTCGTATATGCGCTGTACGGGTAGCCCCATCACGTTATAGTAGCTGCCTTTCAGTCCGGCGCACCCCACGTATCCTATCCATTCCTGTATGCCGTAAGCTCCCGCCTTGTCGTAGGGACGGTAGCGCTCTATGTAGTAGTCTATCTCGTTGTTGTCGAGCGCCCGGAAAGTTACCTCCGTGCTTACGGAGAATTGTTGTTGGGCGTGAAGGGTTGTCAGGCATACGCCGGTCACGACGTGGTGTGTCTTTCCGCTCAGCAAGTGCAGCATACGCCGTGCATCGGCCTCATCTTTGGGCTTGCCTAATATTTCAGCACCGTCTGTACTGGGTGCTATCACCACGGTGTCTGCGGTGAGGACGAGCGTCTTGTCATCGTTCAGCAGGCATCGGTGTGCTTCTGCCTTCTTGTGTGCAATGTATTGGGCCACGGCGTAGGCGTCGAGGGTAGAGGGGTAACTTTCATCCACTCCGGGAAGTACTTTTACTTCGAAGTCGATGTCAAGTCCTGCAAGCAGTTCCTTTCTGCGTGGCGAGTTGCTGGCCAGTATTATTTTGTATTCCATAGTTTGCTGTTCTTGTTTGTGAAGTAGGTTTTTGTAATGGTTGCCTTTTATTTATCATTTATTTACCATCCGAAAGCCCGTTCGTCTGCGAGCCATTTTCCCTGTGCGCGGAGTACCTGTTCTATCACGTCGCGCCCCACACCTTCACCGCCGTTACAGGACGATATGTAGAGCGCCGTCTCCTTGATGTCGCTGCAGGCATCGGCTGGACAGCAAGGACAACCGCAGTGGCGCATCACTTCGTAGTCGGGTATGTCATCTCCCACGTACACCACTTCCTCTTCTTTGAGCGCGTATTTCTCCAGGAACAGTTTGTACGTTTGTATTTTTACAGCGCATCCCATGTAGATGTCTTCTACGCCCAATCCACTGTAGCGTACCTTGGTAGCTTCTGCTCGGCCTCCGGTGATGATGGCGATACGCAGTCCCGATTTCTGGGCCAGTTGTATGGCGTACCCGTCCTTGATGTTGACTGTACGCAGTGGTTCGCCAGTCTCGGAAAGGGTGATGGTCTGGCGTGACAGTACCCCGTCCACATCGAAGACGACTGCTTTTATCTTTTTTAAGTCGTAGTTGATCATATATTCTGTTTGTTCTCCTTCTGTTTGTTGCATTTCTCCATACGGTGGATGTTCATGCTCATGCGTTCGTAAATATCCTTGAGTAGCGGGTTGTCGTGCAGCAGGGATGCCTGTTTGCGTATCACGTTCTCGTCGTAGCGTACGGCCGGTCCGGTCTGTGCCTCTACAGGGGAGAGTTGGTGTACCTTTTGCGCCGTCTCGTCGATAAGCGGCAGCATGATGTCGAAGGGAATCCCGTGTTTGGCGAGTATGTCGGCACTTACCGCATAGCAATGGTTTACGAAGTTGCACGCAAATACAGCGGAAAGGTGGAGGTATTTTCTGTCTTCGCTCGACAGCTTATGCACCCTCCGGCTGATGCTGTGTGCCAGTTCGTCCAGCACCTTCCCTGTATACTCGTCGGAAGCCTCCACGAAGCACGGCACTTCGGAAAAGTCTACCTTCCTTGTTTTGGAGAAGGTCTGCATGGGGTACAGCACGCCATAGTGCAGCGCCATGCCTCTGAATACATCCATGGGCATGCTTCCTGCCGTATGCAGGAACACCTTCGTCTCCCTGCCGTTGCAGAGGCGTGGCAACAGCTCCGCCATCGCACTGTCCTTGACCGAAATGATATATACGTCAGCATCATTGCGCACATCAGAGATGTCTGTAAGTGGAGATGCCCCGACGGCTGTTGCCAGTGTGGAGGCCGACTCCATAGTGCGGCTGTATACCTGCATAATGTCATGGCCTGCAGCGAGGAGAGCTTTCCCCATGTGGGTCGCCACGTTGCCGGCTCCTATTAATATTGTCTTCATAGTGCAAAAATACTAAAAAGATAGGATAAGAGTGCCAACGGGTTTGCTTTTTTAAAATTAATTTGTTATTTTTGCCCACATATTCCGAAAGGGGCAGTACCATATACTGGTTGGCTGCACCATCATAGAAGGATAGACGTGGAAGAAATGGAGTTGCCTTACCAAGTACAGGTCTATACGAAATCGGAAGATTTGCCGCCGTTGTTTGACGGCAATTTCTTCCATAGCCGTGAGTTGTTCTGCATATTGGAGAAAACGCCCGGTTGCACTCCTTGTATGGCTGTCGCTTCGATAGCAGACGGTAGTGTGGTGGGGCAGTTGCTGCTCAGTGTGCATCATCGCCGCTGCTGTTTTCCACCTTTTATATATACGCATGCACACGCACACGAGGAAGGGGAGTATGCAGACGGTGTGGACTGTGAGGCGGTATTCGAGCGTATGGTGTGTACCATTACCCGCAGACTGGACAGTCGGCTGTGTCTTTATATAGAGTTTTCCGGTATCAGAAAGAAGATGTTTGGTTATCGGGCATTGAGAAAGGAAGGCTATTTCCCTGTCGTGTGGCAGGAGGTTCACAATTCGTTGCACAGTATGCCGCCCCGTGACCGCCTTGACGACAAGATGCTACGGCGTATAGACCGTCTTGCCTCCAAGGGCGTGGTAACCCGCGAGGTGGCGGACCGTAAGGATGTGCATGCCTTCCATCGGCTTCTGAAACGTTATTACCGTTTCAAGCCCCGCCGTCTTATTCCCGATGAACATTACTTTGCCGAGATGCTGTCGAGCAGTCATGCCCGTATGTTCCTGACAGAGTGGCACGGCAGCGTGATAGGCGGTTGTGCCTGTGTGTACAGTGGTGGCAATGCGTATCTGTGGTATCTGGCCAGCAAGCGCAAGAGTTATGCTGCCCTCCATCCAGACCTCATGTCTGTTTGGTATGCTATAGACGATGCGTACAGACGTGGTTTTGCCCACATTTATTTTATGGATGTAGGATTGCCGTGGAACAAGAATCCGTTCCGCAGCTTCATCTTGAGTTTCGGTGGCAAACCGGTTGCCAAGTATCGGTGGTTCAGGTTTTACAACCGTTTTCTCAACCGAATCCTCAAGTGGTTGTACAAGGACAAGTAGTCTTACATCTCCCCCATGCCTTTGTGCAACAGCTCCAGGCCGCGGTGTGTGCAGATGCCTCTTACCATTACAAGGAAATAGTTGTCGAAGAGTTTCTGCATGGAGAACTGCTTGTACATTTGCTGGTGCATGAATTCCTCCATGGCGATGTGCCCCACGTTGGATACGAGCGGGTAGTCCACATCGCTGCGGAAAAGGCCTTCCTGCACACCGGCCCTGTAGAACCGCATGCGCGACTCGACATCGCGGTCGTGGTTCTCACGGAGGTGAGCCACGATGCGCGGCATCTTGTGTATCTCGTCGTAGAAGAGGGAGCCTATCTTGTCGTTTATCTCCATCTGGAGACGGTAAAAATAGCATATCGTGTCTATGACGTTGTGGTCGCCGTGCGTGGCGAAATCTTCCAGTAACTTTCCGAAATGCTCGTCCTGGGCTTTCAGTCCGGCCAGCAACAACTCTTCCTTGTCGCCGAATATTTCGTATACGGTACGTTTCGACACATGGAGCCCCTGTGAAATCTCGTCCATCTTGACGGCCTTGATACCGCGTTTGAAAAATTCTTGCATGGCATAGTCTATGATTTTGCCACGAAGTTCGCGTCTATAGTCGCTTGTTGTTTCCATGCTTATTGTTGTAGTAAGTTTTTGCAAAGTTACGAAAAAAAACGAAAAAACCTATCTTCGTTAAATAGTTTTTTCGTACCTTTGCACAAACGATGCGTGAATGTGCATAAAAATGTGCCAAACATACATGAGTCAAACTTAAACCGCAACATAACTATGGCAAAAATTACTAAGGAGGCGGCTCTCGCATACCACGAGAATGTCCGTCCAGGAAAGATCGAGGTAAAACCTACCAAGCCCTATCACACCCAAACCGACCTTAGTCTGGCTTACTCACCGGGCGTGGCGTATCCCTGTCTCGAGATTCAGCAGAACCCCGACGAAGTGTACAAGTATACGGACAAGGGTAACCTGGTGGCAGTTATCAGCAATGGTACAGCCGTGCTCGGACTGGGCGACATCGGTGCCATGAGCGGCAAACCCGTCATGGAAGGCAAGGGACTGCTCTTCAAGATTTACGGTGGCATAGATGTCTTCGATATCGAGATAGCCGAGAAGGATCCCGAGAAGTTCTGCGAGGCAGTGGAGAAGATTGCTCCTACGTTCGGTGGTATCAACCTGGAGGACATCAAGGCTCCTGAATGTTTCTATATAGAGGAGCGCCTCAAGCGTACACTCGATATCCCTGTAATGCACGACGACCAGCACGGTACGGCCATCATCTCTGCTGCCGGACTGAAGAATGCCCTCGAGGTGGCAGGCAAGAATATCGGTGACGTGAAGATTGTGGTTAACGGTGCCGGTGCGGCAGCCATCAGTTGTACCAAACTCTATGTGGCTCTGGGTGCCAAGGTGGAGAACATCGTGATGCTCGACTCCAAGGGTGTCATCACTTCCGACCGTGAGAACCTTACCGAGCAGAAGAAACTCTTTGCCACCGACCGCCGCGATGTGCATACGCTCGAAGAGGCCATCAAGGGTGCTGACGTGTTTGTGGGTCTGAGCAAGGGCAACGTCCTTTCGCAGGATATGTTGCGCTCGATGAACGAGAATCCTATCGTCTTTGCCCTCGCCAACCCCGTACCGGAAATCAGCTACGAGGATGCCATGGCGAGCCGTCCCGACGTCTTGATGTCTACGGGCCGTTCCGACTATCCCAACCAGATTAACAATGTTATAGGCTTCCCTTATATCTTCCGCGGTGCTCTTGATGTTCACGCACGTGCCATCAACGAAGAGATGAAGATGGCTGCCGTACACGCCATAGCCGACCTGGCCAAGCAGCCTGTTCCTGATGTGGTAAACGATGTCTACCATGTCAACGACCTTACGTTCGGTCCTAAATATTTCATACCGAAACCTGTAGACCCCCGACTCATTACGGAGGTGTCTGCTGCCATCGCCAAGGCTGCCATGGACAGCGGTGTGGCTCGTACCCCCATTACCGACTGGGAGGCATACAAGCAGCGTCTGCGCCAGATGCTCGGACAGGAAACCAAACTTACCCGTAAGTTGCACGATACGGCACGTCTGCATCCGCAGCGCGTAGTGTTTGCCGAGGGTGGCAACCCCACTATGCTTAAGGCTGCCGTACAGGCCAAGGCCGAGGGTATCTGCCAGCCTATCCTGTTGGGCAACCCCGACCGTCTGAAGCGTGTCGCTTCACGTCTGAAACTTGACTTGGAGGGCATCGAGATTGTCGATATGCGCGCTGACAACGAGCAGGGCCGTCGTGCCACATTTGCCAAGCACTTGGCAGAGAAACGTGCCCGTGAGGGTTATACCTTCGAGGAGGCTTACGACAAGATGTACGAGCGCAACTACTTCGGTATGTCTATGGTAGAGGTGGGCGACGCCGATGCCTTCATTACCGGCCTTTACACCAAGTACTCCAATACCATCAAGGTGGCCAAGGACGTGATAGGCATCCGTGAGGGATACAGTACCTTTGGTGCCATGCACATACTCAACACCCAGAAGGGCATCTACTACATCGCCGATACGCTCATCAACCGCCATCCGGACGAGTATGTGCTTACCGATGTGGCCCGCCTCTCGGCAAGCACGGTCAAGTTCTTCAATGACGAACCCGTCATCGCCATGCTCAGCTACTCCAACTTCGGTACCGATACAGTCGGTTCGCCGGTCAAGGTGAGAAAGGCCGTGGCAGAGATGCAGAAGGCTTACCCCGACCTCGCCATCGACGGTGAGATGCAGGTGAACTATGCCCTCAACAAGGGGTTGCGCGACGAGAAATATCCTTTCTCACGCCTCAAGGGTAAGGACGTGAACACACTCGTGTTCCCTAACCTGAGCAGCGCCAACAGTTCGTACAAACTCCTGCAGGCTCTCAGTCCTGAGGCTGAGATTATCGGCCCCATCCAGATGGGTCTGAACAAGCCTATCCACTTTACCGATTCCGAAAGCAGTGTGCAGGACATCGTCAATGTCACAGCCGTAGCGGTTATCGATGCCTATGTGGAGAAACTCAAGAACAAGAAGTAACAATACCCATACACATTATTATATATATAACGCGTTATGAACAGGACGATTATTACAGTAGTGGGCAAGGACACTGTCGGCATCATTGCCAAGGTGTGCACGTATCTGGCGGACAACGGCATCAATATCCTTGACATCTCCCAAACCATCGTGCAGGATTATTTCAACATGATGATGATTGTCGACATGGGCAAAATGAACAAGGCGTTCGATGCTGTGTCCGACGAGCTTGTCGCCATCGGCAAGGAAATGGGGGTACAGATAAAGTGCCAGCGTGAGGAAATCTTCGACATGATGCACCGCATTTAGAGCGGTGCGTCATGCCGAATCCTGATAATACTGAGTGAAGAACCATTAATGCGAAAGACATGATCAACATCAACGAGGTCATCGAGACCAACAAGATGATAGAGCAAGAGAACTTCGATGTGCGTACCATTACCATGGGCATTAACCTGCTCGACTGTGCGGCAACGGAGGTGGATGTGCTCTGCGATAATATTTACAACAAGATAACGCGCCTTGCCAAGAACCTGGTAAAGACGGGCGAGGACATCTCCAAGGAGTTTGGCGTGCCCATCGTCAACAAGCGTATCGCCGTTACGCCGATAGCGCTCGTGGGCGGTTCGGCGTGCCGTACCACCGACGACTATGTCAAGGTGGCAAAGACGCTCGACCGTTGTGCCAAGGAGTTGGGAGTCAACTTCCTCGGCGGTTATTCGGCTGTCGTGTCGAAGGGCATGAGCAACAGCGACGAACTGCTTATCCGCTCCATTCCCCAGGCATTGGCGCAGACCGACTTCATCTGCAGCTCCATCAATGTAGGGTCTACCAAGACCGGTATCAATATGGATGCAGTAAGACTGATGGGCGAGATAGTGCGCGACACGGCTGAGGCTACACGCGACAAAGGCTCCATCGGTTGTGCCAAGTTGGTGGTACTCTGCAATGCTCCCGACGACAACCCGTTTATGGCTGGCGCCTTTCATGGTGTGAGCGAGGCGGATGCCGTGGTGAGTGTCGGTGTCAGTGGTCCCGGTGTGGTAAAGTATGCCTTGGAGAGTGTGCGAGGCGAGAGCTTTGAGGTGCTCTGCGAAACCATCAAGCGTACGGCGTTCAAGATTACCCGTGTGGGACAGCTTGTTGCCAAGGAGGCTTCGCGCAGACTGGGGGTTCCTTTCGGTATTATCGACCTCTCGTTGGCTCCCACGCCTGCCATTGGCGACAGTGTGGCTGACATTCTGCGCGAGATAGGTCTTGAGCATGCGGGTGCTCCCGGTACTACGGCAGCCCTGGCGTTGCTCAACGATCAGGTGAAGAAGGGCGGTATCATGGCTTCTTCCTATGTAGGAGGCTTGAGCGGCGCTTTCATTCCTGTCAGCGAAGACCAGGGTATGATCGATGCTGTGGAGGCTGGCGCCCTGACCATCGAGAAACTGGAAGCCATGACGTGCGTCTGCTCTGTAGGTCTCGATATGATTGCCATTCCCGGCGATACGCCTGCCACTACCATTGCGGGTGTCATTGCCGACGAGGCTGCCATCGGTATGGTCAACCAGAAGACGACGGCCGTGCGTGTCATTCCTGTTATAGGTAAGGGAGTAGGGGACAATGTCGACTTTGGCGGACTGCTCGGCCATGCTCCCATCATGCCGGTCAATACGTTCAGTTGTGCCGACTTCGTCAACCGTACTGGCCGCATTCCTGCACCTATCCATAGTTTCAAGAACTAAGCACCGATTAAAAATAAGTTGGTAAGTAATGTGTAAAAAATAACTTGAGCAGATTTGTCCTGCACGCCGGTGACCGTTGGTTCAGCCCGTCGTTGGCACATTTCGCGAATCAAAAAAAATGCTCAAGTTATTTTTTACACGTTACTTATCGAAAAAATGTCGTAAATTTGCACTTGCTTGTTGAATTCACAGTTACTAACTCTATCGAATATAGTTAAAAAAATATAACTAAAACGCTTTATCGGGCGCAAGATAGTTCTAATTCTCGGAAAATGAGTAATTTTGCGCCCGATTTATATAACATCACATAAAGTCTAACTTTATTAATTCATTTAATTAACAATTTTTTATGTCAGATTTAAAGAACGTAAAGCCATTGGACGACTTCAATTGGGACGAGTTTGAGAATGGCGCAAGCGCAAACGTCAGCAAGGACGACCTCGAGAAGGCGTATGACGAAACACTCAACAAGGTAAGCGAGCACCAGGTAGTAGAAGGTACCGTTATCGCTGCCGACAAGAAGGAAGTAATCGTGAACATCGGTTACAAGAGCGACGGTATCATCCCCGCTTCCGAGTTCCGTTACAACCCAGACCTGCAGGTAGGCGACAAGGTTGAGGTTTACGTAGAAAACCAGGAGGATGCCAAGGGTCAGCTCGTGCTCTCCCACAAGAAGGCTCGCCTCAGCAAGTCTTGGGAGCGTGTCAATGCAGCCCTCGACAACGAGGAAGTTATTCAGGGTTACATCAAGTGCCGCACTAAGGGCGGTATGATCGTTGACGTTTTCGGTATCGAGGCTTTCTTGCCAGGCAGCCAGATCGACGTTCACCCTATACGCGACTACGACGTATTCGTAGGCAAGACAATGGAGTTCAAGGTTGTCAAGATCAACCAGGAGTTCCGCAATGTTGTTGTTTCTCACAAGGCTCTCATCGAGCAGGAGTTGGAGCAGCAGCGTAAGGAGATCATCAGCAAGCTCGAAAAGGGTCAGATCCTCGAGGGTACTGTCAAGAACATCACTTCTTACGGTGTATTCGTTGACCTCGGTGGTGTTGACGGTCTCATCCACATCACAGACCTCTCTTGGGGCCGCGTAAGCGATCCTCACGAGGTTGTTGCTCTCGACCAGAAGATCAATGTCGTTATCCTCGACTTCGATGAGGAGAAGAAGCGTATCGCTCTCGGTCTGAAGCAGCTTACTCCACACCCATGGGATGCTCTCGACGCTGACCTCAAGGTGGGCGACCACGTGAAGGGTAAGGTTGTCGTTATGGCCGACTATGGTGCATTCGTAGAGATTGCAGCTGGTGTAGAGGGTCTTATCCACGTTTCTGAGATGTCTTGGAGCCAGCACTTGCGTTCTGCTCAGGACTTCATGAAGGTGGGCGACGAGGTAGAGGCTGTCATCCTGACACTCGACCGCGCTGAGCGTAAGATGAGCCTCGGTATCAAGCAGCTCAAGGAAGACCCATGGGAGACCATCGAGGTTAAGTATCCTGTAGGCAGCAAGCACACAGCTAAGGTTCGCAACTTCACTAACTTCGGTATCTTCGTAGAGCTCGAAGAGGGTGTTGACGGTCTTATCCATATCTCAGACCTCTCTTGGACCAAGAAGGTTAAGCATCCTTCAGAGTTCACCACAGCTGGTGCTCCTATCGATGTAGTAGTTCTCGAAATTGACAAGGAGAACCGTCGCTTGAGCCTCGGCCACAAGCAGTTGGAGAAGAATCCTTGGGATGAGTACGAGGCTATCTATACTCCTGGCTCAGTACACAAGGGTACCATCACCGAGTTGATGGACAAGGGTGCTGTCATCACGCTCGCTGAGGGCGGTGAGGGCTTCGCTACTCCTAAGCACCTCGTTAAGGAGGATGGCTCACAGGCCAAGAAGGGCGAGGAGCTTGACTTCAAGGTAATCGAGTTCGTTAAGGAGACAAAGCGTATCATCCTCTCTCACTCTCGTACATTCGAGGAGGGCAAGGACGACGTTAAGCCTGCAGCTCCACGCAAGCACAACAACGGTGGTGCACGCAAGAGCAGCGAGACTGCTTCTGTTACCAACGTAACTCCTGGTACTTCTCTCGGTGACATCGACGCTCTTGCTAAGCTCAAGGCTCAGATGGAGGGTAAGGCATAAGGCTTTCCCAGCAAACATTCAGATGTTTTGCAATAGCATTCCGTAAGGGGTGCTACACAGATATATCCCCGGTTCTTCAACAAGAAGAGCCGGGGTTTTTTTTACAAATTACTAAGATACTTTTTTGTGCCGTTTGGTGAAGTAGTACTTCGTTGGGCAACGAAGTACTACTTCATCAGGCAACGAAGTACTACTTCATCAGGCAACGAAGTACTACTTCATC
>CAVCGV010000043.1:0-23117 GCA_963601815.1 bacterium
AAAGGTAAAGGGCAACCTGCGCATAGCCCAGGGCAAGCGAAGCGGCACCCTGGGTAATAAGTTGATGTGGGTTACGTACGCCCTGAAAGGGCAAAAGCGTTAATGTCCCCAACCTTATTTCGGTGTAATACAGGCGTTTATGCAGAGCAAAATTATATAAATTACGCTTTTGCCCTTACAGGGCGAGAGTGATTGTGGTCTAACTAAACCCAGGGTGCCGCTTCGCTTGCCCTGGGCTATGTGCTTCTGCCCTTTACCTTTCCGCTACGCGCCGGTGACCGTTGGTTCAGGGCGTGCGGGGGCAACCATAGGGGGTGCAGCGTTTGCGGCGAGGAGGCTGATATAGTAGCATGGCGCGTCCTCGCGTCATAACGAAAAGGATGGGTGTGCAGCGAGGACGCTGCACCTACTAATTGAAAAACAACGATGAACAAGTATAGAAAACCATTGAGGGCGGTAGCCCCTTATGTTCATCCGGGGTTCCTCAACTTCAAGATGGCGCCGTTCGAGGCGTGGAAGGGGAACGGGGGAATGACCCTGGAGGGACGGTATCCGCCGAGACTGTTGCACGGGGCTGCCTTCCGTTGGGAACTGCCGTCGCTATGGAGGAGCAAAAAGGAGGCGAGGCTGCGGTTCGTGGAGCCGGTATCGATCTCCTTCGACACGTTCCCCGACTACACGAGGTACGAGATAGTGCCCATGGTATGGGACTGTTGGCCCTGTTATTTCGACAAGACGTGCGAATGGCTGCGCAAGCATAAGGTGCAGACCGCCGTGTTCTCGTCGAGACAGGTGGCGGAACGGATGCGCAGGGTGTTCCCCGACATGGACATCGTATGGTGTGCTGAGGCTGTGGACGGTGCCGTCTACCAAAAAGGGAAACCTCTGGAAGACCGAACGATTGACCTGCTGGAGTTCGGTAGGTCGAACACCAGGGTGGTTGACTTCTCAAAAATGAAGCAGGCGGACAGCCTGAGCCATGTGTGTACCCGACAGAACGGCAAGTTTATCTATACCAACGAACAACTGTATCGCGCCATGGGTGAAGCCAAGGTGACGATAGCCTTGCCCCGTAGTATGACCGACCCGGACGTGGCGGGGGGAGTGGAGACGCTGACACAGCGCTACTGGGAGTGTATGTTCTCGCGTATGGTGATGGTGGGGCACGCGCCGCAGGAGCTCGTTGACTTCATAGGTTACAATCCCGTCATCGAACTGCGGGACGACATGGCGGCGACAGACCAGATCCTCGACGTGCTGGAACACATCGGAGACTATCAGGCGCTGGTGGACAGAAACCGCAGGGTGGCGGAAGAAAAAGGAACATGGGGGGTAAGGATGAAGTGGCTGATGGAACGCTTGTCGGAACATTATGCAGTAACAGAGCTTTCCCCCCGAAGAAACGATAAAAATAAGTAAGGTTAAGTTTTTAATATTATAGGTCAAGAATTGGAGAATTAAAGAATTTTCCTAATGTCTTGAAAAGATAGAATTACGGGAAGGCTTGACAGGTCAAGCCATAGGTCTTGAAATTCTTACTCATTCCGATAGAAGAATAATTCTTCAATTCTCCAATTCTTGACCTTATAAAATTTAGACCAGTACTAAGAAAGGGAGGACGAAGGGAAAAGTTTGGCGTGATGTTTCATTATCTCGTTGGAATTGTGTAATTTTGCAGTCGAAAAAATACAAACTATGCCATTAAGATTGCCAGATAAGTTGCCAGCAATAGAACTGCTGAAGCACGAAAATATTTTTGTCATGGACGAGAGTAGGGCGCACAGCCAGGAAATCCGTCCGCTGAAGTTAGTGATACTCAACCTCATGCCGCTGAAGGTTACTACGGAGACCGACCTGGTACGGCTGCTCTCCAATACGCCGCTGCAGCTGGAGGTGTACTTCATGAAACTGAAGAGCCACACGCCGAAGAATACGCCCATAGAGCACATGAAGATGTTCTACAAGACCTTTGCCGAGCTCTCCCGCCAGAAGTTTGACGGCATGATAGTGACCGGCGCGCCTATAGAGACGATGAACTATGAAGACGTGGAGTACTGGCCCGAGATAACCGAGATTTTCGACTGGGCACGCACGCATGTTACCTCTACGCTCTATATCTGCTGGGGTGCACAGGCAGGACTGTACCATTTCTATGGTGTGCCCAAGTATCCGCTGCAGAAGAAGATGTTCGGCATTTTCAGTCAGCATCCCCTCGATGCGGCGCAGCCCATCTTCCGTGGTTTCGACGACCGTTTTGCCATGCCCCACAGCCGCCATACGGAGGTAAGGCGCGAGGATATAGAAAAGGTGGAGGGACTGGACATTATCGCCGAGTCGGAGGAGAGCGGTGTGAGCATCGTAATGGCGCGTGGAGGAAGGGAGTTCTTCGTTACCGGGCACCTGGAGTATGCTCCCGACACGCTGGATAGGGAGTACAGGCGCGATGTGGGTAAGCGCGACGACGTGGACCTGCCCAAGAACTATTATCTGGACGATGACCCTTCTAAGCAGCCGCTGGTAACGTGGCGTGCTCACGCCAACCTCTTTTATAGCAACTGGATAAACTATTACGTGTACCAGGAAACGCCCTACAACATAGAGGACATCAAGTAAGGGGGAAAGCGCCCTCCTATGAGCGCATCCTCCTAAAATAGACACTGTTTTACCATAACTTACGGAAGTAGAGTATACAAAAGAAATGAGAACACTGGAACTGTTGGCACCGGCCAAGAACCTGGAGTGTGGAATGGCGGCGATAAGCCACGGAGCCGATGCCGTCTATATAGGCGCACCCCGTTTCGGGGCACGTGCTGCAGCAGGAAACTCGTACGAAGACATACGCCAGTTGTGCGACTATGCGCATCGCTACGGTGCCAGGGTGCACGTAACGGTGAACACCATCGTCTACGACTCGGAACTGGAGGATACAGTCCGCATGACAGAACGCTTGCGCCAGGCAGGCGTCGATGCCTTGCTGCTGCAGGACATGGGCGTGCTGGCTAAGCTCCGGGAAGGAGAAAACCGTTGGCCCGGCGAACTGCACGCCAGCACGCAGTGTGACACGCGCAGTGCGGAAAAGGTAAGATGGTTGCAGACATTGGGATTCGACCGTGCCGTCCTGGCGCGCGAACTCAGTCTGCAGGAGATAAAGACCATACACGACGCCGTGCCCGATATGGACCTGGAGGTGTTTGTGCACGGAGCATTGTGCGTCAGTTACTCGGGCGTGTGCTATGCTTCGCAGTACTGCTTTTCACGTTCTGCCAACAGGGGCGAGTGTGCACAGTTCTGCCGCCTGAAGTTTGACCTGCTCGATGCCGACGGCCACGAGATAGAGCACCAGCGCCACCTGCTGTCGCTGAAAGACCTGTGCCAGATAGACCGCCTCGAAGACTTGGCTGATGCCGGTGCCTGCTCGTTCAAGATAGAGGGACGCCTCAAGGACGTGGACTATGTGAAGAACGTAGTGGCGGCGTACAGCCAGAAGCTGAACCAGATAGTGGCGCGCCGTCCCGACGAATATCGCAGGGCTTCGCGCGGCAAGGTAACCTATGGATTCGAACCCAACCTGAAGAAGACTTTCAACCGTGGATTTACCCACTACTTCCTCGACGGTAGGCAACCGGACATCGCAAGTTTTGACACGCCGAAAGCCATCGGCGAGTATGTGGGGCAGGTGAAGGAGATTAGGGGCAACAGCTTCAATGTGGCAGGGACGGCAAACTTTGCCAACGGCGACGGCCTGTGCTTCCTGAACGACCGGCGCGAACTGGAGGGATTCCGTGTGAACCGTGCCGAGGGTAATAGGCTCTTCCCCCTCAAGATGCCGCAACACCTGCGACCGGGACTTGCCCTGTACCGTAACAACGACGAGGTGTTCGGCAAAATGCTTGCCGGCAATACCGCCGAGCGAAAGATACCCGTAGTGGTGGAATTTCACAAGGTGGACGGCGGTTTCGAGGCGGAAGCAAGCTGTTGCGACGGCTCTGGCGAACAGGTGGCAAGTGCCCGCATCGATATGGAGCACCAGGAGGCACGCACCCCGCAACAGGAGAACATCGTGCGCCAGTTCGCCAAAATGGGCAATACGCCCTTTGTGTGCCGCGAGGTAAGGGTGGACGACGAGGCTGCACGCTGTTTCGTGCCCAGCAGTATGCTGGCAGACCTGCGCCGCCAGTTGGTGGAGCAGTTGCAGCAGGTCATTTGTGAGGACACATGTGCCACACGTGCCGACCGCGATTTGCAGGATGCAGATGTGCCGCGCGACGGTTGGCAACCGGAATACCAGCGGTTTGGCTACCTGTACAATATCGCCAACCGGCAGGCCAAATCATTCTATGCGGCACACGGGATGCTCCATGCCCCCTGGGCCTTCGAGCTGGGTATGGACACCCGGGCGAAAGAGGAGGCAAGGCACGACTCCCGTGACAAGGAAAAACTGCTGATGCAATGCCGACACTGCCTGCGCTATTCGTTGGGCTACTGCGTAAAACGGGGCGGCAAACGCCCCTCATGGCGCGAACCGCTCTTTTTGGCTTTACCGGACGGAAGGCGCTTCCGCTTGGAGTTTGCGTGCAACACCTGCCAGATGAATGTTTATGGTGTGTAGGGCAGGCAAAAAACAGCACGCCCAGAACCAACGGTCACCGGCGCATAGCGGAAAGGTAAGCCCCTACGAGCGCATAGCCCAAGGCAAGCTGTAGTAGTTGCAGCGTCCTCGCTGCATCATAGCCCAATGAATATTTGTGGTGTGTAGCGAGGACGCTACACCTACTACAGTTTCCTCTATGCATGAAGATGGTGCAGCGAGGGCACTGTACATCCTATGGCTATCGTGCGCCCTGAAAGGGCAACCTGCACATAGCCCAGGGCAAGCGAAGCGACACCCTGTCAAGCCGAAGGTTCTGGAATTCTTACGAATTCAGAGAAAAGAAAAATTCTTCAATTCTCTAATTCTTGACCTTAGAAAATTACCAAGTTATTTTAAGACCAGTACTATGCGTGGAATATTTAGGACTCGCCTATATATAATATATTGGTGCGGCATGATGGCACTGTTGCTGCTGTTGGGCGGTTGCTACCACAGGCATGGGGCGCGCCAGCAGCATGCGGCACTGGTGGAGTACAGCGACCGTCAGCTCGACTCCATCTCCTTTTCCTCCACCCACCATTACACCAACAAGTACAACTTTGTGGTGTCTGCCGACTCGCTCATGCTCATGCGCCAGCAGCCCGAGGAGCGGGTAAACGGACTTGTTACCGATTCCTTTGCCGTTTACCGCAACTGTCTGCTCGTGGTGAGCGACATACGCATCGTGCCACAAGACAGGCACGACTCCGTATGGGTGCAGCTCGCCACGGAGGAGGGAGGCTTCGGATGGGTACACGAGACGAATCTGCTGCCTAAGGTGGTGCCAGACGACCCCATCTCGCAGTTTATCCTGGTGTTCAGTAACGTTCACCTGCTTATCTTCATGGTGATCATCGTGCTTATAGCCGTGGCGTACCTCGTAAGGAAAGTGTCCCACAGCAATGCGCATATCGTCCACTTCCACGACATCGACTCCCCTTACCCCATGGCATTGGCGCTGATGGTGTCGCTCTCCGCAGCCTTTTATGCCACCATACAGGCTTTTATGCCCGAAATATGGCGCCACTTCTATTTCCATCCCACGCTCAATCCCTTTGCCGTGCCGCGTGTGCTGGGATTCTTCCTCGCTTCCGTATGGGCGATACTCATCCTTGCCATTGCCGCCGTAGACGAGGTGAAGCACAGGCTGGCGCTGGGCGAAACGGTGCTCTATCTCGGAGGTTTGGCTGCCGTCTGTGCAGTCGACTACATCGTGTTCAGCGTGCTTACGCTCTACTATGTGGGGTATGTGCTGCTGGCGGTCTATATCGTCTTTGCCGTAAGGCGTTTTCTGAAGGGAACGAAGAGGTAGGGCGTTTTTTCTGTTAGGGGAATACGCAGCATGTGCGTATTATATATATAAGGTATAACTTAAAACATATTATCTATAACTATGGCAAGAAGATATTTATTAGGATTTGACGTCGGCTCCAGTTCGGTAAAGGCATCGCTGACCGATGTGGACAGTGGCGAGATAGCTGCCTCTGCTTTCTATCCCGACCACGAAGCACCCATTATGGCTGTAAAGGCAGGATGGGCTGAACAGGATCCGCAGATGTGGTGGGACAATGCCAAGTTGTCGCTCCGCAAAATCATGGCCGAGACGGGTGCCAAGGGCGAAGACATCCTGGCAATCGGTATCTCGTACCAGATGCACGGTCTGGTGTGTGTAGACAAGGAACAGAAGGTGTTGCGCCCCAGTATCATCTGGTGCGACTCGCGTGCCGTACCTTATGGCGACAAGGCTTTCCACGATTTGGGCGAAGACCTCTGCCTGCGCAGTCTGCTCAACTCGCCCGGTAATTTCACTGCCTCCAAACTGGCATGGGTCAAGGACAACGAACCCGAGCTGTTCGACAGAATAGACAAGATAATGCTTCCGGGCGACTATCTCGCCATGAAACTATCTGGAGAGGTAAAGACCACTATCAGCGGTCTGTCGGAGGGTATGATGTGGGACTTCAAGGAGAAGAAACCTGCCCAGTTCCTGCTCAACTATTTCGGTTTCGACGCAAGTATGATAGCTGACGTGGTACCTACATTCTCGGTACAGAGCGTGGTGTCGAAAGCTGCTGCCGACGAACTGGGACTGAAGGAGGGTACTCCTATTTCTTACCGTGCCGGCGACCAGCCCAACAATGCGGTAAGTCTGAATGTGTTCAACCCGGGCGAGATAGCCAGTACGGCAGGTACGTCGGGCGTGGTATACGGTGTGTTGGGCGATGTGAACTACGACCCGCAGAGCCGTGTCAACACGTTCGCACATGCCAACTATACTACGGAGCTTGACCGCCTCGGCGTATTGCTTTGCATCAACGGTACGGGAATCCTCAACGCATGGGTTCATCGTAACATTACGCCCGACGTAAGCTACGCCGACATGAACGACCTCGCCGCCAGTGTGCCCATAGGCAGTGACGGCGTGAAGATTATCCCCTTCGGTAACGGTGCTGAGCGCGTGCTCGAGAACAAGGAGGTGGGATGCTCCGTGCACGGGGTTAACTTCAACAAGCATAACCGTGCACACATCGTGCGTGCAGCCCAGGAGGGTATCGTGTTCAGTTTCTGCTACGGTATGGAAATCATGCAGCAGATGGGAATGGACATACAGAAGATACATGCCGGAAAGGCAAACATGTTCCTCAGTCCGCTGTTCCGCGATACGCTGGCTGGCGTGAGCGGTGCAACCATCGAACTGTACGAAACCGACGGTTCGGCAGGTGCAGCCAAGGGTGCAGGTATTGGTGCAGGCATCTACAAAGACCACAACGAGGCATTCGCTTCGCTCAAGAAACTGGCTGTCATAGAGCCGGATGTGGCCAACAAGGATGCCTACAGAGAGGCATACGAAAGCTGGAAAAAAGAACTGGCACAGGTCGTGAACAAGTAATATCGTAATGGTTGCAAGCAATCTCGTAACTGTTAAAATAAAAGGGAGAGCGGAATATTTTTCCGTTCTCCCTTTGTCTTATAACGCTTTTTTGCTAACTTTGCAGAACATTCACATAAAAGAAAAAGAAACATGGGTTACAAAAACAACCATCTGGTAATTATGGCAGGCGGAGTGGGAAGTCGCTTCTGGCCTATGAGTACTGTAGAAAAACCCAAACAGTTTATAGACGTTCTCGGTATGGGGCGTTCCTTGTTGCAACTTACCTTCGACAGGTTTGAAGGGGTGTGCGATCCGAAGAACGTGTGGGTGGTGACCAACAGAAAATATGCCGCTCTTGTACACGAGCAGTTGCCGGAAATTCCTATGGAGAACATCCTGCAGGAGCCGTGCCGCAGAAATACAGCCCCCTGTATTGCCTATGTGAGTTGGCGTATCAAGAGCAAGGATGTAAAGGCAAACATCGTGGTTTCGCCTTCAGACCATATTGTGACAGACAACAGCGAGTTTAGGCGCGTCATAAAATCTGCCCTCAAGTTTACGGGCGAAACGGACAGCATCGTTACCTTAGGCATGAAACCTACACGCCCGGAGACTGGTTATGGCTACATACAGGGCGACCTGCGTACGCCGTCGGCACGCAACAAGGAGATATTCCGTGTGGACAAGTTCCGTGAGAAGCCGGATCTGCAGACGGCAATGCAATACATCAGCGACAAGAACTTCTTCTGGAATGCAGGCATCTTTGTCATGAGTGCCACGACCATCATCAATGCCTTCCGCATATACCAGCCAGCCATAGCAAAGATATTCGAGAGTCTGCGTCCTGTCTATGGCACGCCGCAGGAGCAGGAGCAGATAGACTTGCGCTACCCGGAGTGTGAGAGCATTTCGGTAGACTATGCCATCATGGAGAAGGCAGAAGAGATATTCGTATTCCCCGCCGACTTCGGATGGAGCGACTTGGGTACATGGGGAAGTCTTATGGTGCAGAGCAAGAAAGACCTCTATGGCAATGCTTTGATAGGCAACGACATTCAGATGATAGACTCCAAGAACAACATTGTGCACACGCTACGTGAACGCAAGGTGGTGGTGCAGGGCCTGGACGGTTACATCATTGCCGAGGAAAACGACACGCTGCTGATATGTAAGTTGTCTGAAGAGCAACGTATCAAGCAGTTCTCCGGCAACGAATAGGCAGCCGTAGTAGTGTGCAGCGTCCTCGCTGCACATCAGCCAATATTCGATGGGTTATGATGTAGTGGTAACGCAGCAACTACTATTTGATAAGTGCAGCGAGGACGCTGCACCTATTACAGCTTGCCTTGGGCTATTCCGTTTCTGCCCGCGTGGTAACCATAGAAGGTACGGCGTCCTCGCCGTACCCACATTCCAAGCTTCCTTGTCGCACTATCCTCATAACAGCAATGAGACTTCTCTCACACTTTTAAGTCCGACAAGGCAAGTTTGTACAGCATAGGCAGCACCGTCTCTTTCTCCGGAAAAATCAGTTTATTGTTCTGCCGTTACTTCGTCCTCTTCGTTGAACAGGAAGAGAGACTCCTCTGTGGGTACCGGCTTGTTGTTTCGTTGCGGTTCTGCGTCATTAGGTTCGGCTATGGGTTCACATGCCATTCCCTCATCGTAGAACAAATGGAGCTGACGTGCCGCAGCCTGGTGTCGGTCCAGTTTGTAGATGCCGAAACCGCCCTTGGTGACCAGCGAACCAGCTGTCTTGCTCGATTTGTAAAGATATTGTGACACGGCAGCATAAACATCCTCGAATACCAAAGGCGCAAACATAGAGTTGCAGGCATTATAGACATGGCGCGCAATCTTTTCTCTCTTGAGCCCCTTGTTGCCTGCCATTGCCAGGATGGTCAGTATTTCCCGTTCGTATGTTTGCATCGGTTCTTCTTTTCTTCGCATTTGTAAATGGCATATTTGTGGCAAAGATACAATAAAAAGTTGAGATTAGATAAAAAAGCGGATAAAATTTGGCAATTTGGAAGTGAAAGCTTATCTTTGCAGCAGAAAGGTAAACTAAAAACAACGAACAGAATGAAAGCAAGGAGAATCTTATTGCCGCTTATCGGCTTAATGGCGATAACAGCCCAGGCGCAAACGACGCGGACCACAGAAGTACAGCGCGACCGTTATGGACACGTTACGGGAAAGGTGGAGACTACTGTGCGTGCTGACGGAACGAAGACAATCGTGTATAGAGACCAGTATGGTCATGTGACAGGTACGGCCAAGAGCCGCACTTCGTCGTCGGGCGTGGTGACTACCGACTATCGCGACCAGTACGGACATTCTACAGGCAGCAGCCGCACTACCAGTCCTGACCGTAATGGCGGTACCACCACTACGTACAAGGACAGGTATGGACATACTGTGGGTACCAGTACTACCCGCCAGAGCGGAAGCACCACCACTACTACCTACAAGGACCGTTACGGACACGTTACGGGGACAGGCAAGACGAGGTAAGCTACCTCCAGCAGTGGGCCTTTCTGTGGATGGGTGTCGCTGGATACCTGGTCGAATTACGGCTGGGTAGTTTTCTCTTTCTTCATAATGTCTGCCACGATTCTTATCTCGTCGTACGAACAACTGTCGTTCAGTGCTGTTCGTATTTCGCTGAATGGGGAGTCGGGATGGAGAGTTATGTATTTACGCAACTGCTGCTCATGGTCGGAAGAGACAAAGTTGCGTATGTCGATGTGCCCGTCCACGATGTATCCCAAGAGGTGGCTCATGATGGTACTGGGCACGTAGCCCCGCTCCTTGGCAATCTCGTCTACGCTCATGCCTTTCCTGTACATGTCGTACGAAATTTGGCGGGTAGGAATCTTCGGCCCCTTCTCTTTTTCTTTTCCTTTCTCCTTTTCTGCTTCTTTGGCTGGTTGCTTGTATTCTTCTCTCGAGGCTTTCTTCTCTTTGTTCTTGTTTTTACTCTTGGGAGCAATGTCTGTTCCGAGCAGGAATTGTGCTTTCCGTGACAGGTATTCTGTTACGGAGAACGTGTTATCGTCAGCGAAATAGTTCAAGAGTTTGGACTTGAGTTTCACCTCCTCGTCAAAAGCCTGTATGCGCTCGTTCAGCAGCTTGCGTGCCACTTTATTCTCTGTCTTGATATTGGTGAGGTCTATGAGATGCTGGAAGATGTCCATCTTGTCGGCAAAGTAGGCAGCTCCCTTGTGTATGCGGTCTTGTACCTCGAGTGTCAGCGCATCACCATTTTGTGTGAGCATGGCAGAATATTGCACCTTGAACTTGGCGGCCACCTGCATCAGCGACTTGATTACAACGCCTTTTTCCCTATAGTCCTGCATGAGTTTCTGGTATTTTGACGAGAAGAACTCGGCTATGGTGCGCATTACCTGCTCGTGGCAGGCGGCCATGGTAGCGAAGCCGAACAGTTCGTCTATGTTCTGTATGGTATAGGCGAGTTCCAACAGTTGCAGGTTCTCCTGTGTCGGAGGCTGTATGTTCTGTGTAAATGCGTCTACCTGGCCGTCGGTGATGATGGCTCCGCGTGAGAGAGGTGCGCTCAGTACCATGCCTTCGAGCGACTTGCAGCGGCTCAGCGCCACATAGGTCTGGCCGTGTGTGAAGGAGTGGGATGCGTCGATGATGGCGTGTTCGAAGGTAAGGCCCTGACTCTTGTGTATGGTGATGGCCCATGCCAGGCGGAGTGGGTATTGCCTAAAGCGTCCTTGCACCTCCTCCTCTATCTCCATGCTTTCCTCGTTGAGGGTGTATTTGGAGTTGGTCCATTCTGCCCTTTCCAGAACAAACTGCTCTTGTGTTTCCTTGCTCCTGACAGTAATGTCGTCGTTGTCGATGTTCACGATTTCGCCTACCATGCCGTTGTAGAAACGGTGATCAGGATCGTTCTTGATAAACATGATCTGTGCACCTTCCTTCAGTACCATGTTGTAGTCGGTGGGGTACGACATCTCCGGGAAATCGCCTTCCACCTCTGCCTGGAAGGTGTATTGCCTGCTGTCGAGCAGCGCCAGTTCGTGCTCGTTAATCTGTTGTGCCGGGCTGTTATGTGTGGTAAGACGTATGTAGTCAGCCTCCTTGGGCGGTGTGAAGTTGGGGATGTAACGCGTGTTCAGTTCGGCGAGGGTAGCGTCCGAAGCCTGGTTGGTCCTTATCTGGTTGAGCAGAGTGATGAAGCGGTCGTCCTGCTGGCGGTAGACCGTTTTCAGTTCGACGGTGAGGTAGCCTGCCTGTTGTAATGCCCGGCTTGAGAAGAAATAGGGCGTGTCGTAGTATTGGCGCAGCAGTCCCTCTTCAGACCCTGTGGTGACGGGAGCCAACTGGTGGAGGTCGCCTATCATGAGCAGTTGAACGCCACCGAAGGGGCGGTCGTGCTTACGGTAGCGTCGCATCACGTCGTCGACAGCATCCAGCAGGTCGCCGCGCACCATACTTATCTCGTCAATGACCAGCAGGTCGAGTGTGCGTATGATGTTCCGCTTGGCATTGCTGAACTTGTAGCGGCGGTTGTTTTCGCCAGTCGCAAAAGCCGTGCCCGGGATGTAGGGCGAGAGGGGCAACTGGAAGAAGGAATGGATGGTCTGGCCTCCGGCATTGATGGCGGCAATGCCCGTGGGGGCAAGCACAATCATGCGTTTGGGCGACAGATCGCGCAGGTGTTTCAGAAAGGTAGTCTTGCCGGTGCCGGCTTTTCCAGTGAGAAACAGGTTGGCACTGGTCTTCTCTATGATGTTGAGGGCAGTCTGGGCCTCTTGGTTCATGTTCATTTCTGTAAAGTGTGTGTTTTATGGTGTATGTTATGCTTTATGTACTGTATGTTGTGTGCTCTATGGCATGCTTGTGTTTTGGTGTAAAGTCTACTTACGAGAAAAGCATGGTGATGAGCGGTATTGTGATGATGCTGCCGAGCGTCGTGATGAAGGTCATCTCGGTCATGAGTTTCGGGTCTCTGCCAAACTTGAGGCAGAACATCGTACCGAAACTTGCTACCGGCATGGCTATTACCACGGTGTTGATGTCGTTGATGAGCTCGGGTATTCCGCACACCATGAACAGAAAATAGATACAGAGCGGCACGACGGCAAGGCGTAGCACAGAGGCTACATATACCTTGGGCGAGCCTACTATTTCCCTGAGGGGCAGTTTGGCCATGGACGAACCGATAATCATCAGGGCGGCCGGCACCGTGATGTTGCCCACCATGGTGATGGGGCGTGCTATGATGTCGGGTGTGTGAATGCCGAGAATAACGATTACGGCCGCGAGGAATGCACCTATCATAACAGGACTGAAGAGTACGCGCGGGTTAAACTGCTTGAGGCTGTATTCGCCCTTGACGAGCATTACGCCTGCCGTAAAGATAAAGAACGTGTTGGGCATGTTGAGCAGCGCGGCATAGAATACGGCTTGGGGCCCGAAGATGGAAGTGACGATGGGGTAGCCTATAAATCCGACATTGGCGAACATCAGGGCAAAGCCTATCATGCCCTGGTGGTCGTGGTTGGGGGTGATGAGCCGCGGAACCCAAAAGCCGAACACGAGCAGGAGCACGTAAGTAAGGAATCCTACGCCCAAAAGGGGGAGGATAAGGGTGCGGTCGGGCAGTTCTTCGCCCATTACAGACGAGAGAACCAGCAAGGGGCAGGTAATGTCGACTACGATGGAGGAGAGCTTCTTGTCGAACTTGTCGCCCATGTAGCCGAGTTTGCAGGCGACGTATCCCAAAATGACGATGGTGAAGAGAATCACCATCACTTCCAGATTTTCCATTTGATGTGTTTAAGGCGTGTCCTAAAAGATCCACGCATAGTTAAATTTCTTCTTTAGGCGGATTCCTCTTCGTTTCTTTTTAGAACCCGCCTTGTGTGTTAAGTAGGTGTTCAAAATTATCCGTATATATTATGGGGCAAGCAGGCGCCTATTACACTTTGACATGTCTCTGCACTTTCTTTTTGCCTGTATGCCCGGCTTTCATCGGTCGTGTAGCCCGCTACACTCCCTCTTCAACCCGAACATACAGACAAAAATAAAGCGCATATCCATATCAAATAATTCTGAACACCTACTTATCCTTCTATATACCGTTTAGTGATGTCGCCGTATTGGTCTATCCGTCTGTCGCGCAGGAACGGCCACCAGCGGCGTACGTCTTCGCTGTGCTTGGTGTCTATGTCGACGATGACATTTTCCTCCTCGTCGCTGCTTGCACGGTAGAGCATCTCGCCCTGTGGGCCTGCTACGAAACTGCTGCCCCAGAACTGTATGCCTTCCGTCTGACCGCTTGGGTCAGGTTCGAACCCAACGCGGTTTACAGCCACCACGGGCAAGCCGTTGGCTACGGCGTGTCCGCGCATGACGGTGGTCCATGCCTCGCGCTGGCGCTGCTGCTCCTCGGGCGTGTCGTATGTGGCGTACCCTATGGCGGTGGGGTAGATGAGCATTTCTGCCCCCCGTAGTGCCATGAGCCGGGCTGCTTCGGGATACCACTGGTCCCAGCATACAAGTACACCGAGGCGGCCTACGGAGGTGTTGATGGGTTTGAACCCGAGGTCACCGGGAGTGAAGTAGAACTTCTCGTAGTAGGCGGGGTCGTCGGGAATGTGCATCTTGCGGTATTTGCCGGCTATGGTTCCGTCTTTTTCTATTACTACCGCCGTGTTGTGGTAGAGTCCTGGAGCCCTCCGCTCGAAGAGGGACGTTACGATGACTACCCCCAGACTTTTTGCCAACTGACCGTAGAAGTCGGTAGACGGACCAGGGATTGGCTCTGCCAGATCAAAGTTGTCCACATCCTCCACTTGGCAGAAGTAGAGTGTGTTGTGCAGTTCTTGCAGTATGATGAGCTCTGCACCCTGGTTTGCCAGTTTGGTAATGCCTTCAGCGAGGCGCTGTTTGTTGTCGGTGATGTCTGCCGTAATATGTAGCTGTAGTATTCCTGTTTTCATATTGTTTTATATTAAAGGCGTGTGTCCTGAAAAATCCACGTATAGTTAAACTTTCTCTTTAGACGGATAGCTCTTTTTTTTAGAAACCGCCTAAAAAGAAGTTAAGGCAACCGCATTTGTTCGCGTGCGCGTTGTAAGCGCAGTAACTCTTATCTTATCACCCCTTTCGGAAGTTGCATGGTGAGGCAGTGTATGCTTCCGTGCTGGCGTATGATGGTAAGTGCGTCGATGCCTATGATTTCCCGGTCGGGAAAAGCCAGTTGCAGTTGTCTGCGTGCCTCTTCGTCTTTTTGCGGTTGGTTATAGGTGGGGTATAGTATGGCCCTGTTCAGAATGAGGAAGTTGGCGTAGGTGGCCGGCAGACGTTCGCCCTTGCTGTCGGGCGACGTGCTCAGTTGGTTGCCCTCGTCGTAGATGGCGTCGGGCATGGGCAGTCGCAGCAAACGATAGGGATATCCCTCGAAGGTGGTAAGCTGCTGCAGTTGTTGCTCCAGCAACTGGAAGTCTTCGTACTGCTCGTCTTTAGGGTCGTCACACCCTACATATAATAAGGTGTCGTGTGGAGCCAGTCTTACGATGGTGTCGATGTGCCCGTCGGTATCGTCACCGACAAGGTTGCCGTGGTCGAGCCATACTACAGTATGGGCATGGAGCAGTATCTTGAGCGTCTGTTCTATGTCTTTTTGTGAGAACGGTTGGTTACGGTGCGGGGCCAGCAGGCACTGTGATGTGGTGAACACGGTGCCGCGTCCATCGCTTTCGATGCTTCCGCCCTCGAGGATGAAGGCCAGGTGGTTCTCTATGGCGCAGTCCTTGAATGCTCCCTGATAGTAGAGCTGCAGGTTGATGGCGTTGTCCTTCTTCCAATCGAACTTCTCGCCCCATCCGTTAAACCCGAAGTCGAGCAACTGGAAGGGCATCATGTAACTGCTGCTTCTCGCCTTGCATACAAGGGTGATAGGGCCGTGGTCGCGTGCCCACGTGTCGTTGCTGTCCACCTCGAAGATGTGTACACGCTCCATCTGCTGCGTGCTGAGTCTTTCGGCAAGCATGGCATGGGTGCTCTCCTTGATGGGGGTGGCTACCAACAGATGTTCAAACCTCGTAATGGCATCGGCCATCTGGAGATAGGTGTCGGTTATCTGACGGAGATAGGGCTTCCAGTCGGTTCCGGCATGAGGCCAGGTAAGCATGATGCCGCTTTGGGGCGCCCATTCGGCAGGCAGTGTGAAATTGCAGGGCTGAGTAGGGTTGTTCATATGGTTTGTTGCTTTAAGCGTGTTCTAAAAAAATCCACGCATCGTTAAACTTTTCTTTATACGCACGCATCGTAAGACTTTTTCAGCGCAAATTTACTTCAAAATATGCAGACAGCCAAATAAGCCATGTTGTTCTTTTTGTAAAAATAGTTAAAATACAGCGTGTGCTTATATGGCAATCGGCCGAAAATGCTTACCTTTGCAGTTATTATATGAGTTTGCGGAAGCAGTAGCTGTAGAATCGGCTAACGGGAAATAGATATTCTCCATTTCGCAAATGCTTAAAACATAGAGAAGAGCGTGAAAATAAAGCATGTATTGAGTGCCCTTGAACATTACGCGCCTCTGCCCCTGCAGGAAGGATACGATAATGCCGGCCTGCAGGTAGGATTGACAGAGGCGGTAGAAGTGTCAGGGGCATTGTTGTGTCTTGACGTTACCGAAGCGGTGGTAGACGAAGCCTTGGCCAAGGGGTGTAACCTCATCGTGAGCCACCATCCCCTCATATTCCGCAAGTTGGTGTGCGTATCGGATGCCGACTATGTGCAGCGTACCGTACGCAAGGCTGTCAAGAACGACATTACCATCGTTGCGATGCACACCAATATGGATGCTGCCGTGGGTGGTGTCAACTACAAGATAGCGGAAAAGTTGGGCTTGCAAAGCCTACGCTTCATAGGAGGAGAGAAGGAAGTCGATGGCGTGAAAGGCGGTGAGGGAGTAATTGGCGAATTTGCCGAACCGGTAGCTGCCGATGACCTCGTACTGATGCTCCGCAAGCGTTTTGCCGTGGAGTGTGTACAGTGCAACCAGCTGTTGCGCCGTCCCATCAAGACTGTCGCCCTCTGCGGAGGAGCCGGGTCGTTCCTGCTTCCTGCCGCCATCAGTGCCGGTGCCGATGCTTTCATAACGGGCGAGATGCACTATCACGAATATTTCGGGCACGAGCAAGAAATACAGATTTGCGTGGTGGGCCACTACCAGAGCGAGCAGTATACGAGCGAGATATTCCGCAGTATCATAGAGGACAAATGCCCCGGGGTTCGATGCATTGTGTCGGAGATTAATACCAATCCGATACTTTATATGTAAGAACAAGACAAGAAAGCAATGCGGGACTAATCCATCAGTGGGCAATCCCCGTTATAAAGAAGAAGTTTAACAATGCGTGGAATTATCAGAACACGCCTCAACACAAATACTATTATGGCAAAGAAAGATCCTACAGATTTGACGGTGGAAGAGAAGTTGAAGACACTTTACCAGCTTCAGACCACCTTGTCGAGTATTGACCAAAACCGTGCGCTCAGGGGTGAGCTTCCCCTGGAGGTGCAGGACTTGGAGGACGAGATAGCAGGTCTTGCTACCCGTATCGAGAACATTCAGAGTGACATCGACCAGTTCCAGAAGGCTGTAAGCCAGAAGAAAGGCGAGATTCAGGAGGCACAGGCCAGTCTGGCGCGCTATCAGGAGCAGCTTGACATGGTGAGCAACAACCGTGAGTACGACATGCTGAGCAAGGAGATAGAGTTCCAGCAGCTGGAGATAGAGCTCTGCGAGAAGAAGATACGTGAAGGCCTGCAGAAGATGCAGGAGAAACAGGCCGACTTGGCACATGCCGAGGACATGAAGGCCGACCGCGAGAAGGGTTTGGTGGAAAAGCGTTCCGAGCTGGAGGATATTCTGGCAGAGACACGTGAAGAGGAAGATCGTCTGAAGGACAAGGCGCTCGAACTGGAGAAGAAGATAGAGCCGCGTCTGCTTGCCAGCTTCAAGCGCATCCGTAAGGGTGCCCGCAACGGTTTGGGTATTGTCTATGTGCAGCGTGACGCCTGCGGTGGTTGCTTCAACAAGATTCCGCCTCAGCGTCAGCTCGACATCAAGATGCATAAGAAGGTTATTCCGTGCGAGTATTGCGGACGTATCCTTATCGATCCGGAACTTGCTGGTGTAAAGGTGGAGACTCCCGTAGTGGAGGAGAAGCCAAAGCGCAAGCGCGCCATCCGCAAGAAGGGCGAGGAGGAAGCATAAGACAACAGTATAGAACAATAAAGACACTTATAAAAACGAGAGGGGCACGCTATAGTAGCGTGCCCCTCTCGTTTTACGGGCTGGCTCTGTGCCAGCCTGTTTTCTTTATATTCCCCGTGCCTTGTATATGCGGTCCTTGGCATCGTTTATCTCCTGGAATTTCTTCTCTGCCGCCTTGCGTACATCCTCGCCGAGGGCTGAAACCTTGTCGGGGTGGTGCTTTAGGGCCATCTTGCGGTAGGCGGCCTTTACCTCGTCATTGGTGGCTGTAGGCTGAATGCCCAGTACGCGGTAGGCGTCGTCAAGTGAACTTGTGCTGGAAGCGCCGCTGCGGAGGTTCAGCATCTGGTCTACGTCCTCTGCCGATAGTCCCATATAGACGGCTACTTCCTTGAGCGCAGCTTCCTCTACTGGTGGGACAGAACCGTCGGCCTGTGCTATGATGACCAGGAAATTGAGCAATTGCAGGCGCTGTTCGTACATCATGTTGCTGCGTATCTGCCTGCAACTGTCCTGTATCACACTGCGGTATTGATCCCATCCTACGCGTTTCTGCTGTTCGAAGAGGCGCAGCAGCACTTCCTCTCCCTGGCTCATGGCTGCCGACCCGAAATTCTGGAGCAGGAAGCGGCGTACCACTTCCATCTCCGAATGCATTACCTTGCCGTCAACCTTGATGATGTATGAGGCGAGGACAAGCAGCGAGAACATGAACGAGTTGCGTTGTCCTTCTTCGGACTGACCGCTCGAATACCCGCCGCTTGAATATCCGCTGTTTGTGTAGCTTTTGCTCTCGTTGCCGTATGAATCTTCAGACTGGTTTACTGCATCCAGTCCGTGGTCGAAGAGTGAACCGAGGGCAAATCCGGCGAGTGCTCCCAATGGGCCTGCCGTTATGAACCCGAGGACTCCGCCTATCCATTTTCCTGCTGCCATGGTGCTGTCTTGTTGTTGGTGAATGAAATCCCCCCTAAGAGGGGGCATTAGTTGTTGAAATAGTAAAGGAAGGTGGCAATGCCGCTGAGTGCCGGTTTGCGCTGTCCCTCTATCTCGATGTTAAACTTGATACTGGTCTTGCAGATGCCACGCAAGTTCTGTATGTCGTGGAGCGTGGCTACCAGGCGTATGCGTGAACCGGTAATGACGGGCTGGCCGAAACGCATCTCGTCCATGCCGTAGTTTACCAGCATCTTCAGGTTGTTTACTTCCAGTATCTGCTGCCACAGATAGGGGAGGACCGATAGGGTCAGGTATCCGTGTGCGATGGTGCTGTGGTAGGGGCTCTCCACCTTGGCGCGCTCTACGTCAACGTGTATCCATTGTGGGTCGAGTGTTGCATCAGCAAACTTGTTGATACGGTCTTGGTCTATCTGCAACCATTCTGACTCTCCTAATTTCTCGCCTAAGCGAGCTGCGAATTCCTCGTAGGAATTGATTACTAATTTTGCCATATTTTCTTTGTTCTGTTTTGTTTGTCTTTGTTGTTCGTCGGGGCGTATTTGGGGCGTTTCTTTTTGACCTTTTAGCCTGTTTTTGTATGACTTTTAGGCAGTTTCCACTTGACCTTTTAGCCTGTTTTCACATGTCCTTTTAGTCTGTTTTTACATGATCTTTTTGCCAGTTCCCACATGAAAATTTAACCTGTTCCATATGAGTTCTTGGGACGTTTTTTGAGGTTTGTGGAAACGTCCGAAAGATACGCTTGTGCAAAGTTACGACATTTTTCCTTTCCCTCCAAATTTCGGCTTGACGTATGCTGGGTAAGACGTTATTTTGTCAAGATTTCTTCGTAGGGTGGAATGTCCTTTAAAGGTAAATATTTTTTACTGTCGGAATCTATGCGGAAAGCGTAGTGCTGCAGACCGTTGCTTACCACGAGGTAGTCTACGTGGAGCAGCATGTTGTATGCTGTAATTTGGTCGAATACTTTTTGGGTGATGGCTATGTTCGGTGCCTTGTATTCCACGATCATGACCGGTTGCTGTTGCTTGTTGTAAAGAATGGTGTCGGCGCGAAGTGTTTTCCCCGCCACCTTCAGCTGCACTTCGTTGGCCAATAGTGATGTCGGGAAATGTCTGTGCTCAGTAAGGAAATGGATGAAATGCTGGCGCACCCATTCCTCTGGGGTGAGTGCCACGTAGCGGCGGCGCAGAATGTCGAATATCTGCGGAGCTTCCTTGGTGCCGCGCAGCTTGATGTCGAAGGAAGGGAGGTTGAGCTGTATCATATAGGGCGAGGGGTGTGCTTTTTTAGAGTGTTATTTTTCGTCAGTTTCTTTTTCAAGACGTTTTTTTGTGTTAACTTTGCGGTACAAAAGTACAAAAAATATTCTGATGGCGGAAAAAAAAACAACGACAACTTATAGTGAGGTAATGAAAAGCCTCAAAGGCAGAAAGTTTGCACCAGTCTATGTGCTGATGGGCGACGAGTCGTATTATATAGATAAGGTGTGCGACTGTCTGATGGAGGAGGTGCTGAAACCAGAAGAGCGCGACTTCAACCAGGTGGTGCTGTTCGGGGCGGAGACAACGGCGGCTCAGGTGGTAGACCAGTGCAAGGGCTATCCGATGATGGCGGAGCACAGGGTGGTGATAGTGAAAGAGGCTCAGAATTTGCGGAATTTTGATGCGATCGAGAAGTACTGCGAAAATCCCGTAAAATCAACCATCCTTGTCATTGCTCACAAAAACGGGAGTATTGACCGCCGAAAAAAGTTTATACCCAAGGTTGAGCAGGTGGGGGTGGTGTTGGAAAGCAAGAAACTTCGCGACTACCAGTTGCCTGCTTTCATCGAGTCGTACATGAAGACCCGCAAGGGGACCATCGAGCCGAAGGCGTCCCAAATGGTTGCCGAGCATGTGGGTGCTGATCTTCACCGGTTGGCCTCGGAACTGGACAAGTTGCTTCTCTCACTTCCGGAGAACGACCGTAGGGTAACTCCCGACATAGTGGAGCGGGAGATAGGTGTCAGCAAAGACTTCAATGCCTTTGAACTGAAGAATGCCATCATCGCAAAGGATGTTTTCAAGGCAAATCAGATTATCCAATATTTTGACAAAAATCCGAAAAGCGGATCGGCGTTCGTATTGCTGCCACTTCTCTTTTCTTACTTCCAGACACTCATGTTAGCATACTATGCACCGAACAAACAGAACGAGGCTGAGTTGGCAAAGTTTCTCGATTTGAGGGGTACCTGGGCAGTGCGCGACTATGTACAGGGCATGCGCAATTATTCCGGGTATAAGGTGATGCAGATTATAGATAAGATACGTGAGACGGATGCTAAGAGCAAGGGCGTGGACAATCCGAATACGGGGGTGGGGGAGTTGATGAAAGAACTCGTCTTCTTCATTCTTCATTGACAGTACAGCGGTGCCGGTGACAAGTTTCACCGGCATTTTTTATGGTTATGTGTAGGTAGACGGGAGGCTGAAGTCTCCCGTTTTTGTGTTTGCCAGGGCTTTTCTGGATGGAGCAAAAATCCGGGAGTTTTCTCGGAGTGTCTCTTTTTCGCTTTCAAATAGCATAAATTCAGCGATATTCTCGGAGTGTAATTTGGAAAATTCGGGCGCTTTTTCCGTGAGTTTGGCTTGTTTGAAATGGGTTTTAGACTGTTTTTCGCCTAGATTGTGAGTTTTCATGATAGTGTTTGTTTGTTGTAAGTGACGTAAAATTAATGTGTTGTACTATTTTAGTGCTCCTGTAATTCTCGTATTTCTGAAAAATCTAATATGTGGGGCAGAATACGCTAAAAATAGGCGTTTTTAGCTTGACATACTTTGTAAAATTTGCATTTTACATTTGTTTGCATTTATGATTTGGCTATTTATATAGGTAAATCAAACAAAGTAAAATAAATATTCTAATTTATAAAAGTAAATAGAAGAAAACTGAAAGGGTATTGTTGTATGTGAATGTTTATGTTTATAAACATAAAAGAGTTGCTTTATGGTTGTAAATGTATAAATATGCAGCACAATTATTGTGTATGTATAGTATAGAAAGCCAAATAGTTAGCGTGCTAAGACGTATAGTTTTCGTGTTATTTCCCCATGGCGTATGCTTGGAAATGTATAAAATATGACGCTGACATTAGTATTGCTTTATATAAGTATGTAATAACGTGGTAAATACGTTAAAATAGTAAATTAAAACTATGTTATGCTGTGGTCTAAATATGATTTATATTTATAAAAGCAAACAATAAAACCCTCTCTTAGCGTTATTGTTTATAAATATGAATAAATCAATATAAATATATAAACTATAAATTTTCGTTTACTTTTCTTGTTTGTGTCGAGAAATTGTTTTACCTTTGTAAATGTAAATAAAAAGGGCCTTGAAAGGCCATAAAATTGCTCAAATAGAAATTATGAAGGATAGAATCAAGAAAATCATGACCGACAAAAATCTCACTCAGTTGAGTTTTTCCAACCTTACAGGAATCAGTACGGCCACCCTCAGCAACATTTTCAATGGCAAGACCAAGCCAACGCTCGCGCATGTAGAAGCCATTAAGCGTACCTTCCCTGCCATCAATACCGACTGGCTGCTCTATGGCACGTTGCCTGAGTTTAATAATGCGGATGATGTCCGATCTGTGTCTTCATCTTCTTCCGACTCCCCCTCTTCCTCTTCCCAGCAAGACTCGCCTATGCTTGATTTCGGTACAGCTGCTCCTGCAGGTGCGAGTGTGGTTGGTGCTGGTGAGGATGCGGTTGGTACGACCTCTGTAAACGGTCAGGGAGGAGATGGTTATTGTGCCGATCTGTTCGCTCAAACGCCAAGAACACCCGTTCAGACCGAAATCAAATATATTGACAAAAAGCCACGTCGCATTACTGAGATACGTATTTTCTATGATGACCAGACTTGGGAGACTTTTGTACCTAAAAAATAGGAATGTTTGCTGTTGTGCAGCGAGGACGCTGCACACTACTACAGCCCTGGGCTATGCGCTCGCTGAACCTTGCCTTTCCGCTTCGTGCCGATGACCGTTGGTTCGCCCCCCCCCTCTGCACAATGTTCCGACCGAATCCCGACCGAATCCCGAAGGCATCCCGATGTGTTCCAAAGACATCCCAAGGTATCCTGAAGGCGAGAGCAGGCAATGTAATGACCTGGACGACACCTCCTATGCTTGCCCTGTCAAGCCTTCCCGTAATTCTGTCTTTTCAGGATATTGGGGAAATTCTTTAATTCTCCCATTCTTGACCTATAATATATACGGATAATTTTGAACACCTACTTAGTAACGTGTAAAAAATAACTTGAGCATTTTTTTTTGATTCGCGAAATGTGCCAACGACGGGCTGAAAGCCCAACAACTCCATAGCCCAGGGCAA
>CAVCGV010000044.1:0-22717 GCA_963601815.1 bacterium
TTTTTACACATTACACTAAGCGTAATTTCGGTTAAAAAGTTTGGCGGTTCGGAAATAAAGTCATATCTTTGCATACCAGATATTAGAATAAAGGAATAAGGCAAATAAGCATACGAAATGGATTCTGGTGCATTATACGGCATCAGGATTCTTTATTTTTATGTCTTTTGCGAACAATATTATTAACGAAACCAATAAAGCAAGTAATTTATGGCTTACATGTCACAAGAAGGCTACGACAAGCTCGTGGCAGAACTGAAGCAGCTCGTTTCTGTAGAGCGCCCCAAGGCATCAGCCGCCATTGCTGAGGCCCGCGACAAGGGTGACCTGAGCGAGAACTCCGAGTATGATGCCGCCAAGGAGGCACAGGCTCATTTGGAGGACAAGATCAACCGTCTGAAACTGACCATCGCCGAGGCGAAGATTATTGATACCAAGCAGCTCAGCACCGACAGTGTTCAGATTATGTCGAAGGTGGAGATGACCAACATGGCAAACAAGGCGAAGATGACCTATACCGTCGTGAGCGAGAGCGAGGCAAACCTGAAGGAGGGCAAGATATCCATCAAGACCCCCATTGCGCAGGGCATCCTTAACAAGAAGGTGGGCGACGAGGTGGAAATAAAGATACCTCGTGGTGTCATCAAGCTGCGTATAGACAAGATTTCCTTTGAGTAAACTAAACCAAGGATTATGGCAAGTATATTTTCCAAGATAGCTGCAGGCGAGATACCCAGCTACAAGTGTGCCGAGAGCGACAAGTTCTATGCTTTTCTCGACATCAGTCCGGTGGGTAAGGGCCACACGCTGGTCATTCCGCGTAAGGAAGTGGACTACATCTTCGATATGGAAGACGGCGACATCGCCGAGTTTGAAGTCTTTGCCAAGAACGTGGCAAAAGCCATCAAGGCTGCATTCCCTTGCCGCAAGGTGGCACAGGTGGTGTTGGGACTGGAAGTGCCCCACGCCCATATCCACCTTATCCCGATGAACAGCGAGGCAGATGTAGACTTCCGCAAGGAGCACCTCAAGCTCTCCGAGGAGGAGTTTAAGGATATTGCTGACAAGATATACGGCGAGTTCCAGAAGTTGTAAGGCCATATCGGCAATAGTGCCGTTAGAACACGATTCAAATAACGTTCAAACCCTATTCGAGCAACCCATTGACACGAATCGAACAATACGACACTATCGATAAACATTCCGATAAAACATATTAAAAGCGGGTATCCACGCATCGGTGGATACCCGCTTTTAATATGTTTATATAGGTGTTGTCAGTGATTACTTTACAGCCACCTTTGTGCCGTCTGCGATGTAGATGCCGGGAAGAACAGAGACCGTCTGCTGCTCGCCAGCCTTGAGGCTCAGCTCCGTTACCTTTTGTCCGTTCAGGTTGTAGATGACAAGGTGCTTGCCGGTAGACGATTCGACCGTAATAGTTCCCTTGCCGCCAACCACGTAGCTGCCAGTCTCGGCTGAAACGGCATCGACAGACAACGGGTTGTCTTCTACATGGAGAGTTACCACCTTGATGTCTTTACCCGAGCAGTCGGAAAGGTGCATCTCCATGTCGCCTGCAGTGAGAGGAGTGATGGTTACCACCTTGGTTACGCTTCCTTCGATGGGGAGGGTTACAAACAGGCTGCCGAGTTTCTTCTTGTTGTCTTCTTCTCTGGGGTCAGTAAGCAGAAGTTGTCCGCTGTATTCCTCGTATAGTTTGCTGCCAATGGTAATGGTCAAGTCCAGTTTGCAGCCGACCATAGGCACGTCATCCTCGTCGTATGTTATCTCGGCAGTCAGGGCGGTGTCCGTTACGATTTCGTTTTCTGTTGCCGTTATCATGAAAGGAGTGGTGTCGTACTCGCTGCAGCGTTGCCATGTTTCACCGTTGTCTGTGCTGTAGATGTAGTACAACTGGAACGTACCCTCCTGGAATGCATATTTTATGGGGAGGGGGTACGTGTTGTAATAATTAGGTTGAAGATCTTCGAACGTGTGGTAGTCAGACACCCTTGTATAGGTTCCGTCTATGTTCTTGAGACCTACTGCCACGTCGCCATTAAAGGCGCTGGTGCTCAAGTTTGCGAAGGATGCTATTGCCACGCCCTCAAAGGCATCTGTGCTCGATGTGCGTGTGCTCTTGGTCCAGATAAGGCTGTCCTGGTGAAGTGTTTCTGTACACAGCGCCGGGTAAGACACCAATGGCTCGTCTACCTTTCCGTTGTCGGGCGTTACGCCGATAATCATCGTGGCGAACCTTGTATAGCCATCCGAGTCTGACGAAGGGTTGCTTGGCTGCCTGTAGTCGAGTATGGAAATGTCGAAGAAGTTGTCTGCGTAACCGCCCCATCCCCAGTTGATGTGGTAGAGTCCGTCTTCGTTGGATCCGTCGCATATAAACTGGTGTCCGCCTTCGATGTCGTTGGCGGCATAGAATACAGGACGGTTGTTTGCCAATTCGTTGTCTATGATGTCAGTCCATTGCTTTAGTGTAAAGGAATACCTGTTCACCGCCTGTACCAGTTCCTTGTCGTAATCGAAATAGTGGGTAAGGTGCCATGGCATGAGCGTAGAGGCTGACGACTTCGCATAGTCCATCTCCAAGCAGCTTCCGCAGTGCAGCATCAGGGTAGCTACAGCGTCTTTCTGTTCGTCCGTATCTTTGTATGGGTCGGTTTCATCGTAGTGGGGCAGCATGTTTTCCCAGTCGTACTTGTAACCCTTTTCGATGGCGGGCATGTTGAAGTGATTGGTTTTCGATGTGTAAGCAGGGATGTCTGCTTGCAGCTCGGCTGGGTATTTCCAGTACCTTAGCATCTGTGCCAAGGCTGTAGCCGAGCATCCTGTTACGCAATTGTCACCATCTTTAAGTACGGGGCAAAAGATGTTGTACGGGTAATCTTGGTTCCACTGGATGCCTTCCTTCGCGAGGAGCGGACTTACGGCATTCGTCTTCTTTTCCGCCCGCAGGGCTTTTGCCTCTGCCACGGTGCGCAGAGCTATCCTGTCGCCCTGACGTACCGCCTGTACCATCTCGTCGTAAGCTTTGAGGAGGTCGGCGTATCCCTCGGGCAATCGGTGTTCGTCGAATGTGCCGTTGGTGGAGTAGCCCACGATGTCGGGCATCTCGTCGTCACCTGCTACGATGACGTAGCCCTTGCTGCCAGAGTTGGCGAATACGTAGTAGCTTGCGTTGGTTGTGGAAGCCTGTCCGTTCGCCTTGGCATCGGATGTACTGTTCTCGCTCAGCGTAATGCCGAGCTTGGTGGCCTGTTGCTTGGCTATTGCCTGTGCCTGTTGCCAACTGCGCGGTCCTGCCCATGCCGAGGAGGCAAGGACCAACGTAAGAATAAGTAAAACGTTTTTCTTCATAAGCTTGTCTATAGTAAAGGGTGGCAATATGCTTGTCACCCTTTATGAAAATATGTATGCTGTTTTGTTACTTCACCGCTACCTTTGTGCCGTCTACGATGTAGATGCCGGGACGAACAGTTATGGTCTGCTGCTCACCAGCGTTGAGGCTCAGCTCTGCTACCTTCTGTCCGCTCAGGTTGAAGATGTTCAGATGCTTGGCTTCTGCCGACTTGACGTAAATCACACCATTGCCACCTGCTACGTAGCTACCATTCTCGGTAGTAGCAGCAGCGATGCCGGAAGCATCCTCGCCAGCGATGTGGGCTATTACTATGGCAGCATCTGTATTAAGTGTCCATATTTTACCACCATCCATGTCATAAGAGTTCATCGGTAAATCCGTGGCAAGGAATTCGTATTTTTTCGTGTCCTTATTGTAAACCTTGAGTTGTGCTCTGACTTCCTGACCGATGTCTTCCTTGCTAAATGTAGCGCTTACCGTCGTAGTGGCACCATTACCTTCTGCTCTTATGGTTTTGGTGACTTGCTTGTATTTGTCGCTGTCGAGAGTGTTAAATGCTGCAATGCCGTAAGGCAATGCACCAGGCGTGGTGGCATCGTTCTGTATGGTGTATGTTACGGTAATCTCGTCATGCTTGATTACGGGGACCGTCAAGCTGACATTCTTGGTGGTATGATTGTCGGATATTATGTAGTTTATTGCAGTCGTTTCTTCTACGTCAGCATTCGTTTCCACTTTGACAAGCTTCAGCTTTGCTTCCTCAGAAGGGGTTATGGTAACATCCTTATAGAAACCACGCCTTTCGGTGTCAACTACGAGAAACGCACCTTCGCCTGATATCGTCGGAGACACGCTTACAGACAGCGTTTTCTTTCCATGTGCGGGGAGGGATAGGTCAAGACTGCCTGTAGAGGCATATTGTTCCAAAGCGTTTACAAAGTACATTTCGGCAGCACCATAGTACTCTTCGTCTTGCAGGTTTTCCAACTCGATGGTAGCTATGCTTGGAACGCCTGTGTACAGATCGCTGTCGAAAGAAATCGTTCCCTCAACAGCCAGACCAGCTTCTGCTTCAGTCTCTGTTGCAGTTACCATTACAGGAATGATGTCCTGTGCAACACAACGTTTCCATGTGTCCTCGCCTTGTGCCTTGTAGATAGGGTAGAGGATGGTTTTGCCTACGGGGAAAGCGTAGGATAATTCCTTAACGAATTCAATGCCATTTCCTCTTGGGCAATCTTTCATATCTGCGGATATGATGCAAGTGTATGTTCCGTCGTCGTTCTTGATGCCGTAGCCTACCGTGCCGGTGAATTTGTCACCATGGTTGACGTAGAAGCAGCTGTATATCTCTGCCTTGAAGTCTTCGGATGGAGCGCTGCGCTTGTAGGTTGTCAGCGTAAAAGCGTCTTTAAAGTCTGTTTCAAATGCTGTAGAATAGTTGATGATGCTAATCGGCGCATAGTCGGCCAACGGCTTCTCGGGCTTAATGGTTTGGTCGGAAGTGATGCCTATAGTCATAGATACATCGCAGGTGTAGCCGTCGGCATCGCTGCCCGAACCGGTGCCTCCCTTTTCGGGGTTGAGGATAGCGAGGTCGAAGTAGTTGTTCTGGTAACCGCCCCATCCCCAGTTGATGTGGTAGAGACCGTTTCCGTCAGATCCGTCGCACACGAAAGCGTGTCCGGCAGTACGCGACGCTCCCATGTACAGGATAGGACGTGCGTTGGCAAGTTCGTTGTCGATAAGGCCTGTCCACCCGTCATATGTAAAGGCAGCACGGTCTACATCCTGTATCAGGTAGGGGTTGTAACCGAAATAATTAGCATATTGCGATGCTACATAAAAACCAGTTCCCGAACCTTCGGCAGTATAGTCCATTTTCTTTGAGCAGCCACATGCCAACATCAGTTGGGCTACAGCGTTGCCCTGCTCTTCAGTATAGTTGCCTTCTTGGTATGTGCCGAGCATGTTGTCCCAGTCGAACGTTGTGCCGGCGGGGATGGCGTCCACATTGATTGCTTTTGTTTCTGTAGTATAGGCCGGAATCTCAGCGGTCGTAGCAGCAGGATACTTGTAGTATCTCATAATCTGCGCCATGGCGGTAGCTACACAACCGGTAACCGTTCTATGTGTTGTCCCTTTGGTGTCTGTATATGTGGGGCACATGAGGTTGTAAGGCTCCAGCTGGTTCCAGTTGATGTTGTCCTTTTCGAGGAGAGGAGCTACGGCTTTTGCTGTGTTTGCAGCACGACGCTGCTTGGCTATTTCTACATTGGAGATGGCAATCTTGTTGCCGTTCTGCACCGCCTTCACGGTAGCGTCGTAAGCCTTGAGGAAAGCCACATAGTTGTCGGGCAACTGGCTCTCGTCGTAGGTGCCGTCAGTGGAGTAGCCCACTACTTCGGGCATCACGTCGTCACCCGACACAATGACATAGCCCTTGCTGTTGTTGGCAAAGACGTAGTAGCTTGCGTTGGTTGCGGTGGAAGACTGTCCGTTGGCCTTGGCGTCGGAAGTGGCGTCCTCGTCCAGCGTAATGCCGAGCTTGGCAGCCTGTTGCTTGGCTATGGCCTTGGCCTGTTGCCAACTGCGCGGTCCTGCCCATGCCGAAGAGGCAAAAGCCAAGGACAGCGTAAGAATAAGTAAAGAACCTTTTCTCATAAAATTTAATATTAATCCTTATACAATATATAATATATTTTGTCTCAGTGTTGGATATAAAGAAATCCTCCGTTCCTCCATAGTGCAGGGAGTACAAGTGTGTGTCTCTCTCTTTCCCTCTCATGTCGCTGCAAAATTAATACTATTTGGGAGAACGGGCAAGTTTTTGGCATTAAAACTTTGTTATCTTGGAATATTTCCTTATTTTTGCACCAAATATATTTCTAAAACCACTTAAAGACGAACATTTAATCTAAAGCAAACAGTACACATGAAGAAGTTATTTTGTTTCGTATGCACTTGCTTGTTGACACTCGGTATGCAGGCCGCAGATACAGACAAGTACGATGCGCTCTATGAGAACCTCCCCTTCCAGATGGAGAAGGTTACCCGTCCGCAGTTTCCTGCCAACGAGGTAAACCTCAAGGATTTCGGCGCCGTGGGTGACGGGTCTACCCTTTGTACCGAGGCATTTGCCAAAGCCATCAGTGCCCTCGAGCAGAAGGGTGGCGGCAAGCTCATCGTGCCCCAGGGAGTATGGTACAGTGGCCCCATTACGCTGAAGAGCAACATCAACCTCCACCTCGTAAAGGGCGCCGTGATACTCTTCTCCGCCGATGTCAACCTCTATCCGCTGGTAGAGACATCTTTTGAAGGACTGGACACACGCCGCTGCCAGTCGCCCATCTCGGGCCGCAACCTTACCAATGTGGCGATAACGGGCCAGGGAGCCATCGACGGCAACGGCGAAATGTGGCGCCCGCTGAAGCGTGCCAAGGTAACCACATCGCAATGGAAGGAGATTACCTCGCGTGGCGGTGCTTTCAAGAATCCCGACTACTGGTTCCCCTCAGAGGCTGCGCTGAAGGCTGACGCCAAGGGTGCCGGCATGAATGTGCCCCTCGGTTTGAAGACGGAAGAGGAGTGGCAGGAGGTGAAAGACTATCTGCGCCCCGTACTGGTGAGCCTCATAGGTTGCAAGAATGTATGGCTCAACGGCGTGGTGTTCCAGAACTCTCCGGCATGGAACCTCCATCCGCTGATGTGCGAGAACGTGCTCGTAGAGGATGTGCTGGTGCGCAACCCTGCCTATGCACAGAACGGCGACGGCATAGACCTGGAGTCGTGCAAGAACTCGCTCATCGTCAACTCTACCTTCGATGTGGGCGATGACGGTATTTGCATCAAGAGCGGCAAGGATGCCGACGGCAGAAAGCGTGGCGTGCCTTGCGAGAATGTCATCGTAGACGGTTGCACAGTATTCAAGGGCCATGGCGGTTTTGTGGTAGGTAGCGAGATGAGCGGCGGCGTGAAGAACGTCGTGGTACGCGACTGCCAGTTCCTCGGCACCGATGTAGGTCTGCGCTTCAAGAGTGCCCGTGGCCGTGGCGGCGTGGTGGAGAACATCTACATCCAGGACATGTCCATGTTCGACATCCAGACCGACGTTGTTACCTTCGACCTCTATTACGGTGGCAAGTCGGCTGTAGAGGTGCTCAACGACGGCGACCAGAAGAAGCAGCAACAGGTAGACATCAAGAAGGTGGACGAGACAACGCCGGCTTTCCGCAACATCGACATCCGTCACGTCATCTGCCGTGGTGCACGCCGTGCCGCCTACTTCAACGGTCTGCCCGAAATGCCTGTACAAAATATCAGCATCAGCGACATGGAGGTGAACAATGCCCAGCAGGGTATCGTTATCAACCGTACCGAGGGCGTGAAACTCGACAACATCAAGGTAAGTGCCAAGACCCACACCTTCGACGCCAAGAACTCGAAGAACGTGACGGTTAACGGCAAGACGTACAAGAAGATTGACGACAAGGGAATGACCCTTGACTTCTGATGCGTTAAGCAACAATAGATAATTCGTGGTGTATTTCTGAATAAGGAATACACCACGAATGTTTTTTATAGAACACGAAGTGGCACTAAGCTTACCCTTGATTATTTGAATATCAGCGTGGTGAGTCTTTCGGGGGCGAACAGCTCGCAGGCCACTGCCTGCATCTGCTCGGCAGTGATGGCGTCTATCTGACTGTAGAGGTTGTCCACGTTCTTTTCCCATCCGTAGTGCAGGTAACTCTTGCCCATGTCCAGGGCGAAGCTCTCGCGGTTGTCGCAGGCTACGCCTATCTGTCCCTTTATCTGTTTCTTGGCGGCAAGCAGTTGGGTAGGGGACAGCGGCTTCTTCATCAGGCGGTCCAGTTCGTGGCGCACCAGTCGCAGACAGCGTTTCACGTCGTCGCCGTCACAACCGAAGTAGATGCTCCATGTGCCCGTGTCGCCGTAAGCCACCATTGTGCTCTCTACGGTGTACACCAGTCCGTTCCTCTCGCGCAAGGCGAGGTTGAGGCGTGCGTTCATGCCCGGTCCGCCCAGGATGTTGTTCAGCAGATAGAGCGGCATGCGGCGGTCGTCATACACGTCGTAAGCAGTAGTGCCAATCATTACGTGAGCCTGGTGGGTGTTGCGTTCCTGCACGATGGTCTTTCCCTCGAACGGGCGCTTCTCCAAGGGCGATGAAACCGCCGTATTCTGCATGGTGCAGGCAGGTTGCGCTGCCTTTGTCTTCAGTGCCTTGGCGAGCAGGCGTGTGAGAACCTTAAAGTCGATGTCGCCATAGGCGAAGAATACGGCATTGTCTGGCTGGTAGAGCTTGCGGGTAAAGCGCAGGGCGTCTGCTGTGGTAAACTGCCGCACCTGTTTCGCCGTGCCCAGAATGTTGTGCCCCAAAGGAGTGCCCGAGAAGAGAATATTCTCGAATTCATCGTAGATAAGCTCCGAGGGCGAATCGTTGTAACTCTCGATTTCATCGCAGATTACCTCCACCTCCTTGTTGATTTCCTGTTGGGGGTAAGTGGAGTGGAACACGATGTCCGTAAGCAGGTCTACTGCCCGCGCAATGTGCTCCTTGAGGATGGCGGCGTAATAAACGGTACCCTCCTTGTTGGTGTAGGCGTTCAGTTCGCCGCCCACGCTCTCCAGGCAGTTGAGAATGTGCCACGCCTTGCGGTGTTCCGTTCCCTTGAAGGTTACGTGTTCGCAGAAGTGGGCCAGTCCCTCCTCGCCCGGCAGTTCGTCACGCGTGCCGGCATTAATCTGGTAGCCGCAGTACAGCACGTGGCTGGCAGAGGGCAGGTGGATGACGCGCAGGCCGTTGGCAAAAGTAAGTGTATTGTATTTCATAGTCGAATCGGGCGAAAGTCTGTGTTTTGGGTGGCAAAGGTAAGGCTTTTCGTGAGGAAAAGGCGGCTCGTACGTCTTAATAAAGCATAAATGTGGGACGAGTGTGTGGATTTTTTGTTATCTTTGCATGCTAAACCCTTTAAAAACAAACAACATGACAAAAGAAGAACTGATGCATAGAGCCATCGTGCTCTCTGAAAATAGTGTGAAGAACGGCGGCGGTCCCTTCGGGGCAGTCATCGCCAAGGACGGCATAGTCATTGCCGAGGCATCCAACAGCGTAACCATCGACCTTGACCCCACCGCCCATGCCGAGGTCAACTGCATACGCCAGGCCACACGTGCCCTGCGTACCTTCAACCTGGAGGGCTGCGAAATCTATACCTCGTGCGAGCCGTGCCCCATGTGCCTCGGTGCAATCTATTGGGCACACCTCGACCGCATCTATTATGCCAACGACCGCAAGGATGCAGCCAAGATAGGTTTCGACGATGAATTCATTTACGAGGAGATAGACCGCAAGATAGAAGACCGCCACAAGCCCATGATAGCCCTGATGCGCGATGAGGCTCTCGGTGCTTTCCGCATGTGGGAAGAGAACACGGAGAAGACGGAATATTGATAGCGATCTCTCCTGTCCCATTGTTCGGGATTCGTTCGGGATTCGTTCGGGATTCTTACGGTACTTATTGCCCTCCCAGTCTCTCGAAGAAAGTGATGATTTCATCGAAGCTTTTGAATTCGTCGCTGCCGTACTCTATGGTAGTACCCATGAAGTCGGGGCACGGTTTCGGGTCGATGAAATAGTCGCCGTAGAGCAGTTCTTTCCTGTTGGTAAAGATAACGTGGTTGTACGCCGGGGCCGACAGGTATTCCTCCACCCAGTCCTGTACCATGGCGGTATAGGCATGGTCGTTGGTGGGAGCCTGCGCCACGATGTACACGTTATAATATTCTGTCAGCATCTCGTACGCCTTGTGCATGCTGCTGGTAGCCTTCATGTAAGAGTCGTGCAGCGCGTCGAAGTCGATGTACACCACGGGGCGCTCCTTGCCGCTCTGCTTGTCGTCTATCCAGCGTATCACGGGGGCGAGGTAGTGCAGGGCTATCTTGTCCACGAGGCGGTGCTCGCCGTGGAAGCGTATGGCATTGGGGTAATGCTCACGGAACAGGTCGAAGGTGTGCACCACAGGGTCCTTGTCGCCGAAGAGCCCGTACACCCTTTCCCGTTCTTCGGGCGTAATGCCCTGAAAACACCGTTCGGTAATGTCGCGGTATTCCTTGATGAGCCCCTTCGTTACCATGAGCTCCTGTACGCCGTCCTTTCTCGGGTTCTGGAAGGTCTGCTTGCCCGTCATGCTGCTCATGGTGTTGCCCATCTCGAATGCCGGGTTTACCAGTATGCGGTCGGTGCCGCGCAGCATCTCGGTAAACATGCCGCCCATCGAAGTGCCTATGATGAGGTCGGGCTTCTCCGTCTGCTGCATCTTGAACAGCATCTCCATCGCCTCTTCGGGGTGTACGGGAATGTCTTCCGCCACCAGTGTGGCGCGGGGCATCAGTTCCTGCAGCATCTTTACCGTGCCGCTCTGTCCTGACGACAGGAACCCGTGCACATACATAATCTTCTTGTCCGACATCAAGTCAGCAAACTGTCTTTCCATATTCTCTGCTTGTTTTCTCCATGCAAAATTACGCCTATTTGCAGAGAATACCAAACGAATAATGCATAAAATGTTGCAGTTTATGGAATTGTCATGGCAAGAGTGAGCCTATCTCGAAAAATGTTTGTAATTTTGTGCCCTGTTAAGCCGTTAGTATAACCATATAAACCGTCATGAAGTTATTCAAAGAGAGAATCATGAAGGAAGGCCGTTGCTTTCCTGGTGGAGTACTTAAAGTAGACAGTTTTGTGAACCATCAGATGGACCCCGTGCTGATGATGGAACTTGCCAAAGAACTTGTACGCCTGTTCCGCGACGTGAAGTACAACAAGATTGTTACCATCGAGGCATCGGGCATTGCCCCCGCCATCATGGTGGGCTACCTTACGGGACTTCCCGTGGTCTTCGTGAAGAAAGCGCAGCCGAGTACGATGGGCGACCAGCTGGTCTCTGTGGTGCACTCGTTTACCAAGAACTGCGACTATTCCGTGTGCGTAAGCAAAAACTACCTCACCCCGACAGACCATGTTGTCTTTATCGATGACTTCCTTGCCTATGGCAATGCCTCCAATGGCATAATGGACCTCTGCCGTCAGGCAGGAGCCACCGTCGAGGCTATGGGTTTCCTCATAGAAAAGGCATTCCAGCACGGCGGCGACATTCTGCGGCAGCAAGGCATACGCTATGAGGCGCTTGCCACGGTAGAGAGTCTTGACGACTGTAAGATAGTATTGCGATAAAAACATAACACCATATTTATGAAGAAGACCCTATTCGCGTTGGCGGTATTGTTTTCCGCCGTATTCACCGCATCAGCCGTGCCAGCCAAGCGCGGCGTGTGGCAAACCATCACTCTTGCCGACGGCACTAAAGTAAAGGTAGAGCTGGTGGGAGACGAGCACTTCCACTGTCTGCAGGCTGCCGACGGCACACGTTATCGCTACGACAGCGACTCTGACACCTACTGCATCTTCCAGGAGTCGGAGCAGAAAGCAGCCCTTGCAAGTGCCAAGGCCCGCCGTGCCCGTACGCAGGTCCGCACAGCCTCCCGTCGCAAGTCGGCAGACAAAAGCATCTTTCAGGGCACGAAGCATGCGCTCGTTATCCTCGCCCAGTTTCAGGATTCGAAGTTTAAGACCGGCCACGATGTGGATCTGTTCAAGCAGATAGTAAACGGCGAAAACTACACCGAGAACGGTTTCAAGGGCAGTGTGCGCGACTACTTCCGCGCCCAGAGCGGCGGTGCGTTCGACCTCGAGTTTGACGTGGTGGGCATCTGTCAGCTCGCCAACAACTATGCTTATTACGGTAAAGACGGCAAGTCTGAGGGCGATGACACCAACCCCGGCGCGATGATAGCCGAAGCCTGTACGTGGGCACACGAACAAGGTGTAGACTTCTCCAAGTACGACTGGGACAACGACGGTTATGTAGAGGAGGTCTTCGTGCTCTATGCCGGCAAGGGACAGGCCGACGGCGGCGACGCCAATACCATATGGCCGCACAAATGGGAACTGACATCGAGCTCGTATGGCAAAATGTTGACCTACAACAACAAAAGGATTGATGTGTACGCCTGCAGCAGCGAGCTGAACGGCGACGGCACTATCTGCGGCATCGGTACATTCTGTCATGAGTTCTCCCACTGCATGGGTTTCCCCGACCTCTACGACACCTATGATGGCGACAATTTCGGAATGGCCGATTTCGACCTCATGGACTATGGCAGCTACAACGAGGACGGCTTCGTTCCATGTGGCTACTCCGCTTACGAGAAGAACGAGTGCGGATGGATAACGCTCCACGATGTTACCGACATAGAGGAAGACCTGAATGTCAGCGATCTGAAAGCTGTCAGCGACGGCGGCGACGCCTATATCCTCAAGAACAAGGGGCACGAAGACGAATACTACATCGTAGAGAACCGCCAGCTTACCAACTGGGACGTCTCTCTTCCCGCATCGGGCATCATGATAACCCATGTCGACTACGACGATTATATCTGGACATACAATGTGCCCAATGCTACAAATGGTGAGTATTACGATGCCAACGACAAGTATCGTACCAACGGGCACCAGCGCCTCACCATCTTTCATGCAGACAATAAGGACGGCTTCTATGATACATATGGCGACCTGTATCCCTACAAAGGCAACAACAGTCTGACAGCCACGACTACCCCTGCCGCAGCTCTTTATAACACCAACAGCGACGGCACCAAATACATGCACCTCGACATCAAGGACATGGCAGTGGCAAGCGACGGCACAGCCTCGCTCACCTTCAGCAAGGCCGTACGTGACAGTGGCGGTGACACCCCCGTTACGCCCGATGGAAGCACCCTTTTCTACGAGTCGTTCGACAAGTGTGCAGAGACAGGTGGCAATGACGGCGTGTGGAGTGCAATTAGTACGAATGTGCCGTTTGAAGATGATGATGCGGACAATGCCGGTTGGACAAGTACAAACAACAAGGTATTCTGTGCCAGCAAGTGTGTACGTTTGGGGTCATCTAAGTCGGGATTTACAGGTACCATTACCACTCCGTCCTTTACCGTAAACGGTATGGCTACGATGACTTTCATGGCCGGAGCCTGGAACACTACGGATGATGCATCTAAGCTCACACTGACCGTCTCTAACGGTTCGCTGGGCAAGAGTTACGTCCCCTTGACCAAGGGCGCATGGGGAACATACAGTGTGACAATCAATGCCACCGGAGCCGTAAAGGTAACATTGGCTGCAGACAAGAAGCGTTTCTTCCTCGACGAGGTGAAGGTGGTGGATCCCAGCATAGACGGTATAAGCGAGGTGGAGGCGTTGCAGACCGCCACACCAGTAGCCTACTACTCGCTCGACGGTACCCGCCTCGACGGTCCGCGTCCCGGAATCTGCATCGTGCGTTATGCTAACGGCGAGGCAAGGAAGGTAAGCTTCCCCGAGTAACACGAGGAAACGATAATTACCCGTATATAGTTCGGAAGGAACGGTTAATAAGGCCGTCCGTACAGCGTTCTGACGCTGTGCGGACGGCTTTTTCCGTTGTTTCTGCCAACGCTGTATGATGTCGGTATGGGCGCGTTTCAAAGTGTAAGCGTATCCCACTATAAAATGAACAAAGTAATATTTTGCGCATAAAGATGAATAAAAGTGATACTTTATGTTGCGGGTTACGACAAAAATGTTTAATTTTGCATTCGGTAAGGGTACACATACGCATGGTGCTGCCCTTTAGGATAACCATGACGAAGCACACGGGCGGCTATGGCGCCACCTTTCTTATATATAAGAGAGAAGATAGAGATACAACATATCGAGAGAGAAGATAGAGAGAAAAAACTACATAAAGAGAGAGAATACATATTTGGAAAGTTATTTTATTTTTTATATTAATCATTAAACCAATCAACATGCAAAGAAGATTACTCTTGCTTGCATGCGCACTGCTGATGTCTGTCGGCAGCGTGTATGTGAATGCACAGACTAAGACTTCGAGCACCGCGTCCCAGCAGCAGTATGTAGAGGGCGTCGTGCGCGTCAAGCTCCAGCCGGAGGTGGCGTCGCGTATGGTGGAAGCCAAGTTGCCGTTATCGGTAAAGGGCACCTCGAAGAAGTATGTGCAGACTGGTGTGACCCCATTGGACAAGGTCAACCAGAAAGTAAAGGCAGTCTCCATGAAGCGCGTGTTCCCTTATGCGGGCAAGCATGAGGCGAAGCACAAGGCTTATGGGCTCGACCTTTGGTATGATGTCCATTACGAGACATCCGACATGAAACCCGCACAGGTGAGCAACCTGTACGCCACCGTACAGGGCGTGACGAAGGCACAGCGTGTGCCCGTGTACAAGCCTATCGGCGGCGAGAAGTTTATGGAGGTGTCTCCGGCAGCGGTTGCCAAGGCCGCCAAGGCTGCATCTACCATGCCCTTCAACGACCCCCTGCTCAAGGACCAGTGGCATTACCACAACGACGGTAGCATCAACGGTACCAAGGCAGGTGCCGATGCCAACATCTTCGCGGCATGGGCTACGGGCGTAACGGGTTCGAAAGATGTGCTTGTTGCCATCATCGACGGTGGTTTCCAGGTAGACCACCCCGACCTGAAGGACAACGTATGGATCAACGAGAAAGAGTTGAACGGCCAGCCCGGTGTGGACGATGACGGCGACGGATACGTAGACGACATCTACGGTTACAACTTTGTTACCAATTCTGCCGACATCAGTGCCCACGAGCACGGTACGCACGTGGCAGGTACAGTGGGCGCCACCAACGGCAACGGCATCGGTGTATGCGGTGTGGCCGGCGGTAGCGACGGTACAGGCGGTGTGAAGATGATGGTTTGCCAGGTGTTCGACAGCCGTACCAGTACAGGCGAGGGCGACTTTGCCGCTGCTTTGGTTTATGCTGCCGACCAGGGTGCCAGCATAGCCCAGTGTTCATGGGGTGCCGCTTCGCCCGATGTCTATGACGAAACTATCAACGCAGCCGTAACCTACTTCACGAAGGAAGGCGGCGGCGACAAGATGAACGGCGGTCTCTGTATCTTTGCCTCGGGTAACAACGGCGACGAGGGCGACTACTATCCCGGTTGCCTCGACGATGCTGTTGCTGTCGGTGCATTGGCAGCAGACGGCAGTGTGGCCTACTACTCCAACTACGGCACATGGGTAGACGTGACGGCTCCCGGCGGTCTGGAGGACAACGGCCAGCAGTATGGTGTACTCAGCACCCTGCCCAACAGTACCTACGGATACAACGAGGGAACCTCTATGGCTTGTCCCCACGTGTCGGGTATCGCAGCCCTTATCCTTTCCAAGTATGGCAGCAAGGACTTCTCCAACGAGACGCTCCGTACGCTCCTTACCTCTTCTGTAAACGACCTCTACACCCAGAACCCCACTTACGAGGGCAAGATGGGTACGGGTTACATCGACGCGTACAAGGCGCTGCAGGGCAAGGAAGGTTCCACCCCCGAGGCCGTGGCCGACTTTACGGTAACGCCTTCGCACGACAACGCACTCATAGAGTGGACCATCCCCGACTGCGAGGAGAAGAGTATCGACCACCACGTTATCTACTACAGCACCACTGCGTTTGACGCCTCCACCGACGTGAAGAACCTCAACCGCGTATCTGTAGACACCAAGTTCAAGACCTCCGGCGACAAGATGTCGTACGAGTTGACTGGCCTGAAGGCCACCACCACTTACTACTTCGCCATCGTGGCTTACAGCCGCTGGGGCAAGGCTTCGGAGATGTCGCCCGTGAAGTCGGCTACCACCAATGCCGGTCCGAAGGTAGGTCTCGACAAGACAACACTCACCATGGCGGTAGACGCCACCAAGTCGAATACGGCATCTGCTTCGTTCAACATCAAGAACGAGGGCGAGGGCGTGCTGAAGTATGAACTCTCTACAGCCACCACCTCTTCCGTTATCTCTACCTCGTCACGCCAGACGGCACCGTCGCCCGGCCAGATAGTACCCTTCAGCGGTACGATGAGGAGCGAGGCTGCGAAGAGCAACGCCGTGGCAATGTCCGACTATCAGGCATCCGACTGGCCCGACACCATCAAGTACTGGTCGTATGTACGCAGCTACATCGGCGATACAGATACCAAGGTGTCCAATGCCATGGCACAGTACTTCTATGTAGACCCCTCTACCTATCCCGACGGATTCAACCTTACCGCCCTGCGCTTTGAAGGCCAGAACGGCGAGAACCCCGAACTGGCCATTTACGACGGCTCACGCTCCATCTCTACAGCCAGCTTGCTGGAGAAGGTAACCTATAGTTTCTGGGCATACAACTGGGACATCTCCCTGCCCGAGCAGATCTATTTTGCACCAGGCTCAAGCTTCTGGATTGTGGCCAAGTTCCCGGCAGGAGCCAAGAACCCCCTTGCCGCAGCCTATACAGCTACCAGCGGTCTGTCGCCCTACAGCTTCTACAGCAATGACAACGGCAACAGCTGGACACAGCTCAGCCAGGTACTGAAGGGTACAAGCTGGGAGAGCGTGTCCGACCACCTGACATGGGGTGTTACGGCACTGAGCAAGAACCCCGACTGGACATCCGTGCTCAACCCGTCGCCTGCAAACGGTGAGGTGCGTGCCGGCGAAAGCCAAGAGGTTACCGTGTCTAACGACGGCCAGAAGATGGTGAACGGAACCTACAAGTTTAACATCCACGTAAAGGGCAACGAGGCTACAGACTCCAAGAAGAAGGTGGCGCTCACCATGACCGTGAAGGGCAACAAGCCCGAGCTGCACAGTCAGCAGCTTGTCGACTTCGGTAGTCTCCTCGTAGGCCAGAGCAAGTCGATAGACGTAGAACTGACCAACAGCGGCTACGGTGTCTTCGGCGGAAGCTATTCGGGCAAGGTAACTTCTTCGTCCAACCAGTTTACCGTGCCCAGTTACCTGCCGGCAGTCTCAGCACGCGCCAAGGGCAAGGTTACCATTACCTTCGCACCTACCCAGGCAGGCGATGTTACCGGTACCATTACCATAAAGGACAAGCAGGTAAGCCATACCTTCCTTGTACGCGGTGTGGCATCAGAACCCGCCAAGCTCAACCTGCCTACAGCCGAGTACAACGTGGGCGACCTGAAGGTAGGCGGCGACGAGGTAACACAGACCGTTACCATCGAGAACAAGGGCAAGTACCCTCTGCAGTATGTCTTCCCCAAGTTCTCGTCAGAGAGCATCGAGGGTTCTACCGCCACCGTACACAAGTTTGGCTACACGCTGCAGTCGAACGTGGCAGGCGACAATACCTTCGAGTATGAGGAGGCTCCCGTCCTGGCCGACGAGACCGACATTACCTCACAGTTCAACAGCAATGTATGGCAGTCGGGTCCTGTAAAGGTGGGCTTCAAGTTCCCCTTCTACGGTAAAGACTACGAGCAGATATACGTATCTTCTTACGGTGGCGTGTCGATGAACGCCATCAGCGGCCGCATATCATGTATGGTGCCTACAGCCGACTGTGTGAACGGACTGGGCTACATCTCCGCCTATACCAACTCGGGCTGGATGGAGATGGGTGGCAACACCAAGATTTCCTACGGTCATAAGGACGGCAAGCTCTACATCAAGTTCAAGGACGTAGTGACACCAGCCACTGATGGTGGCGGCGAGACGACCACTATCAGCTTCCACATGGCACTCTGCCCCGACGGAAGTGTGGAGGTACACTACGACAACTACATACCCGACAACGTGTTCGGACAGGGTGGCAACAACTTTGTCGGCATCAGCGACATAGAGTGCAACGACCCATGCGTCTTTACCGATGCCACCAAGGTGACAGAGGCCAACGGCGGTCTGAACGCTGCCTACTATGACATAGAGACCGGCAGTGCCATCAAGATTGTGGCTCCTGCCAAGTCGATGATCAAGAGTCTCTCAAGCACCGACGGCTATGTAGGCAACGGCGAGAGCAAGGACGTCACCGTGACACTTGCTGCGGGCGATGACCTCAATGCAGGCGAGTTGACCAACTACCTGACGCTGCTCACCAACGACCCGACAAACAGCAGTGCCAACATCAAGTTTACTGCCAACATCACGGGCGACAACCTCAAGCCTGAGGCTGCCTACGACTCTACCTCGGTAGACTACGGCAAGGTGTTCCGCACCTCTACACAGACACGTACCGTGCTGTTGAGCAACAACGGCAAGGACGTGCTCAGTGTGACAAGTGTGGCTGCCAAGGACGGCAAGTTCACTGTTGCAGACGACGTGAAGGATGGTTTCACCGTTCCCGCAGGACAGGGCAAGGACATCATCGTTACGCTGCCCACCACAGCGAGCGGCAGTGTGAGCGACGTGCTCGTCGTTACCTATGCTGACGGCACCACGCAGGAGATAACCCTCAAGGGTGAAGTAATCGGTTGTCCCTCTTGGAGCGTAGACCCTGCAGAGATTGCCGAGACCACTCCTTATGGCGAGAACGTAAACAAGACCCTCACCGTTACCAACAGCGGCGATGAGCCTCTTACCTTCTCCCTTACTCCCGACACCTGGTACAAGGCAGGCGACGTAGTGGCAGACGCTAACGGCAAGGTAGAGTATGTGTTCAAGTCGAAGAGCGACGGTTTCGACGTCGACTACGACTGGAAGGACATCACGGACGACTATACCGAGCACATGTCTTATGCCTACTTCGCCGACAAGACCGACTATAAGGAGGTGACACTCCCCTTCGAGTTCCCCTTCTACGGCAAGAAGTACAAGACCATGTACATCTACGATACAGGTTTCGTATCGTTCACCAAGACCGATGACTACAAGGAGTTCCCCGAGCCACCCGCAACACTGCCCAGCACGGAGACCCTCTACACCAACATGATTTGCCCGTTCTGGGGCAACCACACAATGAACACGCCTTCTACCGACGGTGTATACTACAAGGCAGGCGACGACGAGGTAGTGGTAAGCTTCAAGAACTATGGCAACACCATGATGACGGGCATGAACTTCCAGCTCATCATGCGTAAGGACGGTTCGTTCAAGTTCCAGTACAAGCTCAACCCCGACGGTTACCAGCTCGGCGTGTTCGGCCTCTGCGGTATCATGGACGAGACCAATACACGCGGTATTTGTCCTGCCGACATGTACATCAACTCAGGCAATGCCGTAGAGTTTACGCCCTACAAGGCTTACGAGTTGACTGCCGGTAGTACTGCCTCTATCCCTGTGGAAATAAAGGCAGACAAGTTGGCTGACGAGTACAGCTATACGCTCAATGCTACAACCAACGACCCGCAGCACGAGACTGTAGCCATCCCCGTGGCACTTACCGTGACGGGCGAGGCCGATGCCGTGTTCCCCGAAACACTCAACATCGAAATGCCCGCCGACTATGAGGGTCTGGAGCCTACTTACTACGAGTTCTCTGTAGTGAACAAGGGTACCAAGGCATTCACCATTACCGATATCTCGTCACCCATGTTCGAGAACGTAGAAGGTGACGACTGGTGGGATGTTACTCCTGCCGAGGCCGAACTGCAGGTTTACATGCCTCAGAGTAACGGCGGCGGTGACATAGGCGGTGACGACGGCGGCGTGGTAGGTCTCGCTTCCGACAACGGCACCAAGATATGGCAGAGCTACTACTCGGGCAGCATGGAACCCATTACCGTGGGACAGGACACGCTGAAGTTCCGCCTCATGCTCCTCAACAACTATGAGCCGCACGATGGTGAGTACACCATTACCTTCAACGTGGAAGGTCTCGACAGCGAGACGAAGACTACACAGGTGAACCTCAACATCACCGATGTTCCTGTTCTCGCCTTCGACGAGGAAGACACCTTCTACATGGACGGCGTGGCAAACGAGGGCAAGCACACCTTCACTACCGCAATGAGGAACGAAGGTGAATACAAGCTCACCTACTCGCTGCGCCTCGACCCCTCAGGACGCGATGAGCAGACCAGCAGCGACTACGACGAAGACGGCGGTATTGCTCCGGCTTACAACGTAGTGGTGAAACCAGCCAAGGCTGCCGCCAAGAGCTTCATGGAGACAAGTGCAAGCCAGCTCAACTTCAAGACGGCGATGAAGGCTATGGGTGTGAAGAAGGTAAAGGACGAGCAGAAGTATCCCTACGACGTTCCTTCAGGCTACGACTATACCAACCTGTTGTACCATCCTATCCTCAACCCAGTAAATAGTGCCAAGGCAGCGCTCATGGGTTCGGGTGCTTCTGCGCTCGACGAGAACTTCTATGCAGCTACACGCTACGAGGCTCCGGCAGAAGGATTCAACCTCTCCCACCTCTTCTTCGTGGGTACTGTGGGTACGCTGGAGAATGTGGACATAGAGGCTTCCGTCATACTCGGCAACGACGTGACGGCTACCGACAAGACCATAGGACACGGCAAACTGCACGTGGACAAGGAAACGTCTGACAGCGAGGGCAACTACTATGGCACGATGCGCATGCTCGAGTTTGACAAGCCTGTATACATCAACCCCGCAGATACCTTCTACGTGGTTCTGAAGTATCCGGCAGGTTATAGCACTTCGGCAGTAATGGCATCGAAGGACGGCGAGATGGAGACCAACCGCTACATGTGCCACCTCAACTCGCTCGGCGGATGGGTGGACATCGAGGCGCTCTATGACGACTACTACTCTTACGGTGCTTTCGGTTTCTGCATGACTTGTGTGGAGACCCAGAAGGGCGAATCTTGGATTAAGTTGCTCAACAGCGAGACCGAGGGCGAGATAGCTGTCGGCGGTGAGCAGGAACTGCAGTTCGAGGTGAACCCGGAGAACACTTACTTCGAGCGTGAGAACAGGGCTACCCTCGTAGTGAAGAGCAACGACCCGACGAAGAAGGTATACAACTACCATCTCGTCTACAGCAAGAATGCGGCACCTTACATCACTGTACCTGAGGGTACGCTGACCGTGCCCGAGGCTGATAAGGCTACGGCTACTGTCACGGTAGAGGATGTGGACAACGATGCCTTCTCTGTAAGCATCGACGACGCCAGCGGTATCGCTTCCGTAGCAAGCTACACCAACGGTGACGGCACGCAGGAGGGCATTACCTTCGCAGACGGTGTCATCAGTGTAGAGGCTGGACAGTCGCTGATGCTCGGCGTGGAGCTTACTCCAGGCTATGAGCAGCAGGGCGCATACAGCTTCAAGGTGACGGCTACCGACAGCAAGAACAATGTGCGTACGGCTACTGTCAACTACGGTGTGGAGCACACCAACCGTGCCCCTGAGTATGTAGGCGGTACCGACGAGATTGTCCTCAGCACGGGCGAGACATCGGGCGTATACTACTACGCTAATCTCTTTACCGATCCTGACGGCGAAGAAATGACGTTTGCCGCTTCCAAGGCGCAGGATGCTGTGGCTTCCATCTTCACTTCGGAGCAGGGCTTCGTAGTGACGGCTGGCAGTCAGCCAGGTTCTACCGCTATACAGTTGACAGCTACCGATGAGTCTGGTGCCAAGACTGTCAAGAACATCACCGTAACGGTGAAGTCTGCTACAGGCATCAGCGGTGTAACAGCTGACGGTACCAACGGCGACGTATCTGTCGACGGCAACGCAGAGGTTACCTTCGCTACTTCAGCCGACAAGGCTGTGCTCATGCTCTACAGCAATGCTGGCCAGCTCATCGCCCAGAAGACGCTCACCGGCGTACATGCCGGCGACAAGGTAAGTCTCTCGGCAGGTCATATTCTCTCGGGTGTTTACCACCTCGTGGTAGACCTCGACGGTAAGGGTTCTAACCTGAAGTTTGCCGTGAAGTAAGCCTGGGTAAACGACAACAATGTTAAGTCCGCTACTTGCCGGACTTTCCTAATAACAGAAAAAGAGGGTGTGTCACACAGGGTGGCACACCCTCTTTGCGTAGAGATGTATGGTAAAAGCATGGGCGTTACCTCCTACGGGCTGCTTTTTAGTAGGTACGGCGCCCTATAATGCAGCGGGAATGTTAGTAGTGCGAAGCGTCCTCGCTTCGCCTCAAGAAGGTTTATGCAGCAGGGGCGCGTCATGCTACTACAGATGGCTGTTGTAGTAGCGAGACGCGTTCTCGCGTCGGTTCTTGTTTGAGGTACGGCGGGGACGCCGTACGCTACTACAGTTAGCTTGCTCATTGGTGGTGCAGCGGGGACGCCCTGAAAGGGCAGCTACGCATAGCCCAGGGCAACACCCTGGGTTTTTGATGCGCGCTTTTCCGCGTGCGCCCTGTAAGGGCAGCTGCATTTATCGTATTGAATATTAACGCTTTTGCCCTTACAGGGCGCACGTAAACCACATGGATATAAAACCCAGGGT
>CAVCGV010000045.1:0-22653 GCA_963601815.1 bacterium
GCGAGGGTAACGCATCCAGTTTAGTAATGTGTAAAAAATAACTTGAGCAGATTTGCCCTTTCAGCCCGTCGTTGGCACATTTCGCGAATCAAAAAAAACTGCTCAAGTTATTTTTTACACATTACTAAACTTCCTCAATATCCTTCTATCCCCCTTAAGTTCTGGATATATAAAGAAATAGGACAAACGGAAAGAACCCTCTCCATCCAGCACAAAACTGGCAGAGAGGGTTCTTCGCATCATTTATATTCAAGCTAAAGGCTTAATCCTTACTACTGCGTTTACGCTCCAAGTGGTCGAGAAGCACCTTGCGCATACGCATGTTCTTGGGAGTTACCTCCACATACTCGTCTTCACGGATGTACTCCAGGCACTCCTCCAGACTCATTACAGTTTTCGGGATAACACGCGCCTTGTCGTCAGAACCAGAGGCACGCACATTGGTCAGCTGCTTGGCCTTGGTTACATTGATGACAAGGTCGTTGTCATGCACATGCTCACCTACTACCTCACCGGCATATACCTCCTCACCCGGGTCGATGAAGAACTTGCCACGATCCTGCAACTTGTCTATGGCGTAAGCAAAAGCCGTACCTGTCTCGAGGGCTATCATGCTACCGTTGGTACGGCGGCTTATCTCGCCCTTGTATGGCTGGTACTCCTTGAAACGGTGAGCCATGATGGCCTCACCCTGTGAGGCTGTCAGCACATTGGTACGCAGACCGATGATACCACGTGAAGGAATGTCGAACTCGATATCGACACGCTCACCCATATTGAGCATGGAGGTCATGTCACCCTTGCGGCGTGTCACCATATCTATCATCTTGGAGGCAAATTCCTCGGGAACATTGATGGTCAACTCTTCCACAGGCTCACACTTCACACCGTCTATCTCCTTGTAGATAACTTGTGGCTGGCCTACCTGCAGCTCATATCCCTCACGGCGCATCGTCTCTATAAGCACAGAGAGGTGGAGCACGCCACGTCCACTAACAATCCACTTGTCGGTAGTATCCTCGAACGGTTGTACACGCAAGGCAAGGTTCTTCTCCAGCTCCTTGTTCAAGCGGTCTTGAATATGGCGAGAGGTACAGAACTTACCCTCCTTACCGAAGAAGGGGGAGTCGTTGATGGTGAAGAGCATACTCATCGTAGGCTCGTCTACGGCGATGGGAGGAAGCGGTTCAGGATTCTCGTAGTCGCAAATCGTATCACCTATCTCGAATTTCTCGAGTCCGATAACTGCACAGATATCACCAGAGTCTACATGATCGGTCTTCTTATGACCCATGCCTTCAAAGGTGTGGAGCTCTTTTATCTTTGTCTTCTCCATCGTACCGTCACGATGGCAGATGGTTATATTCATGCCGTCCTTGAGCGTACCGCGGTGAACACGGCCTACAGCAATACGGCCTGTGTAGGAGCTGTAATCCAAAGAGGTGATAAGAAGCTGTGGAGTACCTTCCAACTGCTTAGGGGCAGGGATTATCTCAACAATCTTGTCAAGCAGATAGTCAATATTGTCTGTAGGACTCTTCCAGTCTTCGGCCATCCATCCGTTCTTGGCAGAACCGTAAACAACGGGAAAATCGAGCTGATCCTCGGTAGCGTTGAGGTCACACATCAAGTCGAACACCATCTCATACACTTCCTCGGGACGACAGTTAGGCTTGTCCACCTTGTTGACCACCACGATAGGCTTCAACCCCAACTGCAATGCTTTCTGCAAGACAAAGCGAGTCTGTGGCATAGGACCTTCGAAGGCATCGACAAGAAGAAGACAACCGTCGGCCATATTGAGCACACGCTCCACCTCACCGCCGAAATCGGAGTGACCAGGAGTATCGAGAATATTGATTTTGGTTCCTTTCCAATTAATGGATACATTCTTCGAAAGAATGGTTATACCGCGCTCACGCTCCAAGTCGTTGGAGTCGAGAACCTCGCCGCTGTTATCCTGTCCGTCACGGAACAGTTTTCCTGCCAGCATCATCTTGTCCACCAGGGTAGTCTTTCCATGGTCGACGTGTGCAATAACTGCAATGTTTCTAATGTCTTGCATTTCCTTTACCTTAAAAGCTTTTACGAATTTGGCTGCAAAATTACAAAAAATATCCCGAAAGCTTGCACGAACAACAAAAAAGTTGTAACTTTGCACCGCATTTTTCAGACATGCCTTCCGTGAGGGCGGCAGAAGTGCAATACTATTTTAATAACACATTTTTAAGTAAACAGCTATGTATTTAGACAAAGCAAAGAAAGAAGAGATCTTTAGCAAGTACGGAAAGTCCAACTCTGATACTGGTTCAGCTGAGAGCCAGATAGCATTGTTCTCATACCGTATTGCTCATTTGACGGAACATGTTAAGCAGAACCGTAAAGATTATACTACAACACGTGCCTTGACACAGCTTGTAGGAAAGCGTCGCGCATTGCTCGATTACTTGTACGACCGCGATATCAATCGCTACCGTGCCATCATCAAGGCTCTCGGTCTCCGCAAGTAATCTTAGAGCTTTTTGCTTCAAGACATTGAATCCCATCATTCTCATTGAGAGTGATGGGATTTTTCGTATGTAAAAATGAAGATGACTAAACTTTCCCCGATAAAGCAAAGATTCCCGCAAAAAGTTTCATCTATAGGGGGGGGGAAGTTTTTTGTTTACCAATTAAGATAAAGTATCAAAGGATCTCCCTAAGAGGAAACATAACGAACTCACGTTCCTCCATCAAGGGATGGGGTACCACCAAATCTGGCTCATTTATCTTCAGGTCATCGTAAAGCAGGATGTCGATGTCGATGATGCGGTCATGATACTCACCATCCACCGATTTTAAGGTTCTTCCCATCTCCTTTTCTATACGCTGCAACGTTTCCAACAACTGGCGAGGAGCCAAAACTGTCTCCACCATGATGCAGGCATTGATAAAGTCATTGGGAGAAGAAAAACCCCATGGTTTTGTTTCGTAAAGAGCTGACTGGCGTGCGACCACACCAACCAGCTCTTCTATTTTTTCTATTGCTTCGCGGATGTTACGCTTGCGGTTACCAAGGTTTGTCCCGAGGCTCAAATATATTTGATGCATATCATACACCTTAATAATAATACAAAGGTACAAGGGCTCACTAATCGTTCAGAATCAACAGCGAGTCGCCGTAGCATCCGAACATATAGCCATTGTCAAGAGCCTTTTTGTATGCTTCGATTACCAATTCGTAACCACCGAAGGCTGCCGTATTCATCATGAGCGTAGACTCCGGATGGTAGAAGTTGGCCACCATACTGTCGGCAAGCCCAAAATCGTAAGGAGGGAATATGAACTTGTTGGTCCACCCGTCATATTCCTTGAGCATACCGTCTGTTCCTACCGCAGTCTCTGTAGCCTTGACCACACTCGTGCCAATGGCACATACGTGATGACCGGAACGCTTGGTAGCGTTTACAATATCGCAAGCTTCCTTGGTCACAACCATCTGCTCCGAATCCATCTTATGCTTCGTAAGGTCTTCCACTTCTATCTCGTGGAAATTTCCAAGGCCACAATGCAGGGTTATGAAAGCCGAATTGACACCGATGATTTCCATACGCTTCATCAACTCGCGGGTGAAATGAAGACCTGTTGCAGGTGCGGTAACAGCTCCTTCGTGCTCGGCAAAGATACACTGGAAATCGTCCATATCCTCAGCAGTTGCATGAGGAGTTTCACGACGGTCTATTATATAACGCGGCAACGGAGCCTCTCCCAAAGAGAAGAGCGAACGCTTGAACACATCGTGCTTTCCGTCTTCATCGTAAAGGAAACGTAGGGTACGTCCACGACTGGTGGTATTGTCTATTACTTCTGCCACCATCTCGTTCACCTCGTCGAAGAAAAGCTTGTTGCCGATACGTATCTTACGCGCCGGCTCTACAAGCACGTCCCAAAGGCGCATTTCGGCGTTCAACTCGCGGAGAAGGAACACCTCTATCTTGGCATCGGTTTTTTCCTTGGTACCGTAAAGACGTGCCGGAAACACCTTGGTATCATTGAATATGAATGTATCGCCCTCACCGAAGTAATTGACGATGTCCTTAAACTCTATGTAGTCACCTTCTACAGGATTACCTGCAGCATCCTTGCGGAACATGTCAATGGTACCAGACTTTTTGTGCAGTACCATCAGCCTGGCCTCGTCACGGCGTGTTATCTCGAAGGTACGTTCTTCGCCGGTCGAAGTCTTGACAATGCGTTTGGTTTTGTGCGGATAGAGAGCCACCTGCTCATCAGGCAACTTAAAGCTGAATTGTGACAGTTTCATGAGTGTTTATCCCCTTTCTTTATGATTAATATTCTTAGGCGTGTTCTAAAATTCCACGCATACTTAAACTTCTCCTTTAGACAGATTGCTCTTTGTGTCTTTTTAGAGCCCTTCTATATCTTGTTGGTCGAGCCATTCGTTGAAGTGTTCAAAGCTGACAGTATTCCCGACATTAAAGTCACCCACACGGGTACGGCGCAAGGAAGTAAGGAAAGCTCCTGTATCGAGTGCCCGTCCCAAGTCTCGTGCAAGTGCACGGATGTAAGTGCCTTTCCCGCAAACGACACGCAGTGTCAATTGTTTGGTATCATGGCTGTAGTCGGTCAGTTCGATGGTATCTATTACTACCGTCTTGGGCTTGAGCGTCACTTCCTCTCCAGCGCGGCGCAATGCATACGCCCTGTCGCCGTTTACCTTTACAGCACTATAGGTGGGCGGCACCTGCTGTATTTCGCCGACAAACTGCCTCAATGCCTCCTCCACCTTCTCTCGGGTAATGTGCCCCACAGGATAGGTATGGTTTACCGTATGTTCCATATCATAACTGGGAGTAGTTGCTCCCAACTGTATCGTGGCTACATATTCCTTGGTATGGGTCTGCAACTGCTCTATCTCTTTGGTTTTCTTACCTGTGCATAGCACCAACACACCCGTAGCAAGAGGGTCGAGTGTACCGGCATGACCTATTTTTACCTTTCTTTTCAAGCGCTTGGAAAGTACATAGCGTACATGGGCGAGTGCCCCGAAACTTGACATGCGATAGGGCTTGTCTATGGCAAATATCTCTCCTTTTACGAAGTCCATCTATATATATGCGAGGGAGTTAAAGCAAAGAACAAATGATGGTAACAGCACCTGCTATGGCACAATAGATACCGAAGTAGACCAGCTTGCCTTTCTTCACGATATTGATCATCCACTTGCAAGCCAGACATCCCGAAACGAATGCAGCTACAAAGCCAACGACCATAGGCAAGGTGTCTATTCCGCCGAATGCCTCTTCACCCTTCAGTCCCTTCAACAGGTCAAGCAAGGCCTCACCCAAGATGGGAGGAATGACCATAAGAAACGAGAACTGTGCCATCTTCTCCTTCTTGTTACCAAGCAGAAGTCCTGTAGCAATCGTGGTACCCGAACGCGAAAGACCGGGCAGCACGGCCAAAGCCTGCGACAAACCTATGATGAAAGCGTGTAAAGGACTGATATTCTCTCTTTGACGCGGCTTGGCAAAATAAGAGAAAGTAAGGAGTACTGCCGTCACAATGAGCATACAGCCCACGATGAGCAGTCCCGAACCGAAGATTTCTTCTACCGTATCCTTGAAGAAAACACCCACGATGCCTACCGGAATCATGGAGATGATGATATTGATGAAATATTTTGTCTCTTCGTTCATCTGGAATTTGAAGACACCCTTCAATATCCAGTCTATCTCCTTCCAGAGAATCACCAATGTACTCAACACTGTAGCGACATGCACCAAGATGGTAAAAGCCAAGTTGTCCTCTCCGTTAATGCCGAAGATGGCAGACCCGATGGCAAGATGGCCGCTACTGCTTACTGGAAGATATTCGGTAAGGCCCTGCAAGAGTCCCAATACCAATGCTTCAAACCAATTCACTTTTTATATTCTTTGAATGTTAAATATTGAATATCAAATTGGGAATACGCCTCTATTAACTGTAGGCATATTCCAAACATCTACTTTAGACAGATAGCCCTTTGATGTATTTTCCTAAAGACTTCTTCCGCCCATTTAATCGCGAGGTTTGCGAATGACCGCATAGATGATGGAAAGAAAACCTATCAGCGTCACGGTAGGAGCCACGACAACACGACGCGTACTGAAAATGTCGGCATCAAAACTATGTTCGTCAGAGCCGGCGCCACTCATCAAAAGAAAACCTATGATAACAATTGCCATTCCGATGGCAAGCAAGACAAAGTTCATTTTGTCGAAAGCTAAATTTCTTTTGTCCATTATTTTTTATTTTGAATATTAATGTTTATGTTCTATTTACTTAAATTTTATACAGCTCCCACGCTTTCATCCGCAAGAATTTATTGACGGAAATCCAAGCGCAAAGGGCGGTAATGAAGATACCCATGAGAAGTACCACTACCCCCGTAGCAACAAGTTCCTGCCAACCGATCACCGTCAACACATCCGGTTCGTTGACATAAAGCGCATAGAAGCAAGCCCCTAAGAAGGCGTCAGCAAGAACTGCCGCAAACACTCCAATACCGACAGCCTTAGTAACAAAAGGACGCCGTATGAATCCCCACGATGCACCTACGAGTTTCATAGTGTGTATGGAAAAACGTCTGGCATAGATACCAAGGCGAACAGTATTGTTGATAAGCGAGAATGAGATAAAGGTAAGCAGTACAGCCACGACAAGCAGTCCGATACTGATCTTGGCAAGCATACGGTTCACCTCTTCTATAAGGTCGTGCTGGTAAGACACCTCCGTTACACGCGGAAATGCCTTGAGTTCCTTAGCCACCCATTGCAGAGAGTCGTTGTTGGCATAGTCGGCATTGGCCGTTATCTCTATCGAAGGCTGAAAAGGATTGCCTCCTGCAAATTCACTGGGATTGACACCCAGCATCTTTGTTGCCTCCTTCTGGGCCTGTACCTTGGAAATATAAGTCAGCCGATGTACATAAGGGCGTGCCTTGAGTTTTTTGCACATCTGCACTACCTCAGGATTGGTCATATCATGTTCCAACATGACTGATACCACAAGATTTTGCTTGACGTATGCAGAAAGGTTGCGTCCTGTCAGGACTGAAAAGACGACAAACCCAACCAATACCAGAACCATAGCGGTACTGATACAAAGTGTGACCACTTGAAAGCCTCTGCGATTGCCCGTATTATGATGTTTTTTTCTCATTTTCGTGCTAAAAGGGTACAATATACCAAATTTCGGTGCAAAGTAACAAAAAAACGAGCAAACAAACGAACGTTTAACTACCATTAACAACATAAAGGACTGACCTCGCAGCCAGTCCTTTACCATATATACTGAGTAAAACCAAATAGGTATGCTTGAAAAATGTTTTACCCTCCTATCTTACAACTTCGTGATGACACCCTTCTGGGTAGAACTCAAGAACTGTATGATGTTCTGAATTTCAGGTCCATCTGGCACCTGATCCTTTATCTGGTTGATGGCATCGAAGAGTGATGTCTGGCCGTGGAATACCAATCGGTAGGCATTGGCCACATGCTTGCGTACCTTCTCGTCGAGATTGGCAGCCTCCATAATGACGGTATTAGGACCGGCATACTTCACGGGCTTTCCACCTGCGATAATGTAAGGAGGAACATCCTTGGAGAATGTGGTACCAGCCTGAATCATTGCCAAGTCGCCTACACGTGTCTTTGCATTCTCCACAACCGATGTAGAATAGATTACACCATTGCCGATGATGCAGTCACCAGCTATTTTGGTACCGTAACCAAACACACAGGCATCACCTACTACAGTGTCGTGGGAGATATGGGCACCCTCCATGAGGAAGTTCTTGCTGCCCAGCACAGTCTTGCCACCCTCATAAGTACCGCGGTTGATAACAACGTTCTCACGGATGGTGTTATGGTCGCCGATGACAACATAGCTATTCGCACCATGGAAGTTGAAATCCTGAGGAAGTGCACCTACCACGGCACCCTGGAACACCTTGTTGTCACTACCCATACGGGTTCCGTTCAGGATACTCACAAAGGGATAGATGGTGCAGTTGTCGCCAATTTCCACATCGTCTTCGATGTAGACGAAAGGATATATTTTGCAGTTGTCTCCTATCTTTGCTTTAGGAGAGACCTCTGCCTTTGGACTTATTATACTTGCCATAATTTTCAAATTATAAATTTATAAATCATAAATCATAAATAGCCATAAGGCCTATATTTATTCATTATAATTCATCATTTGTTGTTTACTTTGCTCCTCCGCCCAGTGCCGAGTAGAGGTTCACTACAGCCTGCATCTTGTAGAAGTCGTCAGCCACCTTGTTGAGTTGCACACTCAACAGTGAGGACTGTGCAGTAATTACCTCAAGATAGGTACTGCCGGCACTTGCCATCAAGGCGCGTGTGTCCTCCACATTCTTCTTGAGCACCTCTATCTGCTTTGCCTCTATCTTGCTCTTCTCGTCGGAAGAATTATAGAGTACGAGGGCATTGCTCACTTCGCTACCTGCCGTAAGAACGGCATTCTGCCAGGTGTTGTATGCCTGTTCGTACTGGTCCTTTGCTACCTTCAGGCCGGCTATAAGACGACCGTTCTGGAAGATGGGTTGCACCAAACTACCTACGGCAGAGAGCAACCACTTACCTGGGTTGACAAGACCACCGTTGTTGGTGAAGGCTCCCGTTCCCGTGATGGTGATGGAGGGATAGAACTTACTGCGGGCTGTCTCCACTGCGTAGAAGCACTGCGCCAAGTTCATCTCGGCAGCGTGAACGTCGGCACGGTTGTTGAGCAACTGGATGCCTACGCCGGTGGAGAAGCTTGAAGGAAGACTCTGGTTCTCCAACTTGCCACGGGCGATGGCGTGGGCCTGCTCGCCAAGTACGAGACTGAGCGAATTCTCCGTCTCGCGAATCTGGCGAAGGAGGTCTGCCTTCTGGGTGAGCACTGAGTAGTAGCTCGACTCAGCAGCCTGTACGGACGTGGCACGATAACCAGCCTTGGTATCCTTGAGCACCTTCATGGTCTCCCAGGTCTCCTTGGTGAGGCTCTCCATCGTCTCCACCAGTTCCACCTGCTTGTCGAGCATCAACAAGGTGTAGTACATATTGGCGATACTGGCGATGAGGTTTGTCTGCACCGACACCTGGTAGTCCTGCAACTGGAGCAGTGCCATCTGAGCACCGCGCTTCTGCGACAGGAGGTTGCCGAAGAGGTCCACCGTCCAACTGGCACTCACGGGGAGCGTGTAAGACTTTGTTGTCTTGGCACCGTCGAAGGATGTCAGTGTTCCCTGAGGTGAGAAGGCGAGCGAGGGGATGAAAGCCAACTTGGCACATTTCAACTGTTCCTCGGCCATGTGTACGTTGAGGGCAGCATTGAGGAGATTGACATTGTTGGCCAAGCCTTTCTCTATCAAGCCTTGAAGTTGCGGGTCGGTAAATACGCTGCGCCATGGAATATTGGCGAAAGTAGTGGTGTCGCTCACAGCCAAGGTATCTGTGGCTGACTTCACGTCGCGCACCAGGCCCTTGGTGTTCACATCGGGACGCTCGTACTTTCCGTATAGCGTCTTGCAGCTGCTCAAAGAGAGCGCTGCGAGACCTAATATGATGATATTGATATTCTTTTTCATTGTCTTCTATTGAAGTTATATAGATGAATACTTCTCGGGGTTACGCCTGCTTGCCTTGAGCGGCACTGGCGTACTGCTCCAACTCGGCTGTAACTTCCTCGTTCAACTCATCCTCGAACTTGAGAGGAGTCAACTTCTCCTGTAACCACTGGAACACAGCGAAGAGAGCTGGCACTACGAAGAGCTGGCAGAGTGTACCAATCAACATACCACCTACTGCGGCTGCACCCAAAGTCTGGTTACCATTCTTACCTACACCCGAAGCGAACATCAATGGCAACAGACCGATAATCATGGCCAGGGAGGTCATCAAGATAGGACGGAGACGTGCACCGGCACCCAAGATGGCAGAATACTTGATAGCCATACCTGTACGGCGACGCTCCAGGGCGAACTGTACAATCAAGATGGCGTTCTTGGCCAACAGACCGATCAACATGATGAGCGAAATCTGCATGTAAATGTCGTTGGAGTGTCCGAACAGGTTGGTGAAGACGAACGCACCAGCCAAACCGAACGGGATAGACAGTACTACAGACAATGGCAAGATGTAACTCTCGTACTGGGCACTCAGAATCAAGTAAACGAATACGATACAGAGCGCGAAGATGATACCCGTAGAGTTGCTGGACTCAGCCTCCGAACGGGTCAAACCAGAGTACTCATAGCCATAACCGTCTGGCAAGGTCTCCTTGGCCACCTCGGCAATTGCCTTCATACCCTCACCCGTAGAGTAACCTGTGTTAGGTGTGACAGACACATCCATAGAGGTGAACAGGTTGAAACGAGAGATGTTGGACGGACCGTATACCTTACGCAAGGTCACGAACTCGCTCACAGGGCTCATGGTTCCGTTGCTACAACGTACATATATCTTGCTCAGGTCGTCGGGACGCATACGGCTCTCAGGACCCGCCTGAATCATGACACGATAGAGCTTACCATAGCTATTGAAGTTGGATGCATAGAGACCTCCTAAGTAACCCTGCATCACGGTGAGTACTGAAGAGGGAGAGATACCTGCCTGCTTGGTCTTGGCAACATCTACGTCCACCATATACTGGGGATAGTTAGGGTTGTACTGGGTCTGGGCGGTCTGAATCTCAGGACGCTTGTTCAACTCAGCCAAGAACTTCTTCACATTTTCATAGAACTTGTTCAAGTCACCACCCGTCTTGTCCTGCATGGTCATGGTAATACCATTCTGCACGGAGAAACCGGAGATCATAGGTGGAGCGAAGGCGAGAATCTGGGCATCCTTGATGGTAGCTGTCTGCTTGTAGATCATACCCAACACAGAGGTGTACTCCATCGGGTTGACGAACAGCGCCTCAATACCGCCACCCGTACAAGCCATCTTGATGCGGTGAATGATACCTCCAGGACGCTCCTCGAAAGGTTTCAACTTGATGATGACAGTACCCTGGTTGGAACCGGCACCACCGATGAAGCTATAACCCATGATGGCATTACGTGTAGCTACGGCAGGGTTGTTGGCAAGCATCTTGTCCACCTGCTTCACTATCTCAGCGGTACGCTCCTGAGAGGTACCTGGGGCTGTAGAGATACAAGCAAACAGGGTACCGGTATCCTCATCCGGCACAAGACCCGTCTTGGTGGTACCCATCAAGGCTACCAAGCCCACGATACTTGCGGCTACCAAAGCACCGGCGATAACGCCATGACCGATAACCCACTGGACGCCCTTCTTATACTTATTGGTAATCTTGTCAAACTGATAGTTGAAGCCTGCGTGGAAACGGTCCACGAAAGACATCTTCTTCTCGTGTCCCTCCTCGTGTGGCTTCAAGAGCATCGCACAAAGGGCAGGAGACAAGGTCAACGCGTTGACAGCGGAGATGACGATAGACACGGCCATGGTCACACCGAACTCACGGTAGAAGTAACCTGACGTACCACCGATGAACGATACTGGAACGAACACGGCAGCCATTACCAGCGTGATGGAGATGATGGCACTGGAGATTTCGTTCATCGCATCGATAGACGCGGTAAGCGCACTCTTGTAGCCCTGGTCAAGTTTGGCGTGGACAGCCTCCACCACCACGATGGCGTCATCCACCACAATGGCGATAGCCAACAGAAGGGCGGACAGTGACAGCAAGTTGATGGAGAATCCGAACACCCAAAGGAAGAAGAATGCACCAATCAAAGCCACCGGAACGGCAATCATAGGAATCAACGTAGAACGGAAGTCCTGCAAGAAGATGTACACCACGATGAACACCAGCACCAAGGTGATGACCAAGGTGAAGATTACCTCCTCGATAGAGGCGAAGAGGAACTCTGTAATATCCATCAGGATGACGTTCTTCAAACCTGGAGGATAGTTTTTCTCCAGTTCCTTCAACTGCTGCTTCACATCGCTGGCAATCTGGGTAGCATTGGAGCCTGCTATCTGCTGCACCATACCCATCACGGCAGGCTGACCGTCATTGAGCAAGTTGACGTTGTACTGCAAACCGCCCAACTCTACCTTCGCAACATCGCCAAGACGGAGGGTCTGACCGGTAGCGTCACTCTTGATCAAGATATTCTCATACTCGACAGGAGTCTTCAGACGACCCTTGTAACGGAGAGTATATTCATACTGCATATCTGTGCTCTCACCAAAGCTACCTGGAGCAGCCTCGATGTTCTGCTCAGCCAAGGCACCCGAGATGTCGGAAGGAATCAATCCGTACTCCTTCATCTTCTCTGGCTTCAGCCAGATACGCATGGAGTAGTTACGGGTGGAAGGGCTCTGCACATCACCCACACCATTGATACGCTTCAACTGAGGAATGACATTGATAAGGGCGTAGTTGGTAACAAACTGGTCATCGTAACGGCCATCGTCGGTGGTCAGGGCAAACATGATCACGTTAGAACTCTGACGCTTGGTAACGGTAACACCCACCTTGGTAACCTCGGCAGGCAGCAAGGCCTGTGCCTGAGACACTCGGTTCTGCACGTTCACGGCAGCCATATCAGGATCAGAACCCTGCTTGAAGTAAACGGTGATGCTGGCGTAACCTGAATTGGAAGCCGAAGAAGTCATGTAGGTCATGTTCTCCACACCGTTGATACTCTCCTCCAAAGGAGCGATGACTGAATTCAACACCGTCTGGGCATCGGCACCCGTATAGGTGGTAGACACCGAGATGGTTGGCGGCGCGATATTAGGATACTGCTCAATAGGCAGCGATATCAAGCCGATGAGACCCAGCAACACGAAGAAGATGGAGACCACCGTCGAAAGCACCGGGCGCTTTATGAAGTTTGTAAATGACATATTCTTTTTTTAATTAAGAATTAATAATTAAAAATTAATAATTAGGCGATGCTACGTTCGTTGCCATCTGCCATACTTTATTAATTATCAATTATACATTATTAATTATTATTACTTATCCTTCTTTCCGCTCATTGTAGTAGCGAACTCGTGAGCGTTGTCCTGAGACTTGGAAAGTTCTGCAGCCTCAGCAATCTTCTGGTTGTAACGCTCCAGGGTGATAGGCTTAATTTCCTGACCGTCGGTCAACTTGGTAATACCCTTCACCACAATGCGGTCGCCTACGTGGAGACCAGAGGTAACGATATAGTTCTTGCCATCATCCTGAGGATTGACCTTAATCTCAGAATACTTCACCTTGTTGTCCTTGGTTACGATGTATACGAAAATCTTGTCCTGTACCTGAGAGCAAGCCTCCTGTGGAATGACGATAGCACCTGCCTGGTCGTTAGGAATGACTATCTGGCCTGCACCACCGCTCTTCAGCAACTTCTCCGGGTTAGTGAAGTGTGCGATAAGAGACACAGCACCTGTAGAAGAGTCGATAACGCCACTCATCTTCACCACCTTTCCGGGATGAGTATAGATGGAACCGTCTGCAAGTTGCAGCTTAACGGCAGGGAATGCTGCAATGGCACCCTGCATGCTACCATTGGTCTTGGTCATGCTCAAGATCTGAGTTTCAGGGAGTGAGAAGAACACCTCCATGGTGCTGATGTTAGAAACGGTGGTCAAAGCCTGACCGGACGCACTAACCAATGCACCCACCTTGAAAGGAAGACTACCGATGACTCCGGCAGCAGGACTCTTTACAGAGCACCAAGCCAACTGTTCCTTGGCTGAAGCCAAAGCAGCCTCAGCCTGAGCCACCTGTGCCTGAGCTGTAGCAAAAGAGTTGGCGGCAGTAGAAAGTTCATACTCACCGATTATCTTGTTGTCATACAACTTCTTGTTGTTCTGGTAGGTCAACTTGGCTGTATTCATCTGGGCCTTAGCTGTATTGACAGCGGCTGCGGCAGAGCGAACGGCAGCGGCATAAGTCTCGCTGTCGATGGTAAACAGGGTCTGGCCGGCAGACACCGTCTGGCCCTCATGCACATAAACCTTAGTAATAAAACCGGAAACCTTAGGACGAACCTCTACATCCTGGATACCCTTGATAGTAGCAGGGTAAGTTGTCTGAAGAGCAGCATTGGTAGAACCGACGGTGCTCACGGCGAACTCATCGTCACCGAAATTAGGCAGACCACCCTTCTTACTTCCACCACATGATGTCAGAGTTGCGATAGCACAAACTGCAGCAACAAACAAAACGTTTTTAATTTTCATACCTATTCTTAAATTAATATATATACATTATTATATATACCCACAATGGGGTACTTTCTTTTTTCTTCATACCTGTCGCCTTGATACCGGCAAAAAAGACCGGCACGCAAGAAAACTTTTACACCTTTTTCAGTTTTGTGTGCAAAAGTACAAATAATATGGCAAACATATAAAATGCCTGCCATACTTTTAACATTAATTATTCTGCGTTTGTATATTTCTTAACTTCGTGTTAAGAAGCTCATGCCAGCAGATTCATCTGGCGTGCTTTCTCCATCAACAGTTTCATCAATGGCTCGCGCTCATTGGGCACCTTGTTGTCGAGAACAGCATCCTTGAGCGTCTGCTTCAGCGTACCCACTTCACGGCAGGGGCCAAGATGGAACATCTCCATGATTTCGTTGCCGTCAATGCATGGCTGCAAAAGACGCTTATAGTCGCGTTCCTGCAAGTCGGCCAACTTTTCCCGCACCATCTTGAAGTTATCAAGGAACTGCTGCTTGCGCTGCTGGTTCTTACTCGTAATGTCGGCCTCGCAAAGTGTCATGAGGTCTGCTATGTCATCGCCGGCATCGTTCAGCAGTCGGCGTACAGCACTGTCGGTCACTTCTTCGTCGGCAATGGCTATAGGCCGCATATGCAGGTCCACCAATTTCTGCACATACTTCATCTTGGCATCCATCGGCAACTTCATGCGGCGGAACATGGCAGGAATCATCCTGGCACCTATATTGTTATGGTTGTGGAACGTCCATCCGGCAAGATTGTCCCAGCGTTTGCTCTTGGGTTTCCCGATGTCATGCAGGAGGGCTGCCCAGCGCAACCAGAGGTTATCCGAATTTCTGCACACATTCTCGAGCACCTCCATCGTGTGGTCATAATTGTTCTTGTGGGCACGTCCATTACGCGTCTCCACCTTGTCAAGCGCACAGAGTTCGGGCATTACGAGTTCCAGCAGCCCCGTATCCTTCAGATAATAAAAGCCACTACTGGGATGACGGGAAAGCATTATCTTGTTCAGCTCATCAGCGATACGTTCGCCACTGATTATCTTGAGTCTTTCCGCATTCCGGGAAAGCGCCTCGTAAGTTTCGCGCTCTATCTGGAAATTGAGTTGGGTAGCAAAACGGACACAGCGCATCATACGGAGCGGATCGTCAGAGAACGTGACATCGGGATCCAAGGGGGTGGCTACGATACCGTCCTCCAGGTCATAGATACCGTCGAAGGGGTCTACCAGTTCTCCAAAACGTTTTTTGTTAAGACAAACGGCCATGGCGTTGATGGTGAAGTCACGGCGGTTCTGGTCGTCTTCAAGCGTACCGTCTTCCACTATAGGCTTACGCGAATCACGCTGATAACTCTCCTTGCGCGCACCGACAAATTCCACCTCTGTATCCCTGTACTTCACCTGTGCGGTGCCGAAATTACGGAACACAGACAGATGTGCTTTCTTGCCGAGCAACTTCTTCAAGCCATCGGCCACCTGTATGCCGCTGCCCACCACCACGACATCAATGTCGTTGGAAGGGCGCTCCAGAAAGAGGTCACGCACATAGCCACCGACTACATAACACTCCATTTGGAGCGAATCGGCCACTTCTGAGATTTTATGGAATATGTCTTTATCAAGCAATTTTGCCAAGTCGGCATCGGATAACTGTCTCATCGTTCACTTTTTGGGACTGCAAAGTTACTGTAAAAAGCACGAAATACAAAATAAATATTTGGCTATTTCGCAATAAATGTTTAATTTTGCACCGTTTTAAGGCAGGGTTACCCCATCTCATTCAGCCGAATACGAAGACAGAACCATTGACAGTTATGACCGATTTATCCCATACAGAGCAGCAGTTCAAGAAAGTGATGGCCGAGTGCCGCACTTTGTTCCAGAAGAAACTTCACGACTATGGTGCATCGTGGAGAATACTACGCCCGTCGTCCTTGACAGACCAGCTCTTCATCAAGGCCAAGCGTATACGTTCACTCGAGATAAAAAAAGAGTCGCTTGTGGGCGAGGGCATTCGTCCTGAGTATATAGCCCTTATCAACTACGGTATCGTAGGCATCATTCAGTTGGCGAACGGATTCGCCGACGAGGTGGACATGACACCAGACGAAGCCATGGCGCGCTACGACAAATACGCACAGGATGCCCTCCAGTTGATGCTGAAGAAGAACCATGACTACGATGAGGCATGGCGTTCGATGAGGACAAGCAGCTATACCGACTTCATCCTTACCAAGATACAACGCATCAAGGAGATTGAGAATCTGCAGGGTGCCACGCTCGTGTCGGAAGGTATTGACGCCAACTACATGGACATCATCAACTATTCGGTTTTCGGAGCCATTAAGTTGAGTGAAGAGTGAAGAACGAAGAGTGAAGAACGGCGAATGCAAAACAAGACAATCCATATCCTCACTAAGGCGGTGGTGAACATTGCACGACTGCTCATGGCATGTACTTTCATCGTATCTGGATACGTGAAGGCTATAGACCCATTGGGCACACAATACAAGTTGGGCGACTATGCCGGCGCTTTGGGATTGGCAAGTTATCTGCCGGAATGGTCGACGCTCCTGGCTGCCGTTGCTTTATCCACCATAGAGTTTGCCATCGGCATCTTCCTGCTCTTTGCCATACGCCGCCATTTGGTGTCCAAAGTTGCAACGCTCTTCATGGCTGCCATGACTATTACCACCATCTGGATTGTTGTGGCAAACCCGGTAAAAGACTGCGGCTGTTTCGGTGACGCTATCGTCCTCACCAACACGCAGACCTTAGCCAAGAACATTGTCCTGCTGGTCATGGCTCTCATACTGCTGCGATGGCCCGACAAAATGGTGAGGTTCATATCCAAGTCTACCCAATGGATTGTCATCAACTACACCATCCTCTTTGCCGCTGCCCTCAGCGTATGGAGTCTGTGGGACTTGCCGCTCTTCGACTTCCGCCCTTACCACATAGGGGCAGACATCAAGAAGGGTATGGAAATACCCGCCGATGCCAAGCAACCGGAGTTTGAGACGACATTCATACTGGAGAAGAACGGACAGCGCAAGGAGTTTACGTTAGACAACTACCCCGACTCTACCTGGACTTTCATCGACTCGAAAACGGTACAGACCAGCGAAGGCTATGTGCCTCCCATACACGACTTCAGCATAGAGGACCGGAAAACGGGAGAAGACATAACCGACGAGATTCTGAACGACACGAGCTACACCTTCCTGCTCATATCGCCCAGACTCGACAAAGCCAACGACAGCAACTTCGGCCAGATAGACCAGATATACGAATATGCCAAGGACTACGGCTACCGCTTTGTCTGTCTGACGGCAAGCACGGAAAAAGACATTGCCAAATGGCAAGACATGACAGGGGCTGAATATCCGTTCTACACGACAGATGCCACTACCCTGAAGACCATGATACGCAGTAACCCCGGACTCATGTTACTGCACCACGGTATGGTGATACAGAAGTGGAGCCATAACCAGCTGCCCGGAGAAGATCAACTGTCAACGCCGCTGGAGAAAAGCGAGACCGGACAGATACCGCCAAGCAGCATACCCCGCAAGATACTGATTATGGTGCTGTGGTTTGTCCTGCCACTTCTGGTGCTGACGATAGCCGACCGCCTGTGGACCTGGTCAGCATGGCTGAGAAAAAAGAAGAACAAAGCTAACAGATTAATATCAACTTTTAACAAAAAAGAAAACAAAATGAGAAAGAAAATTGTAGCAGGCAACTGGAAAATGAACATGAACCTGCAGGACGGTGTTGCGCTCGCTAAGGAAATCAACGAGGCATTGGTAGCTGACAAACCCAACTGCGACGTTGTCATCTGCACTCCTTTCATCCACTTGGCTTCAGTAGCTCAGGTGCTGGATTCAGAAGTAGTAGGTCTCGGTGCCGAGAACTGCGCAGACAAGGCAAAGGGTGCCTACACTGGAGAGGTTTCTGCAGAGATGGTAAAGAGCACTGGTGCACAGTACGTTATCCTCGGCCACTCTGAGCGCCGCCAGTACTATGGCGAGACTGCAGAAATACTGAAGGAGAAGGTGGAACTGGCTTTGGCAAATGGCCTGAAGGTTATCTTCTGCTGCGGTGAGACCCTCGAGGAGCGTGAGGCTGAGAAGCAGAACGAGGTTGTTAAGGCTGAACTGGACGGTTCTGTATTCCATCTGGACGCTGAGGCATGGAAGAACATCATCCTCGCATACGAGCCAATCTGGGCCATCGGTACTGGCAAGACCGCTACATCCGACCAGGCTGAAGAGATGTTGGCATACATCCGCTCTATCGTGGCAGAGAAGTATGGCAACGAGGCTGCAGAAGACACTACTATCCTCTACGGCGGCAGCTGCAAGGCAAGCAACGCTCCCGAGCTCTTCGCCAAGCCCAATATCGACGGTGGCTTGATTGGCGGCGCTTCGCTGAAGGCTGCTGACTTCAAGGGCATCATCGACGCCTGGAAGAAATAATCGGCACGCATAAGGAAAATATCTTGAAGCCAAGGGTACGGGAAACTATTCCCTTGGCTTCATCCTTTAATATGGGTACCATTCACCACTATTATACATTATCTTATATATATGACAAAACAATTCGTCGCGACATGTATCGCAGCCATGGGCATGTTTATACCTGCCTGTGCGCAACATTACACGGATCACCTGCAGCAAAACATTGCCGGGCAGGGCACGGTCAAGATAACCCAGAGTAAGGAGATAGACGAATTGGTCAACGGCAAGACACAACAGGAAAAGCCTGCGGCCAGCACTACCACCGCCAAGCCTGCGGCCGGGGTACAGAAGCCTGCGGCAAGTACCGTAGCAGCAGACAACCGTAAGACTGCAGCCAACAGCAGCAACCCCCAGCACAAGGAGGAGACACACAAGAAACAGGCTATAGACCCGACCAAGAAGACAGAACACCACGAGTCGGAAGCCAAAGACAAAGAAGAAACAGAAACACCCGCTGTAGACATGCGCAAGAAGGTTATGCGCAGCAGCTACAAGGTTACAGGATACAGAGTACAGGCATACGCTGGAGGCAACTCACGCGCCGACAGGCAAAAGGCTGAGCAGATAGGCAACGCCATCAAGATGCGCTATCCCGACCAGCCCGTATACGTTCATTTTTACTCTCCACGATGGATTTGCCGCATAGGCAATTACCGTAGCCTTTCGGAGGCCAACGTCATGCTCGCCAAGATACGTGCCATGGGCTACAAGCAGGCATGCCTGGTTAAGGGGAAAATAACAGTTCAAAATTAAAATATGAATCCAGAATCAGAATTCCGCGAGGGACTTGACGACCTTGCTTTCCACTACAGAGAAGCTATCAAACTGCTGGGAGAAGACCCAGAGCGCGAGGGGTTGCAGAAAACCCCCATGAGGGTGGCAAAGGCCATGCAGGTTCTTACCCGCGGCTACAGCCAAGACCCCCACAAGGTGCTTACAGACGCCCTCTTCGACGAGAAATACAACCAGATGGTCATCGTGAAGGACATCGACTTCTTCTCGATGTGCGAACACCACATGCTGCCTTTCTATGGTAAGGCGCACGTTGCCTATATCCCCAACGGCAAGATAACCGGTCTGAGCAAGATTGCCCGGGTAGTGGACATCTACAGTCACAGACTGCAGGTGCAGGAACGCCTTACACAACAGATTAAGGACTGCATACAGGAAACCCTCAAGCCGCAAGGCGTGATGGTGGTTCTCGAGGCCAAGCACATGTGCATGCAGATGCGTGGCGTGGAGAAGCAGAACAGCATCACGACCACAAGCGACTACAGCGGTGTGTTCAACTCGCTCAACACTCGACAGGAATTCATGAGCCTGCTGAGGGGCGAGACCAAGAGAATCTGAACATCTTCCACCTTAGCACCTATTACACACCATGTTAAAGTTTATATCGTGGAACGTCAACGGCCTGCGCGCATGTGTGGGCAAGGATTTCGAGAACCAGTACAGGTCGTTAGACGCTGACTTCTTCTGCCTGCAGGAAACCAAGATGCAGGAAGGTCAGCTCGACTTGCAGTTTGACGGTTATGTCAGCTACTGGAACTATGCCGAGAAGAAGGGATACTCCGGCACTGCCATCTACGCCAAGCACACGCCCCTCAGCGTTAGCTACGGCATGGGCGTAGACGAGCATGACCATGAGGGACGAATCGTTACCCTGGAGTATGAGGACTTTTATCTTGTCACGGTTTACACGCCCAATTCACAGACCGAGTTGAAGCGTCTGGACTACCGAATGAAGTGGGAAGACGATTTTCTCTGCTTTCTCAAAGCTCTGGACGCCAAGAAACCTGTCATCGTGTGCGGAGACATGAACGTGGCACACCAGGAGATAGACATCAAGAACCCGAAATCCAACCGCCGCAACGCCGGCTTTACCGACGAGGAGCGGGAGAAAATGAGCATTTTGCTCGACAACGGGTTCATAGACACCTTCCGTTTTGTACACCCCGAAGAGGTGACCTACTCATGGTGGTCGTACCGTTTCAAGGCAAGGGAGAAGAATGCAGGTTGGCGCATCGACTATTTCCTCGTATCAGAACGCCTGAAGGACAAAATTGCCTCAGCCAGCATCCATACAGAGATAATGGGAAGCGACCATTGCCCCGTAGAGCTCGTCCTCGACATTTAGCCACCCCAAAGGTGTACACACATTACCAACATACGCTTTACGTAAGACCTGCCAGGCGCGCTACGTAGAGCGTCTTTCCCCATATCCACACATTCTGCCACCAGCCCATGCAGACAATAGACTTCGTCGTATTTTTGGCATTCACGCTCGGCGTAGTGCTCTTCGGGTGTTCGTTCTTCAGGAAAGCCAACACTCCCGAGGCATTCACATCGGCGGGGAAGAGTCTGCCGGGATGGTTGGTGGGCATGTCCATCTTCGCTACATATGTGAGTAGCATCAGCTACATCGGCTATCCGGGCAAGGCTTTTGCCGGCAACTGGAATGCTTTTGTCTTCTCGCTCTCCATACCGATAGCGTCGTACGTGGCGGCAAGATATTTTGTTCCTTTCTACCGCACCAAAGGCAATATCTCGGCCTACAGTTTTCTGGAAGAGAAGTTCGGCACATGGGCAAGACTCTATGCCTCTGCCTGCTACCTGCTTACGCAGATAGCGCGAATGGGCAGCATCCTCTACCTGCTGGCAGTACCCATGTACATCCTCATGGGATGGGATATCCATACCGTCATCGTCATAACCAGCGCGGCAATCATCCTCTACTCGATGCTGGGAGGCATCAAGGCGGTGATATGGACCGATGCCATACAGGGATTCATACTCATTGCCGGTGCCTTGCTGTGCCTGGCAATACTGTGGTTCTCGGTTCCGGGCGGCATCGTCTCTTCCATAGACATTGCCATCCATGCCCCCGAAGGCAACAAGTTCTCGTTAGGTTCGTTCGATGCTGACCTTACCTCCAGCACGTTCTGGGTTTGTCTGGTGTACGGCATTTTCATCAACCTGCAGAATTATGGTGTCGACCAGAACTACGTACAACGTTACCATACTGCCAAAGACGACCGTGCCGCAAGGTTCTCTGCCCTCTTCGGAGGTTACCTGTTCATGCCCGTCTCGGCCATTTTCTTCCTCATAGGCACGGCACTCTATTCTTACTATTCCGTCTACCCCCATCTGCTGCCCGCTGACATCGCAGCAAAGCCCGACTACGTATTTCCTTATTTTATCGTAAACGGACTGCCACTGGGTGTACGCGGATTGCTCATTGCCTCCATTTTTGCAGCCGGAATGAGCACGGTAGCTACGAGCATCACGAGTTCGAGCACCATCCTTCTACACGACTATTTTTCACGCTTTGCCCCACGCATGGCACGCCGCCACCCGCTTCGCATACTGCAGGCAACGAGTGTCGGGGTGGGCATTCTGGGCATTGCCGTAGCGCTCGCCATGCTCCAGATAGGAAGCATCATCGATGCGTGGTGGACCCTCTCAAGCATCTTCAGCGGCGGCATGCTTGGCCTCTTCCTGCTGGGATACCTTGTTCCAAGAGCCAAGAAGGGTTACGCCGTGGCTGGAACCGTGGTTGGCATCATCGTCATCGCATGGATATCGCTTGCCCAACCGCTCGGGCTACCGGGCATCCATCTGCACGAATACCTCGCCATCATACTGGGTACTACAAGTATCTTCGTAGTGGGCTTTCTTCTTACATTTATTGTCAAAGCAAGGAAACACTAAGCAAATAAGCTGTAAAAAACACATTAGACATGGTAACTGTAGTAGCGTGCAGCGTCCTCGCTGCACCTCAAGCAAGCCATACAGTTATTAAGCGAGGAGGCAGAGGCGGCAAGCCTTGCCGTGGCCGATTGGCTTCTGAAAGGAA
>CAVCGV010000046.1:0-22390 GCA_963601815.1 bacterium
ACAATCCCAAGTCATACACTTATGGCACAGACAAGGTGGTTTGGCTCAGCAATCCAGAATGGGTGGATGTTGCCAACAGCAAGGTATTCATTGGCGGCACGCAAAAGACGGACATACGCGAGGTGTGGAAGTTCGTCAACTGCGAGAATGTGTGTTGGCGTGTGGTGCATACGAATGGCTATGTGGAGGATGATGCTACGGGCAGAGTGCAAGTAGTAGTCTATAAAGACTAAAAGTTGAGTAAAGGGTATAGGTGTTTCAACTTAATCCTTGCATCTTCAGATTTAAACTGCCAATCCACCCCTTTCTGCTTTTGGTTCCTGTCCGTATGCCATTTCTCCAGTTCGGAATTAAGGGAAGAGAAAAAATAGGCGCATTCCCTTGTCACTTCAAATTTTCGTTTGTACCTTTGCACCGGTATTAGAACAAAAAACGTATGAAAAGATTATTTACTTTGGCAGCACTGTGCTGCACCCTGTTGTCGGCAAACGCAGACAACGAAACATTCACCGTCTGCACCTACAACATAGACGGACTTCCCACCACACTGAACGTGATGGGGATGGAGATACCCATCAAGAAGGATGGAGCCGGTGCGGAAGGTACACTGAAAATAAGCCAGTATTTTGCCGGAAAGGACTATGACATCATCGGGGTAAACGAGGACTTCCAGTTTCACAAAGAACTCATGACCGACTTGTCGGACAAGTACGACTGCGGCAAATGGCCCGGCCCCATCGAGGTTACTGCCACGACGATAGGCGACCTGCTCGCCAGCATACCTTTCAAGGTAGACGGTCTGAACCTGCTGTGGAAGAAAGACGGCATCAAGGCAGAGAACGAGACCATCACTCCCTTTACCAATGCCTACGGCATCATTGACCACGAGAACGACTCGCTCGTTACGAAGGGCTTCCGTTACTACAAGGTGACGCTGAAGAGCGGTACGGAGATAGACATGTACATCACCCACATGGACGCCAGTGTGAACCTGGACGACAAGGAGGATATCCGCGTGCGCCGCATCCAGCTGAAGCACATCGCCGACAGCATCAACGCCAACAACAACGGCCGCCCCATCATCCTCATGGGCGACACCAACTGCAACTATGAGTATGACGACGTGCAGGGACTGCTCCTCGACGCCGTCAACAACGGGGGCAAGAAGACCATCTATGACGTATGCACCTACCTTGACCCGAAGGGCAAGGACATCTGGGACAAGGTGTTCTTCATCAACCAAAAGGGCGGCAAGCAGATTAAACCCCTAAAATACGAGATTGACGCAGAGGCCAAGCTCAGCGACCACGACCCGGTAGTAGTGACATTCGAAGTGACAGACCCAACGGCTGCCATTGCCGAAGTGACAGCAGACAACACAGCACAAGACGACATCACTGCCGTTTACTCCCTCTCGGGCGCACGCCGCCAGTCACTGGACCTCGGCATCAACATCGTACGCCTACGTGACGGCCGCACCGTCAAGATAGTGAAACGATAACACACACGGGGAAAGCCATACCACACGTTTTTAGCTATTGCGGGATGCAGCGAGGACGCTGCAACTGCTAATCCTTGAACACGATTTCACTGCTTCTTCTCCGTTACGGGGCGGACAGAGGCACCAATGAAGCGGTCGTTCTTATAGAGGGAATAGTGACCGATGTTGAAGTAAAGGCAGAAAGCCTCGCCACAGGAACGCGGTGACAGTGTTGCCGACCAATAGACCGCATCAGAGCCGTCCAGGAAACAGTTCTTGCCGTTCTGCGCACCCGAAGCCGGAAAGAAGAGTGTACGCCCGTTGCGCTTACTCTTCACCTCGTAGCCCAGCACGGTGCCACCCTTGGGCGAAGCCTTCTCCACCCACGTCCAGGAGCAGTTGGTAGTGTCGCACAGTTCTTCCATTTCTTTACCGATAGGCATACGGCACGCCTTGCCCCACAACACCGTGGCTGCATCATCGCCGGGCAGGAGCACGGTGAGCGTATCGGAAGCATTGTAGCGCGTCATTTTCTCATAGTCTGAACCGTATAGATAAGTAGACTGCGAACAGTCGGCCTTGGTCTTCGTCTCGCCCCATGCAAACCGGTCGCCATAATCTGAAGGCGTTTCCGCCCCCACATTCGTCTCCGCCCAGAGCAGTCCGCTCGGCAACTGCAAGTCGACAAACCTGTGGCCATCTACCTCTACACTTCCGTCAGCAGACGGAGACGCACATCCTGTCTGTACCATACCCATGGCAAGCAGGATACAACTCAAAACAAATGTTCTTCTTCTCATAGTCTTACAAGCCCGTTCCTCCACATGAGAGATAAGGGGGCATCCCTTTTGGGCTGCAAATATACCATTATTTATCGGGAAACAACTATAAAACCCGGGAAAAAGAGTATCTTCAATGCACATAAAACCCAGGGGGGCCGCTTCGCTTGCCGTGGGCTATGTGCTCGTTGGGTCTTCAGCCCGCTTTGCATCTGTGACCATTGGCTCAGTCCGTTTCAAGCGTCCCCGCTGCACTCCACACCAACAAAAAAAATGGTCCCTTGAGTGCTTGCCGTAGTTGGAGTGTGCAGCGAGGACGCTGCACCTGCTACAGCCTTCAGTTTGCTTCAACCGTACAGCTCAAAATATTCCCGCTTCAGGAAGGGGAATTATGTGCCTCTACGCAACCAACGTTAACGTTTACGTATTTTTTAGAAAGGCTACCCCCTCATTATATAAAAAATAGGTGTAATTTTGCAGCGCTAAAGTCGAGAGACTTTCCTTGTATATGAAATTTTTACTAATCTAACCAAAATAAATGTATGTCTGGTAATTCAAACAAAATCAAACTTGCGTTGGCAGGTGGACTCTTGTTATCTGTAACAAGCATCTCAGCGCAGACCGTCAAGGGTACAGTTACTGACAACACGGGTGAGCCTATCATAGGCGCATCCGTCATGGAGGTAGGTGTGTCGGGCAATGGCAGTGCCACTGACATCGACGGCAACTTTACCCTTTCGCTGAAAGGAAAGAGCAACAAGGTCAAGATTTCGTACATCGGTATGAAGCCCAAGACCCTGAACGTTGCAGGAAAGGAAACTATCACCGTAAAACTGGAGGACGAGGCCAACGACCTCAACGACGTGGTGGTAATCGGTTACACTACCGTACGCAAGAAAGACCTTACGGGTGCCGTAACACAGGTTGGTGCAAAGCAGATAGAGAATGTGCCTGTCACCAACGTTACCGAGGCACTGACAGGTAAGATGGCTGGTGTGAACATCACTACAACAGAAGGTTCACCTGATGCCGACATCAAGATTCGCGTGCGTGGTGGCGGTTCACTGTCGCAGGACAACTCACCTCTGTACATCGTAGACGGATTTGAGGTAAACTCCATCTCGGATATCGCCGCATCGGAAATAGAAACCGTTGACGTGCTGAAGGATGCTGCCTCTACTGCTATCTATGGTGCCCGTGGTGCCAATGGTGTTGTCATCGTTACCACCAAGAGTGGTAAGGAAGGCAAAGTACAGGTAAACCTCAACGCTTCTACTGGCTGGCGCAAGATGACGAAGGAAATCGATGTAATGGACCCCTACAACTTTGCACTCTACCAGTATGAGGTGTCATCAGCATCACAGTCTAACGCTACAACGTCAAGCTACGGCAGTTACGCCGATCTCGATCTGCTCAAGGCCATGCAGGGCCGCAACTACCAAAACGAAGTATTCGGCCGTACAGGTACACAGACCTCGTACGACGTGAGCGTAAACGGTGGTAGCAAGGATGTGAAGTTCAATGTCAGCTATGCACACACTGGCACAAACGCCATCATGCTCGGCTCTGACTATAAGCGCGACAACGTCAGCGCTAAGCTCAATGCCAACATCAACAAGTGGCTGTCGCTCGACTTCAAGGCATCTCTCGCCAACGAGAAGACCAACGGTCTGGGCTCAGGTGCCGACACCAACGAGAGCAACGCAGCCAACTCTATCGTTGCCAATACTATCAAGTTCCAGCCCATTAGCACTATCACCAGCGATGGTGAAGAGGACGAGGAAAACAACACCTCTACGCGTGTAGACCCTACTACACGTATCAACAACACATACAAGCAAAAACGATCTTTTACACAGACATACAACGCCGGTCTGACATGGAAGCCTTGGAAGGGGCTGAAATTCTCTTCCAAGCTGCAGTACCAGTGGAGGAATGTCGATACAGATCAGGTATGGCTGGCACCCGCTGCCACCAACTCGAAGTACGGATACAGCGGAAGCCCGCAGGCTCTCCTCATAACAGACGATAAGAAGACCATCATCAACACCAACACGGTGCAGTATGACAAGAAGAAACTTTTCTGCTCTGACGACAAGTTTACGATTCTCGCAGGTCAGGAGTGGAAGGAAACCAAAGAGACCGACCGCGAGATGATGTCGGCCAACTTTGACAAGACATGGACTGTGGATGGTATCTTGTCTAACATGTCTGCAGGTACTACCATCCCCAATTACTCATACGTTTACCCAGAAGATCGCCTCGTATCCTTCTTCGGACAGGTGCTCTATACCCTCAAGGACAAGTACCTCCTCAATGCCACGCTCCGTACTGACGGTTCGAGCAAGTTTGGCAAGGGTCACAAATGGGGCGTATTCCCTGCTGTAGCCGTAGCCTGGCGCATGAGCGACGAAAACTTCTTGAAGAATGTGAATTGGCTCTCCAATCTGAAAACTCGTCTCTCATTCGGTACAGCCGGTAATAACCGTATCTCAAGCGGTCTAACCGCCGTACAGTACAAGATGGGCGGCAACACTGGTTCGGCAGCCTACTTCGATGAGAGCCGTGCTCCGTACCTCGAGACTTCAGGCTATCTCTACAACCCCAACCTGAAGTGGGAGACCACCATCACCCGTAACTTCGGTATCGACTACGGATTCTTCCGTGGCCGTCTCTCGGGTAGTGTAGACCTGTACTGGAATACCACCAAGGACCTTCTGATGAAGGCCCGCGTGCAGAGTTCTGCCGGTTACCTGTACCAGTACCAGAACTTCGGACAGACTTCTAACAAGGGTGTCGAGTTCTCTGCCAATATCGTGGCCATCGACAAGAAGACACACTCGATGAATGTGAACTTCAACATCGCATACAACAAGAACAAGATAGACAAGCTGACAAGCGACGACCCATGGCAAAGCTCAAGCTTCGCCGGTTCTACCTTCGGAGAGTACAATGATTACTACATTACAGAAGGCGGTAGAATAGGTGAGGTATGGGGTTACAAGATGAACGGATACTACACCGTTTATGACCCAGCAACGGGTCAGGGCGACCTCGTGCTCCAGGGTACCAAGTGGGTACTTCGCGACGGCAACAACAGCAAGTCATACACCAAGACAGGCTCTAACCTCTATCCCGGTGGTCCTAAATTTGAAGAGGACGAGAACGGCAATCCCATAAAGCAGCGCTTGGGTAACACGGTTCCTACCGTGACAGGTGGTTTCGGTCTGGATGGTCAGGTACGCACAAAGATAGGTACGTTCGACTACAACGCATTCTTCAATTACTCACTGGGCAACAAGATCATGAACGGCACGAAGGCTGCCAACGCCTTCTACTCAGGCTCTTCTGCCGGCTACAACCTCGTGACTGATTTCAACCTCGAAAACCGTTACAGTTGGGTAGACCCACAGACAGGTCTTAACCTCGGACGTCCGTCAGAGAACACCGTAGCATATTACGGCGGTGCAGAAGGACTCATGGCACGCCTCAATGCCATCAATGCAGGTAAGTCGATGTACAACCCTGCTGCTGCCAGCACCATGGTCATCACCGACTATGCACTGGAGAATGCCGACTTCCTGCGTCTGCAGAACATAACCATAGGCTACTCTCTGCCCAAGCAGTGGATTAAGAAAATCTACCTCGAGAATGTACGCATATACTTTACAGGCTACAACCTCTTCTGCCTTACCAACTACAGCGGTTACGATCCTGAAGTGGACGTAAGCAAGAACGCCATGTGCCCTGGTATCGACTATGCGGCATACCCCAAGAGCCGTTCGTTCGTAATGGGTATCAACGTAGGTTTCTAACATTCTTACATTCAATCTTAATATAAAACATATTTCTATATGAACAAGATATTCAAGACAGTCACCATGTGCCTCTGTGGTGCGGCAGTGCTGTCATCGTGCAGCGACTGGCTGGAGACAACCTCCACTTCGCTCAACGACAACGACAAGACTTTCACTTCGCCAGCCCTTACTGAGCTGGCTGTGAACAAGGCTTACGGCTACCTCTGCGGAAACAACTATACACAGCTGATGACCATTCATCAGGGTGCCGGCACAGATGTAGAACTTATCGACGGTATCGGATCTACGGCCACCGCTGCCTCTGAGCGCGGTGCCATGAACTACAACGCCACATCGGGCGGATGGAACAAGCTCGGTACACTATGGGAAGAACAGTATGCCACTATCCAGGCATGCAACCTTATCATTGACGGCATTGAGAAAAACGAGGCCAACATCAAGGCCCAGGGGGAGACTACCGCTCTTACCATGCTGAAATACTATGCCGAAGCAACAACCATACGTGCTATGGTTTACCTCGACCTTGTAAGGGTATTCGGTGATGTACCCTTGATGTTGCACAGCTCCAACTCTGACCTCAGCAACGTCAACGTAGGCAAGACTGGACGTGACGAAATCCTCGACTCGCTCATTGTAAGCCTGGATGCTGTTGTGAACAGCGAGGTTCAGGCGTTGCCTGACGCAGGTTCTGTTACCACCGAGCATATAACACAGGGATATGCAGAGGCTCTTCTTGCCAATATCTACATGACACGTGCCGGATATGCTATCCGTGAGGCTGCCAATGGAGTTAACGCTGACTACTGTGTAGACGCTCTGAAAAAGCTGGGATACGTGAAGGCAGAATATTCTGACGACGTATACCAGACCATGCGCCCCAGTGATGATGACTGCCATTATTTATACGAGAAAGCTGCACAATATCTGGCTAAAGTTATCAAGAAGGGCAACTATAGCATGAACAGCTCTTTTGAAAATTTATGGGCAAACATCAATGCTCTGAAGACTGACGACTCTCATGAGTGTATGTTTGAAATTCCTATGGGATTCGGCAATACGGGCGAATTGGGTTACACCGTCGGTGTACGTCTTAATGGTGTTACCAACGACTATGGCTACGGAAACTCATCGGGTAAGTTGAAGACAACTGCCGTGCAGCTCTATTCTTACGGAACGTGCGACACACGCCGCGACATCACCTGTGTGCCTTATGAAATCAAGAACTTTGAGCGCACAGCAGCCAACGGCAGCACCACTACTATTGAGACATGTCTGGGCAACAAGCCTTTCGGTCTCTACATAGGCAAGTGGGACGTTCGCAAGATGAGCGACCAGTGGCTTTCTACCAACAAAACCGCTACGGCAAAGTTCGGCTACGGCATCAACGTGGTGCGCATGCGTTATCCGCAGGTATTGCTGTGGTATGCCGAGTGTATGGCACAGTTGGGTTATCTCAACAGCGACCCATACGGATGCGGTCTGACAGCCATCCAGGCTGTGGAGAAGGTACACGAGCGTGCCTATAATGATGCCAAGACTAACTATCTTGGTACGTCCCCGGCAGAAGAGCTTGCTGAATGGAAGACAGAGATGGAGGCCGTTAGCAGCACTGAAGAAATGATGAAGAAGATTCGTCAAGAGAACCAGTTGGAGTTCTGCGGCGAAGGTTTCCGCAAATGGGACCTTATCCGCTGGAATATGCTGCACGAGGTAATCTGGACAGCCAAGACCAACTATAAGAAGTTCTGCGGTGCCGACGGAACACGCGCAATAGACAAGATATATTACAAGTACAAGGACTATACCGAGAAGCAGATAGATCCGGCAAGCATTACATGGTACGGTATGCCTGACGGCGACGTTCTGCCTACAGCGAGCAAGAAGGGCAAGAGCCCAAGCAACGACTGGCTGCAGGATAACGGTTACCGCTATCCAAAGGGAACCGGCGCTTCAGCAGGTCAGGGCACTGACGCCAAGGGCTTCAACGCCGATAGCTACACCAAGGCAGGCTTCGGACAGGCTTACAGCAACGAGGACAGCGAGCTCAACACCATCTGCGGCGGTCTCGTAGGTACTCAGAAGGTAAACTCCTCCAACGACGAATGCAAAGACGAAGGTGTAACAGTGAAGAACCGCTACCTGATGCCTATCTATGACAACACCATACAGTCAAGCAACGGCCGTCTGTACAACTCATATGGTTATTAACACTATCAACAAAAAGGCAAATCATGAACAAAATAATCAAGAATATAGCAGCGGCGTTGCCCATGCTCGCTTTCTTGGCGGCATGTACGGAGACCAACGACTGGACGGTGGACAGCTCGATAAACCGTCAGCCTTCGCTCAGCACTTTCGAAGTTACACCAGATTCTGTCGAACTCACAATGGCTGTGAAGTTTGAGACACAGAAAAGTGCATCAGGCTATGAGATACAAATCAGCACCGACTCCCTGAAGGAGGGCTTCGACGAGTCAACTGACTATGCCAATCTGAAGACCATCAAGGTGGAAAAGACAACTTCCGGATCGCTGGACATCGACTATGGCACTGGTGACAACCAGTATCCTTGGGTAGAGAACACGACATACTACATGCGTGTACGTTCCCTCTCTGACGGGAAAGACAAAAGCAAGTGGTTTACCAGTGGTATCATGGGCGACGTAAAGTCGGTTAAGATGACACCGATGTTCACGGTAAGCGGACTGGATATCAGCGCAGACGAAGTAACACTCCACTGGATCAAGAAGTACAAGTCGGGTACACCCGAATACATCGCGATGGTGGATGCTGAAGGCACCGTAACACGTGAAGATCTCTCTACCGAAGAAAAGGAAAAGGCGGAAAAGACCATCACTGGCTTGGAAGGTGGCGCAACATACACCTTCTACATTTGCGATGCTGAAGGCAACAAGTTGGGTACTACTATCGTTACCACTGAGAAGACTCCTAACATGGAGAAAGTACTGAGCATCTTCGGCATGCCAGGTTTCATCAAGCAGACAGCTGGCTCCGTTCAGACATTTGCAGATGCTACCGGTACATTCCTTGCCGAGTTTATCGACGATGGTGGTAAGTTCAAGATGGATACCAACAAGTCTGACCCCTACTTCAACCCTGTGAAGGATGTCTTCAAAACAGGTGACATGGAGGGTGCTGAAGGTGGATACCGTATGAATACCAATGGCAAGGCTGGCAAGATAAATATGACGATACCGTCAAATGGACGCCTTTATGTATACGCACGCTCCGGTAGTGCAGGCCGTAACCTCATCTTTACACAGAACACTGTAAAACTGCTTGAGCAGGCAGCTCCGACCGCCAAGACTGGTGATGCCTATGCTTTCACGAAAGTAAACGTTGAGGCTGGTACTGTAGTAATAACATGGAATGCTTCCATCTACATCCAGGGCTTCCAGTTCGTTCCAGACGAGGAATAAGATAAACATCATGTAGAAAGAGAGGTTTACGCCTCTCTTCTCTGCAAGCGATAATGTCAAAGCGCAGACCCGTCCATATGTGGCGAGCCTGCGTTTTTAGTTTTCTACCAGTTTCCGTCATTGCACTTTTTTGTTCCCTATACTTGGAAGTTATTAAAGAAAAATGTATCTTTGCAGCACGATAGCAAAAACAAAGAGCATGGCAAGATACATCAATCCATTTTCGGACTGGTCGTTTAAAAGAATATTCGGCCAAGAATACAGCAAAGACCTGCTTATAGAGTTCTTAAACCAGTTGCTTTTAGGAGAGCAGCACATAACAGATGTAAAGTTTAAGGACAAGGAGATGTTGCCAGAAACAAAAGACCAAAGAGGAATCATCTATGATGTCTTTTGCAAGACTGACAAAGGTGAACACATTATCGTGGAGATGCAAAACAAGAGCCAGGCATACTTTATTGACCGTTCGCTCTACTATGCTTCGAAAGCGATAGTAGAGCAAGGAGTAAAAGGAAGATGGAACTACCATCTCACGCCTGTATACGTAATCTGCTTCATGAATTTCGACGTGGACGAAAATACACCCAAAAAGTTCAGAACAGACGTAGTACTTGCAGACAAGGAAAACGGCAAGGTCTATTCGGACCGCATCCGCTTTATCTATTTGGTAATGCCTCTTTTCAAGAAGAAAGAAGAAGAATGTAAGACTTTCTTAGATTGTTGGATCTATAATTTAAAGCATATGGAAACATTGGAGAGGATGCCTTTCGAGGCACAGCATAGAATATTCAAGAGACTGGCAGAAATAGCTGACTCAAAAACATTGACCAAGGAGGAACAAGAAAAATACGATAACAGCATGATGGTCATGTGGGACAATTATGCCGTCTATAAGCACGCTACAGACAAAGGCTTAAAGGAAGGTATGCAAAAAGGAATCAAAGAAGGCATGAAAGAAGGCATGCAAAAAGGAATCAAAGAAGGCATGAAAGAAGGCATGAAAGAAGGCATGAAGAAAAAAGCAACAGAAATTGCATTGAACCTCCTTTCTTTTAACACACCTATCGATATCATTTCGAAATCTACTGGTTTGCCTATTGACGAAATAGAGAAACTTAAAAGTTGAGTAATATACCGTAACAGAACAGGGTGTGCCATATCGGATGGCACACCCTGTTCTGTTCTTTTCTTTTTCAACTTTCCACGACATGTTGCCCTACGACAAAGCCTGTGGTCCATGCAGCCTGCAGGTTAAAACCACCGGTAACGGCGTCTATGTCGAGCACTTCGCCTGCGAAAAACAATCCGGGGCACACCTTACTCTCCATGGTATGCCCATTGACATCGGCAAGGGAGACACCTCCACAGGTAACAAACTCCTCCTTGAAAGTGCCCTTGCCGGAAACCAGACAGACATCGTTGGTAAGCGTTTCCACCAGTTGGTTGATGCCCTTGCGGCCAACCTCCCCCCACTTCTTCTCTGCGGCAAAACCTGTCTTCTGCAAGAGGTAAAGCCAAAGGCGAGACGGCAAGCCATAGGGACGCAGGGTACCCATCTGCTTTTGCGGATTGGCAACAGCCAACCGGCGGACGTTCTCCTCCACCTCTGCCCGGTTTGATTCATGTACCCAGTTGACAGCCACACGAACCCGGTAATCATTCTCGTGCAGATAACGCGCGGCATGTGAAGAGAGCTTGAGTATGGCCGGCCCGCTTATACCCCAGTGGGTAACCAAGAGGGGACCTTCTGCCCTGAACTTAGTGCTTGGCACCATGACCGTTACCGGGTCTACCACCGTACCCATCAGAGCGCGGAACGCCCGGTCTGCCACATTGAAGGTAAAGAGCGATGGAACGGGTTCCTCTATGCGATGGCCCAAGGCACGAAGGTAGTCGAAGTTGGCAGCACGGGGATGACCGCCTGTGGTAATAACCACACGGTCGAACGGCATCGGATGCTGGCCGCTACCGCCAAAGAGCAGTGAGAACCTGCCATCTTCCATACGTTCGACAGTCAGCAACCGCCGTCCTGTAACGACACGCACACCCAGTCGGGCAGCTTCGCCCACCAGACAGTCGATGACAGCATGCGAATCTTGAGCCTGCGGAAAGACACACCTGTCGGCCTGTGTTACCAATGGAACACCATGGTCTTCGAACCAACTGTATGCCATCTTGTGGTCAAACTGCCTGAAGAGACGTTTCATCAACTGGTGACCACGGGGATAGACCTGTTTCAAATCGGTCACCCCCTCGAAAGAATTGGTAAGGTTGCAGCGTCCTCCGCCCGTCACCTCCACCTTGGCAAGTACCTTGGCATTCTTCTCGAAGATGACAATATCTGCATCGGGACAACAGCGTTTGGCAGCTATGGCTGCAAAAAATCCGGCAGCACCGCCGCCTATAATGGCAATGTGTAATGTTGTTGACATAAAAACAATAATGCCTCCCCTCAAAGAAGAAATGGGAAGAGGACGTTACTTTCTGCAATTGGGGCAAACGCCCTTGATAACAAACGAGATGGAATTTGGCAAGAAGCCCTCAGGCAAGACGATGTCCGGAATACGGATATCCTCCAGACAGAACGACTGGCGGCACTCCTCGCAGTAAAAGTGGAAATGACTGTCATGATGACTGCAATGCCCATCCTCATGGCACAGTTCATAATGGAGAACCCCACGCCCGTCCTCAAAGGCATGTACCACATCGCGCTCCAGGAACAAGTTGAGCACCCGAAAGACACTCGACCTGTCCATGGACGGCAGGAGCGACTCAAAGTCGGCAAGAGCCATAGGCCTACCTTGCGCCAACAGCGTCTTGAAAACAAGAATCCTGTTGGCGGTAGGTCTGATGCCCTTGCTCTCTATGCGTTCAGCTATGTCTTTGCCGCCCATTACTTGTTCTTCAACAGGTCACGTATCTCGATGAGGAGTTTTTCCTCGGCTGTTGGTTCCGGAGTCTTGGGAGCTTCCTCTACCTTTTCTTCCTTCTGCTTCTTCGTTACCTTGTTGATAACCTTGATGAGCATGAAGATACAGAATGCCACAATCAGAAAGTCGAGACAGGTCTGCAGGAAATTACCATAGTTGATAGTGGCAGCCTGCAGTTCCTCGCCACCTACTTTAACGGTCGGGAGCGTTATCTTCAGGTCAGAAAAGTTGACACCACCGATAATCCATCCTATAGGAGGCATGATGACATCATCGACCACCGAACTGACGATTTTGCCAAAAGCACCGCCGATGATGACACCGACTGCCATGTCGAGCACATTGCCGCGCATGGCAAACTCCTTGAACTCATTCAAAAATTTACTCATAATTGTTGTTGGTTTGTTTTTATTACTTATACTTATTATTCTTCTGTTCTTTTAATTCTCACCTTATTATATATATGATACAGACTCCGTCAGTGTAGCCGTGCACCGGATATGAAAATGCATTTTGCTATATGGAGTTGTCACTCTTGCCTTCATCACTGCCAAAGGAGCGCGATATTAAGCGGAAGTCGCCTATTTTTTATATTATTTAAGACTCTATCCAACTGCAAAGTTAGAAAAAAATTAGTAACTTTGCGCTCGTAAAAAGAAAAAATATGATCGAGGCGATGCTTTTTGAATGTTTCAGCACATGACGGCACGCCCGATAGCTATAAAGAAGATTATTTTCAAACTTTAATTTAAATATTAAGAAAATGACAAAAGTAGCAATTAACGGTTTTGGCCGTATCGGTCGTCTGGCTTTCCGTCAGATGTTTGAGGCAGAGGGTTATGAGGTAGTTGCAATCAACGACCTTACTTCACCTAAGATGTTGGCTCACCTTCTGAAGTATGATACAGCTCAGGGTGGTTTCGCTGGCAAGTTCGGTGAGGGCAAGCACACTGTAGAGGCTACAGAAAACTCTATCATCGTTGACGGTAAGGAGATCACTATCTATGCTAAGCCTAACGCTGCTGAGCTTCCTTGGGGCGAGCTCGACGTAGACGTAGTTCTCGAGTGCACAGGTTTCTACACATCTAAGGAGAAGGCTTCTGCACACCTCACAGCCGGTGCTAAGAAGGTTGTCATCTCTGCTCCTGCAGGCAACGACCTCCCCACAATCGTTTACAATACAAACCACAAGACGCTGACTCCTGCAGACACAGTTATCTCAGCAGCTTCTTGTACAACAAACTGTTTGGCTCCTATGGCTGACGCTCTGAACAAGTACGCTGCCATCCAGTCTGGTATCATGTCTACAATCCACGCTTACACTGGCGACCAGATGATTCTCGACGGTCCTCAGCGCAAGGGCGACCTCCGTCGTTCACGTGCAGGTGCTCAGAACATCGTTCCTAACTCAACAGGTGCTGCTAAGGCTATCGGTCTCGTAATCCCTGAGCTCAACGGTAAGCTCATCGGTTCTGCACAGCGCGTTCCAACTCCAACAGGTTCTACAACAATCCTCGTAGCTGTTGTTAAGGGTAAGGACGTAACTGTAGAGGGCATCAACGCTGCTATGAAGGCTGCTTCTACAGAGAGCTTCGGTTACAACGAGGATCAGATCGTTTCTTCTGACATCATCGGTATGAAGTACGGTTCTCTCTTCGACGCTACCCAGACTATGGTTAGCAAGATCGACGACGATACATACCAGGTACAGGTTGTTTCTTGGTACGACAATGAGAACTCTTACACTTCTCAGATGGTTCGTACTATCAAGTACCTCGCTGAGTTGAAGTAATACCACTCACACTACAACCATATAACAGCGCCCGGCATCTATCTGATGCCGGGCGTTTTGGGTATCAAAGGGGCAGGGACAAGGCATTTTTTACACTTTTACGACCTTTTTATTTGTCGGTAAAAGAAAAATGTGTAACTTTACATGCGATGAAACAGACTATGATAACCATATTAGGTCCTACGGCGAGCGGCAAGACAACCCTTGCCACGGCCCTGGCTGCCGCCATGCCACATTCGGATACAGGAATGGAGGCAGAGATTATCAGTGCCGACAGCCGACAGGTGTACCGCCGCATGGATATAGGTACGGGGAAAGACCTGGCCGACTATACCGTAGGCGAAAAGCAGATACCCTATCACCTAATTGACATCTGCGAACCGGGAACCAAATACAACCTGTTCCAGTACCAGCAGGATTTCTCAGATGCCTACAAGGATATCTGCAACAGGGGCAAGCTTCCCATTCTCTGCGGAGGCACAGGACTGTACATCGAGTCGGTACTGAAAGGCTACAATCTCTCGCCCGTGCCACAAAACCCGGCACTGAGAAAAAGTCTGGAAGGGAAGAGCCTGGGGGAACTGACGCTCATGTTGCAACAGCTGAAGGAAAAAACGGGCAGTAACATGCACAACCGGTCGGACGTAGACACAGCACAGCGTGCCATACGTGCTATCGAGATAGAGTCTTACAATCTGGAGCACCCTATCCTGGAGAGAAACATGCCTGCCGTACCGTCTGTCATCTTCGGCGTCAACATCAACAGGGAAGTGCGACGGGAAAAAATAACCCACCGTCTGAAACAACGTCTCGAAGAGGGAATGGTTGATGAGATAAAGGACCTTCTGGACAGTGGCATACCGGCAGATGATCTCATCTACTACGGACTGGAATACAAGTTTGTGACGGAATACATAACAGGCAAGACTTCCTACGAGGAGATGTTCCGCAGTCTGGAGATAGCCATCCATCAGTTTGCCAAACGGCAGATGACATGGTTCAGGGGCATGGAACGCCGCGGTTTCACCATCCACTGGATTGACGCCGCATGGCCCATGCAGGCAAAAGTGGAAGAAATAATAAGGAAGTACAAAGAGGTATCCGTTTAAGGAAGAGGAAGAAGAACTTTTAACTATGCGTGGCATTTGCAGAACACGCCTTAAATAAAACTATGGCAGTAAGCAATACGAAATGGGGGCTGCTCTATTGTCCGCGAAGCGGATACGGAAGCAGCAAACGCTGGAAGAAGATAGAGAAGGCTTTGCACGACAACAACATTGACTACGACCTTGTGCAGAGCGAGAATCAGACGAGCGTGGAAAGACTTGTCAAGATGTTCATCAACAATGGCTACAAGACCATCGTCATTGTGGGAGGCGACTCAGCACTCAACGATGCCGTCAACTGCCTGATGCAAGCCGAAAGCAGTCAGCGCTGCGAGATTGCCTTGGGCGTAATACCCAACGGACTGATGAACGACTTTGCTCACTTTTGGGGTTTTTCGGACAGCAACTATGACGAAACCGTAAAATGGCTGAAACAACGAAGACTGAGAAAGATAGACTTAGGCCGCATGCGCTATACAAACAAGCATGACGAAAAATGCCGCCGCTATTTCCTCAACTGTGTGAATGTCGGACTGATAGCTTCCATCATGAACCTACGCCGCCGCACACGACACATCTTCGGTTCAAGAACGCTGTCTTTCATTTGCTCTTTCCTTCTGATGGTATTCCAGCGCCTGGACTATAAAATGGACATAAGAGTGAACGGCGAAACCATCAAACGCCGCGTCATGACCCTGTGTATAGGCAATGCATCAGGCTACGGACAAACCCCCAATGCGGTACCCTACAATGGCTTGCTCGACTTGTCGATGGTGTACCATCCGCAGATAGTCCAACTGTTCGAAGGCATCTACCTGTTCATTAATGGCAAATTCCTTAACCACAACAACGTACACCCTTACCGCACAGCAGAACTGGAAGTAAGGGAAGCACAACACGCTCTGGTAAGCATAGACGGCAGACTTATCGACAAACCCAAGGGGGCCTTTTCCATCACCGTAGAGCAGGAAGTAATCAACTTCCTTATTCCTGAATAAGTGATGTTTTAAAACACCTAAGGTTTATCCTTCCCGAGAAATTTTCTGCATCATTTCCTCGTCCAGGAGCCTTATCTTCTTCCCTTCTATGGCAATAAGATTATCGGCGGCAAAGGACGAGAGGGTGCGTATGGCATTGCTTGTCGTCATATTGGAGAGACAGGCAAGTTCCTCACGGCTCATGCAGATACAGAGCGAAGCCCCGTCTTCCTCCACCCCGTAAGAATCCTTAAGAAATAGCAGTGCCTCGGCAAGACGTGCACGTATATGTTTCTGTGTCAGGTTGACCGTACGCTGGTCAGACCGCCCCATCTCCGTACAGAGATACTTGATAAAGAAAAAGCCTATATGGAAATTGTGCTCCATAAGAGAGGTCACAATATCTGCCGGAATGCTCGCCACGAGACAAGCCTCCATAGCCATGGCGGAAGTGCGGTACGGCTCATCGGCAAAGATGGCACGGAAAGCAAAGAATTCGGAAGGTTTTAGGGCACGTATAATCTGTGTTCTGCCACCTATTCCCTCCTTGTATATTTTTACCTTGCCATGTACCAGGAAAAGCACATCATGAGGCTTCTCCTCACTCTTGTATATCATTTCGTTCTTCTGGTAGCTATGAAGGACCAGATGTTCCTGTAAGATGCCATATTGTTCGGCATCCAACCCGCCCCACAATTCAGAAATCTCCTGTACAATCGGTGTTTTTTCTTCTGTTGTTCCTGACATGCCCGTACTGTTTTTTCGTCAAGTCTGCTGCAAGCCACTCCTCTCATCTGCCATGGCAGACAAGAAACACGGCATGGCGTTATGTACGGCCATACGATACGATGATGGTTAGCAAACCTGAACGATTCGGTTTTTGTTCTGTTCTTTTTACTTTGTTCTGTTCTTTTTACAAGGGGCAAAGGTACATTTTTCCTGCGATATAACTAAATAATTTGGCAAAAAATGTTTTATAAAACATAAAAAGCGGTTTTTTAGAGAAAATGATGAAAAAAAACTTTGCCGTCCAACAAAAAAATCTTACCTTTGGAGCATCTATAGACAATTTAATGCTAAAACCTTAATACAAATCTATGAGTTATCTAAGATTCGAAAAGGCCCTAATGACCAACCTACAGGAGTCATTGCCAAAGGAACTGTTGCGAACCAACCGTTCCGGTGCTTATTCGTGCTCAACGATTGTAGACTGCAACACGCGCAAATACCACGGCCTGTTGGTTGTTCCGATACCGGAACTGGACGACGACAACCACGTACTGCTCAGTTCGCTCGACGTTACAGTAATTCAGCATGGCGCTGAGTTTAACCTTGGACTGCACAAGTACCAAGGCAACAACTACAGTCCGATGGGCCATAAGTACATCCGCGAGTTCGACTGCGACAAGGTTCCCACAACCATATACCGTGTGGGAGGTGTCGTACTGAAGAAAGAAGTGGTGTTCCAGCACTACGAGAACCGCATTCTGTTGCGTTACACACTGGTAGAAGGCCATTCTGCCACTACCCTGCGTTTCCGTCCTTTCCTGGCATTCCGCAGCGTGCGCCAGTTTACGCACGAAAACGGTACTGCCTCACGCGACTATTCGGGTGTGGACAACGGCATCAAGACCTGCATGTATGCAGGCTACCCCGACCTCTTCATGCAGTTCTCCAAGAAGAACGAGTTCATATTCCAGCCCGACTGGTATCGCGGTGTGGAATATCCCAAGGAACAGCAGAGAGGCTATGCCTCCAACGAGGACCTCTATGTGCCAGGCTATTTCGAGATGGGCATCAAGAAAGGAGAGAGCATCGTCTTCGCTGCCTCTACCTCGGAGACGAAATCATCTGGACTGAAGAGCCTCTTCGACAAGGAGGTAGACGAGCGTGCACCACGCGACAACTTCTTCCACTGCCTTGTCAACGCCGCCCACCAGTTCCATATCCGCGAGAAGAACGACGACCGCTACATCCTTGCCGGCTATCCTTGGTTCAAGTGCCGTGCACGCGACACCTTCATCGCCCTTCCCGGACTTACGCTCTCCATAGAGGAAGACGACTACTTCGAGCTGGTGATGAAAACAGCCATGAAGGGTTACTATGAGTTTATGGAAGGCAAGCCCCTCAGTGTACACATTACAGAGATGGAACAGCCCGACGTACCGTTGTGGGCCATATGGGCACTGCAGCAGTATGCCAAGGAGGTGGGCAAGGAGGAATGTCTGAAGAAGTACGGCAAGTTCGTGAAAGACGTTATCCGTTACATACAAGGCAACAAGCACCCCAACCTCCAACTCAAGGAGAACGGACTGCTATACACCAACGGCAAGGAAAAGGCTGTAACATGGATGAACTCCACAGCCAACGGCCATCCCGTCGTACCGCGCTCGGGATACATCGTAGAGTTTAATGCCCTCTGGTACAACGCACTCTGCTTCTGTGCATCGCTCGCCGAACTGGCAGGCAAGGAGAAAGAGCAAAAAGAACTTCTCGACGAAGCGAAAAAGACACAGCAGTCGTTCCTCGATACGTTCCTCAACGAATACGGATACCTCTACGACTATGTGGACGGCAACATGATAGACTGGAGCGTACGCCCCAACATGATTTTCCCCGTAGCCTTCGACTACTCTCCGCTCTCGCAAGACCAGAAGAAGAAGGTTCTCGACATCTGCACGCGCGAGTTGCTTACTCCCAAGGGACTACGTTCGCTCTCGCCCAAGAGCGGCGGATACAACCCCATCTATGTGGGGCCGCAGACACAACGCGACTATGCCTACCATCAGGGTACGGCATGGCCCTGGCTCGGCGGTTTCTATATGGAGGCAAGCCTGAAGCTGTACAAACGCACACGTCTGAGCTTCGTAGAACGACAAATGGTAGGATATGACGACGAGATGTCATACCACTGTTTGGGTACCATCAGCGAACTCTTCGACGGCAACCCGCCGTTCCACGGACGCGGTGCCACCTCGTTTGCCATGAACGTGGCAGAGATACTGCGCGCACTCGAACTTCTCGAAAAATACCAATATTAACCGGAGGACTGCTATATGAAAGTTTTAATGTTTGGATGGGAGTATCCTCCTCACGTATTCGGTGGACTTGCCACCGCCAATTTCGGCATCTCGCAGGGTCTCCACGCACAGGGCGATGTCGACATCACGCTCTGTCTGCCCCACCCCTTCGGTGACGAAGACCGCAGTGCGGCAAAGATTGTCGCCATGAACAGTGTGCCTATAGCCTGGCGCGACGTCAACTATGACTATGTACAGCAGCGTGTGGGCAACATCATGGACCCCAACGACTACTTCCGCTACCGCGACCATATCTATGCCGACTTCAACTACATGCACGTCAACGACCTGGGGTGCATGGACTTTGCCGGTGGCTATCCTGCCAACCTGCATGACGAGATAAACAACTACTCGGTCATTGCCGGCGTGGTGGCACGCTCGGAAGAGTTTGACATCATACACGCCCACGACTGGCTTACCTTCCCTGCCGGCATCCATGCCAAGAAGGTAAGCGGCAAACCGCTGTGCATACATGTTCACGCCACTGACTTCGACCGCAGCCGCGGCAAGGTGAACCCTACCGTCTACTCCATCGAGAAGGACGGTATGGACAATGCCGACTGCATCATGTGTGTATCTGAGCTGACCCGCCAGACGGTCATCAACCAGTACCACCAAGACCCGCGCAAGTGTTTTGCCATGCACAATGCCGTATATCCACTGAAGCAGGAGTGGCAGGACATTCCGCGCCCCGACCACAAGGGCAAGGAGAAGGTGGTTACCTTCCTGGGACGTATCACCATGCAGAAAGGCCCCGAGTACTTCGTGGAAGCTGCCAACATGGTGTTGCACCGTACACGCAACGTGCGTTTCTGCATGGCGGGTTCGGGCGATATGCTGAACCAGATGATCTATCTGGCTGCCGAACGCGGCATAGCAGACCGCTTCCACTTCCCGGGATTCATGCGCGGCAAACAGGTGTACGAGTGTCTGAAGGACAGCGATGTATACGTCATGCCGTCGGTAAGTGAACCGTTCGGTATCTCGCCACTGGAAGCCATGCAGTGTGGCACGCCTACCATCATCTCCAAGCAGAGCGGTTGCGGCGAAATCCTGACTAACTGCATCAAGGTAGACTACTGGGACATCCATGCTCTTGCCGATGCCATCTACAGCATCTGCCACAACGAGAGTCTCTTCGACTACCTCTCTGTAGAAGGAAAGAACGAGGTAGACCAGATTACGTGGGAGAAAGTGGGCGAACGCATCAAGAACCTATATCTCAAAACGCTGGGATGGAAGTAGCCTATAAGGATGGAGTGAAGAACGAAGAGTGAACGGATTCGTCGGCTTCGCTACATTCTATCTATAAAGTTCAAATTTCAACATTCAACATTTATGAAGACAATTTGTTTATATTTCGAGATACATCAGATCATCCATCTGAAGAGATATCGTTTCTTCGACATAGGCACCGACCATTATTACTACGATGACTACGAGAACGAGCGCAGCATCAGCTATATCGCAGAGCATTCGTATATGCCTGCCCTTGCTGCCATTGAGGAAATGATAAAGAACAACGGAGAGTATTTCAAGGTGGCTTTCTCGCTTTCGGGCGTAGGAATGGAACAGTTGGAAACGCATGCCCCTCAAGTACTGGAGAAGTTGCAGGAGCTGAGCCGCACCGGCTGTGTAGAGTTCCTGGCAGAGCCTTACTCCCACGGTTTGGCTTCGTTAGCCAACGAGGAAAGTTTTGCGGCCGAGGTGAAGAAACAGGCCAAGACGATAGAGGAATACTTCTCGCAGAAGCCTAAAGTGCTGCGCGACTCTTCCCTCATCTATAGCGACGACATCGGTCTGCAGGCCTCACAGATGGGTTTCATCGGTATGCTTACCGAAGGTGCCAAGCATGTGCTGGGCTGGAAATCGCCCCACTATGTATACAACTGCGCCTTGGCGCCCAACCTCAAGCTGTTGCTGCGTGATGTCAACCTGAGCGACGACATCTCTCTGCGCTTCAACAACAGCAACTGGGACGGCTACCCTCTCTTTGCCGACAACTACATCAACCAGATAGCTGCTCTTCCACAGGAGGAGCAGGTTATCAACATTTTCATGGAACTGTCGGCACTGGGCATCGCCCAGCCTCTGTCGAGCAACATCCTGGAGTTTTTCAAGGCGCTGCCCGCCTGTGCCAAGGCGCAGGGCATCACTTTCTCTACACCTACGGAAATATGCCAGAAGATGAAGTCGGTGGGCGACCTGAATGTACCCGACACTTTGAGTTGGGTGGACGAGGAGCGCGATGTGAGCACCTGGCTCGGCAACTCGATGCAGCGCGAAGCTTTCGACAAGTTGTACAGTGTGGCTGACCGCGTGCGCATCGTGGACGACCCGCGCATCAATATGGACTGGGCATATCTGCAGGCAAGCAACAACTTCCGGTTTATGACAACTAAACCAAGCAATGTCGGTCTGGACCGCGGTATCTATAGCGACCCCTTCGATGCTTTCACCAACTACATGAACATCCTGGGCGACTTCCTCAACCGTGTCAACGGACTGTTCCCATCGGAAGTGGACAACGACCAGCTGGAAGCCCTCATCACCACCATCAAGAACCAGAACGAGGAACTGGAGGTGAAGGAAGAGGAGATGGTACGTCTTCAGGCGAAGATAGAAAAGATAGAGAAACAGCTGAAGAAAGCTACTGCCAAGAAAGCCACTGCGCCCAAGGCTACAGCTACCAAGAAAGCTGCACCGGCAAAGAAGGCTGAAAAGGTAGAAAAGGCAGAGGCTACTCCTGCCACAGAAGCCTCAACAACAGCCAAGAACGAGGAATAATCATCAAGCTCTATAATACAAGAATACAAGCAAGAGGGTGTGTCTGTTTTGACACACCCTCTTACTTTTTACGGGCTAAGTAATGTGTAAAAAATAACTTGAGCAAAATTGGCTTCATGTGCGACCCCTCTTTTCTCGAGGTTAATACCTCAAGCACGCAAGGTTAATACCTCAAGCACGCAAGGTTAATACCTCATGATT
>CAVCGV010000047.1:0-21697 GCA_963601815.1 bacterium
TTCCGCTATAAACCTCAAATCCGCAACAATAAAATTGTAGGCTCAGGGATGCAACTTTCTTCACCTCAGTCGGACAAAATTCTGCCAAAGGTGTGTATTTCGCAAGATAAAGACACAAAATCCCCTTACCCACAAACAATGTCGGAATCAAGACGCTTTACAAGATAGGCCAACTGTTTGTTGACGAGTATATACGCTCTTTTGACAAGGCTCCGAAACATGTCGTTATAGATGCCGACGACACCAACGCCAACACTTACGGCGCACAGCAACTCTCGCTTTTCAACAACTACTATGGCGAGTATTGCTATATGCCCCTGCTGCTTTTCGACGGGCTGACCGGAAGGCTTATACTTCCCCTGCTGAGACCGGGGCGCAGGAACAAGTCGCTAAGCGTAGCCCGCATCATGCGGCGGGTAATTGAGTACCTGCATGCACACTGGCCTAATACCGTGTTTGAGCTTCGCGGCGACAGTCACTTCGCAAGCCATGAGTTCATGGACTGGGCTAACGACAAGTGGCATATGCGTTACCTTACGGGACTTTCCGGCAACAGCGTGTTGCTCTCCATGGTTGACAAGCAGAAAAAAAGTAATTTGAGCAGATTTGTGCAGATACGGGCTGAAAGCCTAACAATTCCATAGCCCAGAGCAAGCGAAGCGGCACCCTATATTTTTGAGGCGTGTATTTCCATTCTCGTCCTGTAAGAGCAAAAGCGTTGTGTTACATAATGTTACATCAAAATAAAGTTAGGAATACTAACGCTTTTGCCCTTACAGGGCGTACATAAGCCACATCTAACCCAGGGTGCCGCTTCGCTTGCCCTGGGCTATGTGCTTCTGCCCCTTCAGGGCGTGCAGGAGAAAACTTCAAACGTACAAGCCAAATTATTTTTATATGTTCCTACAAGCATGATATTTTATGTTTGAAGTAAGATTCCTTCTTTGTATTACAATAATTTCAAATGGACCTCCCTATTTCCGAACCGTACTATATATAATAATGTATAGATGCCTTGTTACTGCCCTCAAAGGGGCGGAGAAGGACAAAATGTGACAAAATGAAGAAAAAAGTACAGGAAAAGTTGGCTGATTAAAAGAAAAACATTAATTTTGCAAAAAGACAATAACAAATAACAACAAAAGACAATACACAAGACGATGAAAGCAAGCGTATCTGCAAATGCATGGTGGTGGCGTAACTCAAGATTCTAAAAGTCGTGAGAAGTCAGCCGTGTGTGGATATGTTACATCCCAAGATACAACGAAAGGCCTGCCGTTCTTACGACAGGCCTTTTCTCTTATAGCCCCAACCGCAGTAACCGAACAAAAACAGAGGAGACAAGAATATGGAAATGAAAGACATCTTGAACAGAATGTTGAACCACGAGGAATTGACTCGCGAGGAAACCAAGGACATCATCGTAGGAATCACCCAGAGTGCTTTCCCGGACGAACAAATCACAGCCCTGCTCACAGCCCTGCAGATGAGAGGCGTGACGGTGGACGAGCTGTTGGGATTCCGCGACGGCATACTTGCCACAGGAGTACCTGCCGTGCTCGACTGCGACCGCTACATAGACGTAGTGGGTACGGGCGGCGACCGCAAGAATACATTCAACATTTCTACCACCTCCTGCTTTGTCATAGCCGGTGCAGGCTACAAAGTGGCCAAGCACGGCAACTATGCCGCCACGTCGGTGAGCGGTGCCAGCAATGTCATCAAGAACCACGGCGTAGAGTTTACTGCCGACATGGACAAACTGAACCGCAGCATCAATGAGGCGGGCATCGTTTATCTCCATGCCCAGCTCTTCGCCAAGGCGATGAAGTTTGTCGGTCCCATCCGCAAGGCGTTGCAGTTCCCCACGGTGTTCAACCTCCTGGGGCCATTGGTCAACCCCAGTCAGCCCAAGTGCCAGTTGCTCGGTGTTGCCAACCTTGACCAAATGCGCCTCTACAGGCAGGTGTACCAGAAGATAGGCATCGACTACGGTATCGTGAACAGCATAGACGGCTACGACGAGATTTCCCTGACCGGTGACTTCAAGGTGACTACCAACGACTACGAGAAGATATTCAAGCCGCAGGACCTTGGTTTTGAGATAGCCAAGCCCGAGGAGATCAAGGGCGGTGCCACAGAGGACGAGGCAAAGGAAATATTCGATGCCGTGCTCGAAAACCGTGCCCTGCCAGCCCAGAAGGACGTCGTGCTCGCCAATGCCGCCTTCGGCATCCAGGTAATGGAGAAGGGCAAGAAGAGCGTGGCGGAGTGCGTGGAGATAGCTCGCGAAAGCATCGACTCGGGAAAGGCGCTCGCCACATTCAAGAAGTTCGTGGAAATCAACTCTTAAAAGTAAAAAGGTAAAAAACAAGTTGGAAGACATCGGCTTCAATATGATAGGTCAAGAATTGAAGAAGAAGAAAAGTACCAAGTTGTTTTTGACCTGTACTAAAAGGGTAAAAGGGTAAAAAAGAAAAAGACAGAAATGGCAGACATATTGGAAGAAATCATCGCTCACAAGCGAATAGAGATAGACCAGCGCAAGCGTTTCATACAGCCTCGCCAGATGATTCAGCTCGTGGAGCAGAAGATGAAGGAGGAAGACGGCAAGGTACCGGGAGGCAGTATGCGGGAGGCGCTGATGGCGTCTCCGACCGGCATCATTGCCGAGTTCAAGCGCAAGTCGCCCTCCAAGGGCTGGATCAAGGAAGCGGGCAAGGCAAGTGTCATCCCCCTGAGCTACCAGCAGAACGGGGCTACAGCACTGAGTATCCTTACCGACATCGACTACTTCGGCGGTTACGACGAGTACATCCAGGAGGCTCGCCACGTGGGCGTCTCCATACCTATATTATACAAGAACTTCGTCATAGAGGAATATCAGTTGCTGCAGGCCCGCTATTGCGGTGCTTCGGCTGTGCTGCTCATCGCAGCATGCCTGCAGAAGGAAGAATGCCGGACGCTGCTGAGGATGGCACACGAACTGGGAATGGAGGTACTGCTGGAGATGCACAACGACCGCGACTTCGAGTATGCCGAACTGGAACCGGACATGTACGGCATCAACAACCGCAACCTCGGCAGTTTCGTTACCGATGTGGAGAACAGTTTCCGCCTTGCCGACCAACTGCCCCGGGACGTATGCCGGGTAAGCGAGAGCGGCATCTCAAAACCGGAGATTGTTAACCGACTGCGCGAAGAAGGCGGTTTCAGAGGATTCCTCATGGGAGAGCAGTTTATGAAACAGACTGACCCGGGAACAGCGCTCGCCGACTTTATCGGCGCATTGTAACACCTATAAAAACCATAAGCTATATATACCTATGATCATCAAAGTATGCGGCATGCGCGACAGCCTCAACATCTGCCAGATGGCAGGAATCGGCATAGACATGATAGGCTTCATCTTCTACCCCAAGTCGCCCCGTTACGTGCACATGGTAAGCAGTAATGCGGGTATCATCCCCGACTACTCGGAGGAACGTGCACAAAAAGGAACATGCACGGCAGAGCCTGCACAACAGAACTATCCGGCAAGGGTTGGTGTCTTCGTGGACGACATGCCCCAGAACATCATTACAAGAGTATACAACTACCGTTTGGACTACATCCAGTTGCATGGGGACGAGCCGCGCGAGACCTGCGAAAACCTGCGTGCCACACTCGACCCGGACATCAGACCCGGCATAAAGATTATCAAGGCCATCAGCGTAAGTTCGGCAGAGGACATACAAAAATACAAAGGGTATGTTGGGGCGGTAGACCTCTTCCTCTTCGACACCAAGTGCCCGACGAAGGGCGGCAGTGGCGCACAGTTCGACTGGTCTGTACTTGAAGCATACGATGGTGACGTGCCTTTCCTCTTGAGCGGTGGTATCGGCCCTGAGGATGCAGAACGAGTAAAGGCATTCCACCACCCCATGTGTATCGGCATAGACCTCAACTCGAAGTTTGAGACTGAACCGGGACTGAAGGACGTGGAGAAACTCAGAACATTCATATTAAAGGTAAAAGGGTAAAAAGTAATAGAGACAAAAAGGTAAAGACAATGAATAAGATAAACCGATTATTTTCAGAAAGCAAAGACCGCAAGCTCCTGAGCTTGTATTTCTGCGCCGGTTGCCCCACACTTGAGGGCACGGGCGATGTCATCAAGGCGATGGAACGGAAGGGCATCGACATGATAGAGGTAGGCATTCCCTTCAGCGACCCTTTGGCCGACGGACCTGTTATCCAGAGTGCCGGAACCGTGGCGTTGAAGAACGGCATGACGGTAAAGACGCTCTTCGCCCAGTTGAAAGCCATCAGGGACAAGGTCAACATCCCGTTGGTATTGATGGGGTATCTGAACCCGGTGATGCACTATGGCATCGAGGAGTTTTTCAAGAGTTGCGTAGAGAGCGGCGTAAGCGGCACCATCATCCCCGACCTTCCCTTCGACGACTATCTGAAGGTGGTAAAACCCATTGCCGACAAGTATGACGTGCGTGTCATTATGATGATTACCCCAGAGACCAGCGAGGAGCGCATCCGTTTCATAGACGAGCATACCGACGGTTTTATCTACATGGTCAGCTCGGCAAGCATCACGGGAGCACAGAGCAACTTCGGCGACGCCAAGTTGGCTTACTTCAACCATATCAACTCGATGAACCTCCGCAACCCGCGCATGATAGGTTTCGGCATCAGCAACAAGCAGACACTTACCAGTGCACAGGACAATGCCGCCGGAGCCATCATCGGCAGCAAGTTTGTGACGCTGCTCAATGAGACCGGCAATGCCGAAAAGGCACTGGATGAACTTTTCGAGTGCCTCAAGAAGTAAGTGAAGAGGGAAGAACGAAGAGTGAAGAATTCAAATGAAGAGTAAGGAAGGAAAGAGTGGGAACCTAATCGAAAGTTCTGTTCCGAACAACGGAATGTCCGTTCCGAAGTACGGAACGGCTGTTCCAAAGTACGGAACGGAGATTTTGATTGCATAAAAAGACAATCCCACCGATGTAAGGACAAAGATTCTTTGGTGTTTTACCCAGTTGTTTGTCTGCCTTAACTCAACATTAAACACAAAACATTAAACATTAGAAACGATGTATCAAGTAGACGATAAAGGATTTTTCGGAAAATTCGGTGGCGCATACGTGCCCGAGATATTATACAAGTGTGTAACGGAACTGCAGCAAGCCTACAAGTCCATCATCGAGAGCGAGGAGTTCAAGAAAGAATACCGTGCCCTTCTGAAGGACTACGTGGGTCGCCCCTCCCCTCTCTATTATGCCAAGCGCATGAGCGAGAAGTATGGTTGCCAGCTCTATCTGAAGCGTGAGGACCTGAACCATACGGGAGCGCACAAGATCAACAACACCATCGGCCAGATACTGATGGCGAAGAAGATGGGCAAGACACGCATCATCGCCGAGACGGGAGCCGGACAGCACGGCGTCGCCACAGCCACCGTATGTGCCCTGATGGACATGAAGTGCGAGATCTTCATGGGAGCCACCGACGTGGAGCGCCAGCATACCAATGTGGAGCGCATGAAGATGTTGGGGGCAACGGTGAACCCTGTACGCACGGGCAACATGACCTTGAGCGACGCTTGTTCCGAAGCCATACGCGACTGGTGCTGCCATCCGCAGGACACCTTCTATATCGTAGGCAGCACGATGGGGCCTCACCCCTACCCCGACATCGTGGCAAAGATGCAGAGCGTCATCTCTGAGGAACTGAAATGGCAGTTGGAGGAGAAGGTGGGGCGCGACTATCCCGACTATCTCATCGCCTGTGTGGGCGGCGGCTCGAACGCTGCCGGTACCATCTACCACTACATCGACGATGACCGTGTGCAGATTTACCTCGCCGAGGCTGCCGGTCATGGCATCGACACCGACTACACTGCCGCCACCATGCACTGCGGTACGGAGGGCATCATACATGGTGCGCGTACCCTCGTGATGCAGACCGACGACGGACAGATTAAGGAAGCCTTCACCATCAGTGCCGGACTCGACTATCCCGGCATCGGCCCCATGCACGCCGACCTGGCTACAAGCGGCCGCAGCCATGTGCTTGCCATCAAGGACGACGAGGCCATCTACGCCGGCTATGAGTTGACCCGCATGGAGGGCATCATCCCTGCCATCGAGAGTGCACACGCCGTGGCTGCCCTGAAGAAGATGAAGTTCAAGAAAGACGACGTGGTGGTCTTGACGGTATCAGGACGTGGCGACAAGGATGTGCAAACCTATTTGTCTAACAAGGAAATGGCAAAGGAATATGGCAACTTTTAATTACAAGACAGCTACCCGCAAGATTCTCGCCGACCTCTATACGCCGGTGGGAGTCTACATGCGGTTGAGAGACATCTACCCTCAGTCGGCACTCATGGAGAGTTCCGACTACCATGGCTCGGAGAACTCGCGTTCCTTCATCGGCGTACACCCCATGGCAAGCATCGCCGTAGCTCATGGCATCGTTACCGCCACCTATCCCGACGGAAATGTGGTGAAACAAGAACTCCCGGCTTTCGGCGAGGGGAAGGGCGAGGAGTGCAAGCTCGCCATCTCCAAGGCCATCAACGACTTCGTCCAGTCGTTCCATGTCACAGGTGAGGGCAAGGACTTCTGCGGACTCTATGGCTTTACCACCTTCAATGCTGTGCGTTACTTCGAGAACATCCCCGTGAAGGACACCACCATGGAGAAGAACGATGCACCTGACATATACTATATAATGTATAAGGACATCATCGTCTTCGACCACTTCAACAACACGATGGAGCTGATTGTTCTTCAAGAAACAAGTGAAGAACGAAGAGTGAAGAGCGAAGAATCCTACAGTTCTGCCTCTTCAAATTCTTCTGAAACTCTGGCTGAAGAGCAAGAGAATTCTTCACTCTTCACCCATCACTCTTCACTTTCAGAGCTTGACGAGCTGATGAAAGCCGTGAACAAGGCAAACGTAAAGCCTTACGACTTCCACCCCGTAGGCGATACTTTCTCGACCTTGACCGACGAGGAGCACAAGGCGAATGTGCGCCGCTGCATACAGCATTGCCTGCGTGGCGACGTGTTCCAGATAGTGGTGAGCCGCCGCTTCGTGCAGAAGTACGAAGGCGATGACTTCAAGCTCTACCGCGCCCTGCGCAGCATCAATCCCTCGCCTTATCTCTTCTATTTCGACTTCGGAGGCTTCCGCATCTTCGGTTCTTCGCCCGAGACGCACAACCGCATCGTGGGCGACAAGGCTTTCATCGACCCTATCGCCGGTACCACCAAGCGTACGGGCGACATAGAGCAAGACCGCAAGGCTGCCGAGTTCCTGCGCAACGACCCGAAGGAAAATGCCGAGCACGTGATGCTGGTAGACTTGGCACGCAACGACCTGAGCCGCAACTGCCATGGCGTAAAGGTAGATTTCTACAAGGACATGCAGTTCTATAGCCATGTTATCCACCTTGTGAGCCGTGTGAGCGGTACGCTCGATGAGGGAGCCGACCACATCAAGGAGTTTATCGACACCTTCCCTGCCGGTACGCTGAGTGGTGCACCCAAGGTGAGGGCGATGCAGATTATCTCCGAACTGGAGCCGCACAACCGTGGTGCCTATGGTGGGTGCATCGGCTTCATCGGCTTGAACGGCGACCTCAACCAGGCTATCGTTATCCGTACCTTCATCAGCCGCAACGGCGAATTGTGGTTCCAGGCAGGCAGCGGCGTCGTGGCAAAGAGCAACGACCAGTACGAGTTGGAGGAGTGTAACCACAAGTTGGGTGCCTTGACCAAGGCCATTCACATTGCCGAACAGCTGTAAGAGTGAAGAATTCAACACTCAACATTTAGTAACGATTAAGAAATAAGTTGGGTTAACTTCTGCTTTATAATTAGGTCAAGAATTGGAGAATTTAAGAATTTCCTAAACAACCCGAATATATAGAATTACAGGAAGGCTTGACTGGTCAAGCCGAAGCTCTTGAAATTCTTACTAATTCAGAGAAAAGAAAAATTCTTCAATTCTCTAATTCTTGACATGAGAGATGTACCAATTTATGTTTTGACCTGTACTTAACATTTAACATTGAAAAAAATGAAAGTAGTAATCATAGACAATTACGATTCCTTCACCTATAACCTGGCACATCTGGTGAAGGAACTCGGAGCGGACGTGACGGTCTATCGCAACGACCAGTTCCAGCTGGGCGAGCTCGATCGCTTCGACAAGATTATATTGAGCCCAGGTCCGGGCATTCCCTCGGAGGCAGGACTCCTGCTGGATGTCATCAAGCATTATGCAGGCAGGAAACCGATGCTCGGCGTGTGTCTGGGGCACCAGGCTATAGGAGAAGTGTTCGGAGCCAGACTCACAAACCTCAGCGACGTGTACCACGGTGTGGCAACCCCCTGTACGCAGTTTGGCAACGACCCCATCTTTGCCGGCATGCCCAAGCGCATAGAGATAGGCCGCTACCACTCGTGGGTAGTGGACAGAGCCGGATTCCCGGAGTGTCTCGACGTGACGGCGGTAAGTGACGACGGCTGCATCATGGGACTGAGGCACAAGAACTACGATATTCACGGCATACAGTTCCATCCCGAGAGCGTGCTGACACCCGAAGGCAAGACCATCGTGCGCAACTGGCTCTACGGCGAAAATGCCGGCAGCAACACATCAGAGAGTTACCATTCGTAAGCAGAAACGTTCAGAAAACAGTATGTCACGTTACGATAAACAACAACTTGATGTATTTTCATAACACGGAATGCACCAAGAATATTTTATTTTCGAACACGAATTACACTCTAATTATACGAATCTTAGCATCATATTCTATACGATAGCCTATTCGTTAGAGTGAAATTCGTGTTCATAAAAGTACCAAGTATTTTTATTATGTTACAGAGAGACTATATACAGAGGCTGATACGTGAGTTTATGGCAGCCCTGGAACGTATGCTCGAAAAGAAAGAGGGCGAACTGCGCCGCGAGGAAATAAGAGAACTGTACAATCAGTATGTGGGACCTTATGCGTTCTACCACATTGCCACCATCGACGACGTAATGAAGGCTATGGCCGGTATCGACGATGAGGAGAAACGGCTTAGCAAGATGGAAATGCTTGCCGAACTGTATTACCACGAGGCCGACCTCGAGAGCAAACCGATGCGCGACCAATTGCTCGAAAAGGCATTCATGCTCTTCGACTACGTGGAGACACACGGCGACACATACTCCATCGACCGCCACAACAAGATGGACTTTATAAGAAAGCAGTTAGGATAATCAGGACAACCATGGGCAAATCAACAACAGACATGACGGTAGGCTCACCCCTCAGAGCCATCTTCCGTTTTGCGGTACCCCTCATATTGGGTTACATTCTGCAGCAGATGTACCTCATCATAGACGCTGCCATCGTGGGGCGCTGGATAGGCGTGCAAGCATTGGCTGCGGTGGGGGCATCGTCGAGCATCATGTTTCTCATCATGGGGTTCTGCAACGGGTCGTGTGCCGGCTTCGCTATCCCCGTGGCACAGGCTTTCGGTGCGAAGGACTATGCGAAGATGAGGGCGTACGTGGCCAACAGCATCCGCATAGCCGTGGTGTTTGCCGTGACGATAACATTCCTCTCCTGCATCTTCTGCGCCAAGATACTGCACCTCGTCAATACGCCCGACGAAGTGTTTGGCGATGCGTACACCTTCCTCATGCTGCAGTTTGCAGCCATACCCTTTACCATCGCCTACAATCTGCTGGCAGGACAGATACGCGCCCTCGGCAACTCCAAGCAACCTTTCTTCTTCCTCATCACGGCATCTGTGGTGAACATCATCCTGGATGCCGTCCTGATTCTCGGCATGGGACTCGGTGTGGAAGGGGCAGGCATCGCCACCTGGCTGTCGCAGGCCCTTTCGGTAGTGCTCTGCATAGAGTACATACAAAGGAAGGTAAAGATGCTCATACCGCAAGGTGAAGAACGAAAATACGACAACAAGAAAATAAGCATTTTGCTGAACAACGGGGTGCCGATGGGACTCCAGTTCTCCATTACCGGTATAGGCATCATCATGCTTCAGAGTGCCAACAACGCATTGGGCACGGTCTACATCGCCGCCTTTACGGCCTCCATGCGCATCAAGTACCTTTTTACCTGTGTATTTGAAAACATAGGTGTCGCCATGGCCACCTATTGCGGACAAAACCTCGGGGCGCAGCAGTTGGAACGCATAGGACAGGGCGTAAGGGTTGCCATCAAGATGATGCTGGTATACTTTGTGTTCACCTTCCTGCTCATCTATCCCTTTGCAGACGAAATGATGATGCTCTTCGTGGACAAAGACGAGATGGAGGTGGTAACATTCGCAGCACAGTTTATGCGCGTGGCCAACTACTTTTATCCCTGTCTGGGACTGCTCACCATACTCAGGTACAGCATCCAGGGACTGGGGTACAGCAACCTCTCCATGCTAAGCGGCGTGATGGAGATGATAGCAAGATGTGGCGTTAGCCTCTGGCTCGTTCCTGCCTTGGCATGGACGGGCGTATGCTACGGCGACCCTGTGGCATGGATTATGGCCGACATGTTTCTCATACCTGCCTTCTGGTGGCTCTACCGCCATCTGAGGGAAGTTTCCGGTTCCGTATCCACGATACCTTGTATATAGGATAGCAGGTCGGGGAAGTGGTGCACCTCGTCCAGTATCATGCCCTCGTCGTGAAGGTGAAGGAAACGCACAGGGTCTTTCATGGCAAAGCTACGGGTGTCAAGGTCCTCCAGGGAGTAGTAATGCAGGTCTGGGAACACGTGCCGCAGCATTGTAGTCTTTCCCGACTGGCGCGGCCCCGTCACGGTAATGACGGGGAAGTACTTTGCAGCCTCCACGATGGTGGCTTCTATGTCTCGCTTTATATAGTCCATTTCTATGCAAATTTGGAATACAACTCCAAATTTGCATAAAAAAATTTTCTTTACTAATTACCTCTTGACTTTCCTAAACATCTTTCATTTTCCTCAGAATGCGGGAAAATCCCTTTCTTCGGAAGTCGGGAAACTTCCGAAGAAAGTATTAGTTTACAAATCCCAAGCGATGGAACTTGCACCGAGCACAGCGGCCGAACTGCCGTTGAGCGAAGAAATCAAGAATTTGGCTTTGCCCTTGAATATGCTGAGGACATTCTTGTCGTATGACTCACGCACGGGCTTCATGAGCAGTTCGCCTGCCTTTGTCAAGCCGCCGAAGAACACGAACGCCTCGGGAGAAGAGAAGTTGGCAAAGTCTGCACATGCCTCGCCGAGCATATTGCCCGTAAACTCGTACACGCGCTTGGCCAAGCTGTCACCTTTCTCTGCAGCCATACTCACGTCGTAAGAAGTGATGTCCTCGGGTTTCATATCGCGCAACAGGGACTGTTCGTCGCTGGTCTCGAGGAACTCGCGTGCCGTACGTGCCACACCTGTAGCAGAGCAATATGCCTCCAAGCATCCCTTGCGGCCACAGTTGCATGGACGGCCGTTACCGCCGCGCACCATGATAACATGGCCCAACTCACCGGCAAAACCGTCACATCCGTATACCATCTGTCCGTTAGTAACGATACCTGATCCTACACCCGTACCGAGGGTGATGTCGATAAAGTTCTTCATACCGTGAGCCACACCGTATGTCATCTCGCCGAGGGCAGCAGCGTTTGCATCGTTGGTGATGCCTACGGGGATGCCACCGAGCGAATCGCTGAACATCTGTGCCAAAGGTACCTTGCAGGAATGTGCCCAAGCCAGATTGGGTGCATTCTCCACCGTACCGGTATAGAAATTGGCATTAGGGGCACCGATGCCCATAGCCTTGATGGTGTCAAGGCCGCCGACAGTCTCGATAATGGGCTGCAAGGCGTCTACCGCAGCCTTTACGTAGTCTTCTGCCTTTTCGTAACCCTGTGTCTTGATGGCTGTAGTGGCCTTTATCTCGCCACGTGCGTCAACGATGCCGAAAACAGAGTTGGTTCCACCAAGGTCCAAGCCGATAACGTATGGCTTAACTGAATTTTCTGTCATGTCTGTATGTTTTAAATTAGTTAGAAGTAAATTTTTATATGGGCAAAGTTAAGAAAAAAAAAGCACTTCGCAAACTTTTAGTATGAAAAATTGGTTGTTGTTAGCAAAAAATTGTATCTTTGCACCTTGTATGAATTTAATGTTTCCGATAGAGATAAACATTCTTGATTTTATTTTCAAGGGTATCATTATAGGAGTGATAGCTTCTGCGCCCATGGGGCCAGTGGGTATCCTCTGCATCCAGCGTACCCTGAACAAAGGCCGCTGGTTTGGTTTTGTCACAGGAGTGGGAGCTGCATGCAGCGACATGGTTTATGCCTTGTTCACAGGACTGGGCATGAGTTTCGTAATGGACTTCGTCAATAATGCGCAGAACAAGTTCTACCTGCAGATATTCGGCGGACTGCTGCTGCTCGCATTCGGGATATATTGCTTCAAGAGCAACCCGATGAAGAACATGCACCAGAGTTCCGGAAAGAAGCAGGGCACCCTCTTGCACAACGGCGTAACGGCCTTTCTCGTGACGCTGTCCAATCCGCTCATCGTATTCCTTTTCATGGCCTCCTTCGCACAGTTTGCCTTTGTCGTGCCCGACATGCCGATAGAGATGGGCGTGGGATACCTGAGCATCATGTTCGGGGCACTGCTGTGGTGGTTCGGACTAACCTGGCTGGTGGACAAGATACGCGGCAAGTTTGACACCAACGGCATCCTTATCATCAACAAGGTGATAGGCAGCGTGGTGATCATCTTCTCGCTCATTGCCCTTATAGGCACCGTGTTCAACCTCTATCACCTGCCGCAGTTTTAATGTATAAGATAAAGGTAAAAAGATAATGTTTGTAGCAAAAGAATTACGCAAGAAGAGTATAGCCGAATACCTGCTCTACATGTGGCAGATGGAAGACATCATCAGGGCTTACGGATGCTCGTTGCCTGTCATCAAGAAGAACTATATCAGCCGCTTCGACCTTACAGACGAACAGCGTGAGGAAGAGACCGACTGGTTTGGCAACCTCATACGCATGATGAACGAGGAGGGCAAGCGCGAGACGGGACATCTCGACATCAACCGGGTGTTGCTGCAGGACGTGATAGACCTGCACGGCATGTTGTTGCAGAGCAGCAAGTTCCCCTTCTACAGTACAGAATACTACAAGGTGCTGCCCTTCATCGTGGAACTGCGCAACCGGGGCGACAAGGACGTGAACGAGATAGAGACCTGCCTTGACGCTCTCTACGGGGTGATGATGCTGAGACTGCAGAAGAAGGAGATAACGCCCGAAACCGAGCGTGCTGTGAAAGAGATTAGCATATTCGTAGGCATGCTCAGCGACTATTACATCAAGGACCGTACCGAAGGTCTGAAGTTTGAGGACGAAGTATGACCCCGTAACGCAACAAAAAAAGAGACTGAAAGGTCGGGATGGGTTCGGGACTCCCTTTAGTTGGGAACACCGCCAAAAAGAAACAGGAGGAAGAAAAAAGAAGTTTAACGATGCGTGAGCCGTTTTAGAGGACACGCCTTAAACCAAAAGAAATTCAAAGCATGAAAGAAATAGAAAGAAGAAGGACCTTTGCCATCATATCACACCCGGATGCAGGTAAGACAACATTGACTGAGAAATTCCTGCTCTTCGGAGGACAGATACAGGTAGCTGGTGCCGTCAAGAGCAACAAGATACGCAAGACTGCCACATCCGACTGGATGGATATAGAGAAACAGCGCGGTATCTCTGTCTCTACGTCTGTAATGGAGTTTGACTACCTGCCCGACGGAGAGACTGGAGACCCCTACAAGGTGAACATCCTCGACACCCCAGGTCACCAGGACTTTGCCGAGGATACCTACCGTACGCTTACGGCTGTAGACTCCGCCATCATCGTGGTAGACTCCGCCAAGGGTGTGGAGGCACAGACGAGAAAACTGATGGAGGTGTGCCGCATGCGCAACACGCCCGTCATCATCTTCATCAACAAGATGGACCGTGAGGGACGCGACCCGTTCGATGTCCTCGACGAACTGGAAGAGGAACTGAAGATAAAGGTGCGCCCTCTGTCCTGGCCTATCGGACAGGGTGCCCGTTTCAAGGGTGTGTACAACATCTACGAGCAGCAGCTCAACCTCTTCACCCCCAACAAGCAGCGCGTGACAGAGAAGGTGGAGGTAAACATCGACTCTACCGAACTGGACGAGAGAGTGGGCGAACGCGAGGCTGCCCAACTGCGAGAGGAACTGGAACTGGTGGACGGCGTCTATCCCGAGTTCGAGGTGGAGAGTTACCGTGCCGCAGAGGTGGCACCCGTATTCTTCGGTTCGGCTCTCAACAACTTCGGTGTACAGGAACTGCTCGACTGCTTTGTGAAGATTGCCCCGTCGCCCAAGCCCACACCGGCTGAAGAGCGCGAGGTACAACCCGAGGAAAGCAAGTTTACCGGCTTTGTATTCAAGATTACAGCCAACATCGACCCCAACCACCGTTCGTGCATCGCTTTCTGCAAGGTATGCTCGGGCAAGTTTGTGCGCAACCAGCCTTACCTGCATGTCCGTCTGGGCAAGACGGTACGCTTCTCTTCGCCCACACAGTTTATGGCGCAGCGCAAGAGTACTATAGACGAGGCTTACCCCGGCGACATAGTGGGTCTGCCCGACAACGGCATTTTCAAGATAGGCGATACCCTTACCGAGGGCGAGCTCATACACTTCAGAGGCTTGCCGTCGTTCTCGCCGCTCCTCTTCAAGTATATCGAGAACGATGACCCTATGAAGAGCAAGCAGTTCCAGAAGGGTCTGGAGCAGTTGATGAACGAGGGTGTGGCGCAGTTGTTCGTCAACCAGTTCAACGGTCGCCGCATCGTGGGTACCGTAGGTCAGTTGCAGTTTGAGGTTATCCAGTACCGTCTGGAGAACGAGTACAACGCCAAGTGCCGTTGGGAACCCGTCCACCTGCACAAGGCATGCTGGATAGAGGCCGACGACGAGAAGGAACTCGACAGCTTCAAGAAGCGCAAGTATCAGTATATGGCCAAGGACATAGAGGGCAGGGACGTGTTCCTCGCCGATTCGGGCTATGTGCTGTCTATGGCGCAGCAGGACTTCGAGCACATCAAGTTCCACTTTACTTCTGAATTCTGATAAAGGTAAAAGGGGTAAAAAGTAAAAAGATAAAAGGGTAAGAGAAAGAGAGTAAGAGAGAAATGGATGAAGATATTTTAGACAACCGGAAAAGTTGGGTCAACAGAATGGTAGACTGGCAGAAGGAGCATATCTCCGACCGCCAGATGACGCTGATACTTGCATTCTTCATAGGATTGTTTGCCTCGTTGGCAGGCTATTTCCTGCATGGCATCGTGCACGAGATACAAGTGTTGCTTACCTCCGGTTTTGCCAAGGATACCTATAACCTGCTCTTTCTGCTCTTCCCCATCATAGGCATCTACCTCACGTCGCTCTTCATCAAGTACATCGTACGCGACAACATCTCGCACGGCATTACGCGTGTGCTCTATGCCATCTCGACCAAGAACTCCAAACTGAAGGGGCACAACTGCTGGTCGTCGGTAGTGGCATCGGGCATTACCATCGGCTTCGGAGGTTCGGTGGGTGCCGAGGCACCTATCGTCCTTACCGGTTCGGCCATAGGCAGTAACCTGGGGCAGTTGTTCCGCATGGACAAGAAGACGATGATTCTGCTGGTAGGCTGTGGCGCCAGCGCAGCCATTGCCGGTATCTTCAAGGCGCCGATTGCGGGCCTTGTCTTCACCCTGGAGGTGCTGATGGTAGACCTCTCCATGGCTTCGCTCCTCCCCATCCTTATCTCGTGCGTTACCGCCACCTGCTTTGCCTATATCCTGATGGGGTCGGAGTCGCTCTTCGACTTTGTACTCTCCGACCCTTGGGTGCTCGACCGTACTCCCACGTGCATACTCCTCGGTATCTTCTGCGGACTGGTAAGTCTCTACTTTATGCGTGCCATGTCGGCATGCGAGGGTTTCTTCGCCAAGTTGGGACAGTACCCGTATGTCAAACTGATGTTTGGCGGCATCATACTGAGCAGCCTTATCTTCCTCTTCCCCTCGCTCTACGGCGAGGGATACTCGGCTGTCAACACCCTGCTGAAGGGACGTACCGAGGCCGACTGGGGACAGGTGATGGACAACTCGCTCTTTTACGGACATAACCACCTGCTGATACTGTACATCGGACTGGTAACGTTCACCAAGGTCTTTGCCACTTCCGCCACCAACGGTAGTGGAGGTTGCGGCGGTACCTTCGCCCCCTCTCTCTTCATTGGCGGCTTTGCGGGATTCTTTTTCTCGCGCCTCTGGAACGAATACGAGATAGGCATCTACATACCCGAACAGAACTTTACGCTCTTCGGCATGGCGGGCGTAATGACGGGTGTGATGCACGCTCCGCTTACCGGCATATTCCTCATAGCCGAACTTACGGGGGGCTACCAACTCTTCATGCCCCTCATGATCGTGTGCATATCGTCGTATCTTACCATCAGCATCTTCGAGAGCCACTCCATCTATGCCCTGCGTCTGGCAAGGGAGGGCAAATTGCTTACGCACCACATAGACCGTGCCGCCCTCACGCTGATGAGCATGCACAGTCTGATAGAGAAGGATTACCACTCTGTGCGCCCCGACCTGCCCATGGGCAAGTTGGTGGCCGAGATAAGCCGCAGCAACAACAACTTCCTGCCTGTACTCGACGACGGCGGCGTACTCCTTGGTCTGATAGACATCACGCGCATACGCCACATCATTTTCCGTACCGAACTGTACAAGCGGTTCAAGGTGCGCCAGCTCATGCTGCAACCTTCTGCCGTAGTGGACGAGAATGAACGGATGGACGAGGTGATGGCAAAGTTTGACAAGACGGACGCTGCCCAGTTGCCTGTGGTAGACGTAAGCGGAGTATTGGTGGGATACATCAACCGTACTAAGGTCTATTCCGTATACAGGCAGATTGTTGCCGACATGTCGGCGGAATAAGGTAAAGGTAAAAAAGTAAAAAACAAAATAAGGAAAGAAGGACATGAAGAAAGAAGATTTGAGAATCATATTCATGGGAACTCCCGAGTTTGCCGTGGAGAGCCTCAAGAGCCTCGTGGAAGGCGGATACAATGTCGTGGCGGTCGTAACGCAGCCCGACAAACCCGTAGGAAGGCATCAGGACACTTTGCAGCCTTCGCCTGTAAAGCAGTATGCCTTGGCGCAAAACCTGCCGGTGCTGCAGCCTGTCAAGATGAAAGACCCCGAGTTTGTGGAGCAGTTGCGCTCCTACAAGGCCGACCTGCAGGTGGTAGTGGCGTTCCGTATGCTGCCGGAGGTGGTTTGGGCAATGCCCCGGTTCGGCACGTTCAACGTGCATGCTGCCCTTCTGCCGCAGTATCGCGGTGCTGCGCCTATCAACTGGGCGGTTATCAACGGTGAGACGATGACGGGCGTAACTACCTTTTTCCTCGACCACGACATCGATACAGGACGTGTCATCATGCAGGAAACGTTCCCCGTTCCCGATGATGCCGACGTAGAGTATGTCTACGACGGACTCATGGTGCTCGGAGCGAAGACAGCCCTGAAGACCATAGAACTGCTGCTGGAGGGAGACGGCAACGTACCCTCGATGGCACAGGACGAGATGGTGGAGGCAACGCAGGGAGAGCTGCACCACGCTCCGAAGATTTTCAAGGAGACGTGCCGCATAGACTTTGCCATGCCTTCGAAGAAAGTGTACGACTTCGTACGCGGTCTCTCGCCCTACCCCGGTGCATGGACCATGATACAGAAGGAAGGCGGCAAGGAGCAGGTGCTGAAAATATTCAGAACCGCCAAGACTACCATCCCCGTAGCGGAAGGCGTAAAGATCGGCACCCTGCGCATAGAGGGCAAGAAACTCCTTGTAGCCTGTGCCGACTGCTGGCTGCAGTTGGAGACCCTGCAGTTGAGCGGCAAGAAACGTATGGAGGCAAGCGATTTTCTCAACGGCATGCGTGACGTGGAAAACTATGTGTGCCTATAAATAGAACAACTTACAAAAAAGGAAAACAATGACACAAGAAGAAGACATAAAGAATGCGGTGGAATGCATGCGTAAGGGCGGTGTGATACTCTACCCTACCGACACCGTATGGGGCATAGGCTGTGACGCTACCAATGCTGCGGCCGTGGCGAAAGTGTACCAGATTAAGAAGCGCGACGACTCGAAGGCTCTCATCTGCCTTGTGGACAGCGACAACCGTATGGCGCGCTATTTCCGCAATGTGCCGCAGGTGGCATGGGAATTTATCGAGGCTGCCATGCCCGTCAAGCCTACTACCGTCATTCTGGACGATGCCACGGGTGTGGCAGAGAATCTCGTGGCGGAGGACGGCAGTCTTGCCATGCGCGTAACATACGAGCCGTTCAGCAAGCAACTCTGCTATAGGTTCCAGAAGCCCATCGTCAGCACCAGTGCCAATGTGAGCGGCGAACCGACAGCACAGAACTATCGTGACATTTCGCCCGAAATACTCGAGGCTGTCGACTATGTTTGCTGGACTCGTCGACAGGAGCACAAGCCCCACACTCCTTCCTCCATCGTCAAGTTGTCGAAGAACGGTGAGGTGAAGATTATAAGATAAGACCTCCGCAAGTTATGTAATGTGTAAAAAATAACTTGAGCAGATTTGTCCTTTCAGCCCGTCGTTGGCACATTTCGCGAATCAAAAAAACTGCGCAAGGTACTTTTTACACATTACTAAAAATGTCCTATACTTCTTGCTGAACAATGGCAAGACGTATAGGACATTTACTTTTCCCCCTTTTACCTTTTTACTTTTTCCTCATTGCCTTCACTATCTTGCCCATATACATCGAGTGGATGCCGGCAGGGAAATCGGAATACAACTTCTTTGGCATTTCGCCGAATCCCTTGGGGTCGAAGGGAGCATGGTAAATCATCTCACACTCAAAGACGGTCTTGGCTTCCTCGAAATAAGGAGTGCCGTGCTCTGTATAGAGGGTATGCAGGCCCAACGCCTTCGCCTTGTCACCGTCGCGACCGCTATGGGTGCCCATGTACTGGAGGATATCCTTCTGGGCATCGTCAAACTCCATCACGGTGAAGTACTTCGCCTTCTCCATATACTTGAAGGTGTATCTACCCGGTGCCACGTAGACGGTCATCAGCGACATGCCTTTCTCCCAGATGTTGCCGAGGGCACCCCATCCGATGGTCATCTCGTTGTGGTCTTTCTTGTCGCCAACGGCAAGCAGAAGCCCCTTGCCCTTGAAATAGGTGAAGGGATTGCCGTGGAAATCGGTGGTTACGTCAAACTCCTCGAAGTCTTTCTTGTTTGTCGCCTCAGCAGTCGCTGACGATGTTTCGGATGCGCCCTCATTCTTTCCTCCAAACACCTCGTACGATACATTCTCGGGCTTCCACTTGTCCTTGGGTGTAGTCTCGCCCTTCGGATAACCTATCACGATGGTAGAGAACGGGATGAGATGGTCGGGCAGATGGAGCAGGTCTGAGATGGCGTCGCATCGTTTCTGGTCGGGATAAGTACCCGTCCATACCGCTCCCAGTCCCATGCCGTGCGCCTGAAGGAGGATGTTTTCCGTAGCGGCAGAGGCATCCTGACTCCAGAACTCGCGCACCAGGTCGGGTTTCTCGTTGGTCATGTCGCCACACACCACGATGGCCAGCGGGGCATCCTTTGCCATGCGGGCATTGGGGGTAACCTCAGCTATCTTTGTCAGGGTGGCCTTGTCCCTCACCACCACGAAGTGCCAGGGCTGTACGTTCACCGCCGAGGGTGCCGCCATACCGGCACGCAAGAGCTTCTCTATTTTCTCGTCCTCCACTGGTTTGTCAAGGTAGGCACGCACCGACGTGCGGGTCATGATGTTCTGGTACACGACATCGGTAGAATCTTCTTCACCCTTTGCCGACTTGGTGGCTCCGCTCATCGCCCATCTGGCACAAACCACGACGAGAGCTATCGCCAATACGATATTCAACAATGTTGCTGGTTTCATAATTTCTGTCATTATTATTGTTTTTATTGTTTCCCCTTGGACACCTGACTCAGCTTGAAGAGCGTACCCATCGGGCAGACGAAGCGGCAATAGGGTCTTGTCACGACGAGCGACAAGAGTACGAAAACCGCCGCCAAGACGATGACCACCCATGATGCCGACTGGAAGATGAATGCCGAGAACGGTTCGTAGTCGGTCCAGCTGCTCCATACGCCGCCCCAAATGCAGAGCATCAGCAATGCCCAGAGCACCTGGCGGAAGAGGTCGAGCCGCTGCAGGGTCTTCCTGCCCATCTTCACCTTATACTTCACACATGTGCCTGCCACCTGCTGCAGCGAACCGAAGGGACAGACATGGGTGCAGTAGTAGGTCTTCTTGCCGAAGAGCGGATAGACGAATGCCGTAAGAAGCATGACAAAGGGGATGATGACGGCAAGGATGTTGATGCCGTGCGCCATGTACCCTATCAGCGACGTGTAGGAGAGGAACGCCCCGCACCAGAAACCGAGCACCACGACGTTGAGCACCAACTGGCAGAGATGGTACTTCCGGTTTTTGACGAAGAGCGGCAGTATGGCTGCCATCAGCACCACTATCAGTCCGGCAATGTTCTTCGCAGAGCAGTCGAACGCTCCCAAGGCTGCAGGGAGTCCGTCTTTCGAGCCTTCCCCATTACTTTCTCCCGACAAAGTCTGCTGCTTTTGGGCATACTGCAATCCCCGCTGCACATTCCCGATGATAGCTTTCGAGGAGAAGGTAGCACCCGATACGGCATCCACCTTTTGTGTCATTGCCTCTTCTATGGTCTTGCCGTTCCAACTGGTGAGCAACGAGGAAGCCAGTTCGAAGAAGTCGGGGGTCTCGGCATTGGCGAGTGCCTTTACCGCCATTACCTTCCCGTCCTTTACGGTAATCTCGAGCGGCACCTTGCCAGCATAGCCCGAAATGTCTGCACCCAGCCCCGTGGTGTTTATGACCACAGAACCGTCGGGGAGCGTGCGCAACGTATCGTTGTCCACTATCTTTGCCACCTCCGCCTTGGGCTTCAGCTCATGCCCCATCCATTCGCCCTGCTTCACGATGGCGAGCGACGAGAGGAGCAGCAAGCACACCACAAGGCTGCATACCTGTTGAATCTTATTCTTTATCTCCATTCTTTCCTATATGTTTTAATGTTTGCTTTGGGTTATTTACTTTGAGGCGTGTTCTAAAAAATCCACACATAGTTAAGCTTTCTCTTTTGACGATAGCCCTTTGTCAAACTATCCCTTTGATCAAGTGTAAGAATTCTTTGTGTCTTTGTGATTTTATGGCAAAGATACAGACAAAATACCGCACCACCAAACTATCTAACATTTTTTAATCTCCACTCCCTCTCCTGTCAAGCTTTGTAGAGATAGAAAAATGGAATGTGACAAGTACGAGAAGAAGAGTGATGGAAAAGTTTGACATACAGGTCAAAGCCCTCCATGCCGCCAAGGATTCAATTGAAGAAACCGCCCAAGCACTGATGGATGCCAAGGCGGATATGAACACCGCACGTCTTCGGCTCGACAATACCGCCACCAACGCCAATGCTGCGGCGGACACGATTGGCGGCAAAGTGGATGAACT
>CAVCGV010000048.1:0-21406 GCA_963601815.1 bacterium
GTAAACGGCAGGTGCACCACCATTCTGGCAGAGCCATGTCATGCTCGTAAACTTCGTGAGATTGAAAGCATCGTTATTGGCAATACGCGCCACACGACCGCCCTCTTCATCGACACAGAGCAGAGGCGAGTTCTTCAATGCCTTGATTTGCGGGACGAATGCCTTGAGCTGTTGTGGATCCACACAGTTGTGGGCAAAGAGAATCACCCCACCAGCCGGATACTCCTCATCAAGAGCCTTCATCTCTGACGTGATGCTTGTCACATTGTACGACGGCCATTCCTGGGTAGTCGGCTGCACCTCTCCAGATGCGATTTTCTCGATAAGATACTCAGGGCGAATCCAAAACATCTGACCTACTTTCTCACGAAGGGTCATCTGGCTAAGCACATTCTCTACTACTTCTTCTGGGGTAGGCGACTCGTAAGAATTGTCTTCGCTACATGCTGCAAAGGTGAATACCACACAGAGCAACACCCATACTTTCACTAAAAACTTTTTGTCTTTTATCATCTTTTGTCACATTTGCAGTTGCAAAAGTACATTTTTTATTTGAAACAGAACGAAGTCTAAGCGAATATTTCTTGTAATATGATTCTATCCTCTGGATTTTTTGAACGTTGCTAAAACACAAAGGACTTAAACTTCTTTGTGTTGTCTTTCTTCTGCTTCATTTCGTTCTCCATCCTCTTCATAGCCATTTTGAAGAAGGGCACACGAATGGGTAGAGAAGAGCACCTCGTTATACAGGAGTACTCCTCCCTGTCCATCTTTCATATTATCAGTGCCTGATACTTCTCCTTCAGGGCTTCGTATTTGCCTATGTCCTCTTTTAACTCCATACCGCAGTCATGCTTTATGTCCATTTCATTGCTCCAGGTCGCTGAGCCATTCGGTAGCGCAAGCGTCTGAAGGCATGCGCCAGTCGCCGCGCGGACTGAGACTCACGCTTCCCACCTTGGGACCGTCGGGCAGACAACTGCGCTTAAATTGCTGGCCGAAGAAGCGGCGTACGAATACGCGCAACCATTTCAGGATGGTTTCCTCGTCGTAGTGGTCAGGATCGTTGTCGCTTATTTTCACACGCTCTCCAGCCGATTCCAGAAACGCCTTCTTGGCAAGGAGGAAAATCTTGGAGGGACGGAATCCGAAACGCAGGAAATAGTAGAGGAAGAAATCGTGCAGCTCGTACGGCCCTACGAGGTCTTCCGTCTTCTGCTTTATCTGTCCGTTCTCGTCGGCAGGAATAAGCTCCGGACTTATGGGCGTATCGATGATGTCGCGCAGCGTAATACGGCTCTGCTCATCTATCCCGCTCTCTGCCACATAGTTTACCAGGTGGCGGATGAGCGTCTTCGGAATACTGGCATTCACACCGTACATGCTCATGTGGTCGCCGTTGTAGGTGGCCCACCCGAGCGCCAACTCAGAGAGGTCGCCCGTACCGATAACCATGCCGCCCAACTTGTTGGCCAAGTCCATCAGTATCTGTGTGCGCTCGCGTGCCTGCGAGTTTTCATAGGTAACATCGTGTAAACTGGCGTCGTGGGCGATGTCCTCGAAGTGCTGCGTCACGGCCTTGGCAATGCTTATCTCACGGATACTGATGCCGAGGCTCTGCATCAGCGACACGGCATTGTTGTAAGTGCGGTCGGTAGTGCCGAATCCCGGCATGGTAACGCCGACGATTCCTTTGCGGTCCATCTTCAGCTTGTCGAATGTCTTGACGCACACCAACAGGGCAAGCGTCGAGTCCAGTCCGCCGCTGATGCCCAGCACCACGGTCTTGGCATGTGTATGTACAATGCGTTTGGCAAGTCCCATAACCTGTATGCTGAATATTTCCTCGCACGAGGCTCTCATGTCGGCACTGGTGGGAATGAACGGGTGCTGCGGCACGTCGCGCTCCAGCACGAAGTCGCGCTCACGTTCGGCTGACCGTGCCTCTATGGTACAGATGCCCTCCTGACCGCTCTGCATGGAGTACTTGATGTTGCGCTGTGCATTGACATAGGTTGAGTTGGTACGTCTCTCTGTGCGCAGTTTCTCCACATCTATCTGTGCCGTCACCAACTGCGGTTCCAGGGCGAATCGCTCGCTCTCGCCCAGCAAGCGTCCGTTCTCGTACACCAGCGCATTGCCTCCGTACACCACGTCCTGCGTACTCTCGCCAAACCCGCACGAACTGTACACATATCCCGTTATAGTACGTGCACTCTGCTGGGCAAGCAGACTCTTCAGGTAGTTGTGCTTGCCTATGAGTTCGTCGCTGGCAGAAAGGTTGAACACGATATCGGCTCCGGCAAGTGCCAACTTGTTGCTGGGTGGGGCGGGTGCCCATACGTCCTCGCATATCTCTATGCCGAACTGCACCCCATCGGCCGTGCGGAACAGTTGTATGTCGGGGGTAACGCACACGCGTTGTCCGGCATAGTGTATCTCCGTAGGGCGCAGGTCCTGGGAAGAGGCAAACCATCTTTTCTCATAAAACTCGCTGTAGTTGGGCAGGTAGGTCTTGGGTACGATGCCGAGAATCTGTCCGCGCTGTATTACCACGGCACAGTTGAGCAGTAGGTCGCCCACAGCCACCGGAGCACCCACTATCGAGATGATGTCCAGTTGGCGTGTAAAGTCGAGCAGCGTCATGACGGCATGCTCGGTAGCGTCGAGCAGTATCTGCTGCCTGAAGAGGTCCTGACAGGTGTAGCCCGTAAGCGAAAGTTCCGGGAACACTATTACCTCCACGCCCTTTCCTTCGGCCTGCGCAATCTGTTCTTCTATCTGCTGCGCATTGTATGTCACGTCGCCAACCTTCACAGAGGGGATGGCACTCGCTATTTTGATGTAACCGTATTTCATAGTCTGTATTTTTTGTCTGTAGAAATTAGAGAAGTTAAAGTCAAATGCCACAGGGAAACGCAGTCTCCCCCCAAAAGCCGATGACTACACAAATCTATTGCAAAAATACTATAATAACGGCAATGAACCAAAGAATGAAGAATATTTTTCGTACTTTTGCAGAAAAATTGGCGAAAGCCAAGATGATGATTCGGGAACAACCCCTTCAGGATACACACTACAAACTACTCAAAAACAAATACTCACAGATGAACAAACCATTATGGCTGACAGTGACAGCCCTTATCATATCTGCAACTGGCGTTCGTGCTCAGGACGATGATGACGAGATAAGACTTCACTACGTCAAGGGAGACACCCTTGCCTTCTATGCCGATGCCTTCGCCTTGCCCGAAGGCGCCAATCTGGACCGCCTCCTCCGCAAACTGCCCGGTGTAACTTACTACAGCAGCGGCAATGTAGAGATAGACGGTATTGCCGTGAAGGAGATGACCGTAGACACCAAGTCTTTCTTCAAGAACACCATCGCCACCATTACCTCTCGTATTCCTGCCTACGCCATCTACACCGTAAAGTTTTACGACTACGACCAGGGCAAGCGCATGAGTATCACCCTCAAGGATGAATACAAAAAGAAGTGGTGGGCGGAGTTCTCTGCTGCGGGCGGTCCGGGCGGCAGATACTCCGACAAGGTTTTCGCCATGATAGACGACAAGAAACTTCGCATGACCGTCTTTGCCAATGTGAACGACATCAACGACTCGCGCCAACCCGGACAGGAGACGGAATGGACTCCTGCCGAAGCCGCCAAAAACCAGCGTACCACACAGACTGCCGGTGTCGATTACCGATGGAAGGAGAAGAAATGGGACGTACTGGGGTACGTCACGTACAACCGTACCAATACCGAGACCGTAACCGACATCAGCCGTACCAACTTCATCTCATCGGGCAATACCTTCCAGACATCGCATGCTGCAGGCAACAACAAGAAGATGAAGGTAGATACCTATCACGACTTCCATACTATATGGCAGGGCGTAGACTTGCACGTGAAACCGAAATTCACCTACAACTGGGGTGACAACACCACCGTCACCACCGCCGCAGAATCGACATCGGAGAGTCTGCTCAGGTCGGTGTCCGAAAAGGTTACAGAAGGACTCGTTAACCAGAGCTACAACCTTTCCTCCACCCTTAACCACAACTATACGGCAGGCATCTCGGCTACCGCCAGCATCAAGTCGGCTGACAAACGCAGGCAACTGAAAGCTGAGGTGGGAGCCACCAACAAGGGCGGTCGTGAAGAGAAACGGACAGAGCAGACCATCAACTACTACGATACTTCACTCGACTCCACTTACCACTACAGTCAGCGGCTCTTTACGCGTCCTATCGACTACACCGACTATTATGCCAAGATGAGCTACATCTGGCTAAGCCGTCACATGCTCACTACCCTGCAGTACCAATACAAGCGCATCGACCAGCACGAAGAAATGGACGAAAGCGGCATCATGAACGGCGACAACAGTTACTGCCAGCGAGAGAGCGACAACTACCACGAGCTGACGCTGAAAGCTCGCTGGGCGGTTAGCGGTGCGCTGGGCGTATGGAACATGAACCTGTTTCTGCCTTTAGGCTTACACACCATCAAGCGACGCTACACCCGCAGCGACTTCGACCGCTCGCACACCGACCGCTACTGGGCGTTCGACGCCAAAAACACGTACCTCCAATGGAGAAGCAGCAACTTGCAGCACAAGCTTACCCTTTACTTTCAGAGCACCACCACCAAGCCCGAGATAGAGCAGACCGAAGAGGTTACCATTACCACCGACGCACAGAACTACTACCGGGGCAACAGCAGGCTGAAGAGCCAGTGGAAGATGGACAGCCGCCTTTCCTACACCTACCTGAGCCGGGACATGAGGTATGAGTTGGGCGCACAGGTCATCAGGGAGAATACCTATAATGCCATCGTAAACAAACTCTCCTACGACCGCCCTTCGGGGCGCAAGCTCTACACCTACGATAACGTGAACGGCAACAATACCACGAAGATAAAATGGATTCTGGGAATGCCGCTCACCGCCGGCTCGCACCTCTTCCTGCACAACAGTCTTACGTACGGCATAGAAGACAAAGCGAGTCTGGAGGAGACTAAAAACGAGCAGGAAGACATCAGCACCATCAAGAAGAAAACCACCGTGCGCAGCATCGACAACGACCTCCGGCTAAAGTGGAAGACGGGAGCACAGGTGTTTACCCTCCGCTCACGTTACCGCCAGTCTTACTCCAACAACGGCAGCACCTATTCCCACCCCATCGACTGGGAACTGGGACTGCTTGCCCATCTGCACCTGCCGTGGCGTCTCGACCTGGCAAACAATTTCTGCCTCTACAGCAGGCGAAAGTATGCTACAAAGGAATTGAACACCGACGACTTTGTGTGGGACGCACGTCTGGTGCGCACCTTTCTTGCAGACAGACTGATGGTGGTGCTTGAGGGATTCGACATCCTGCGTCAGCTCAAGCACGTGGAATATACGGAGAACAGTAGCTACGAGAGCAGCAAGAGTACCAACGTCATTCCTTCCTATGGAATGGTATGTGTAGTGTACCGACTGGGCTATAGCAGCAAAAGATACAAACCTACCCTCCACTGGTATTAAATCTATCGAGGAAAATAATAAATGCCTCGTATGGAAACAGGCGAAAATTTCAGATTTCAGTTTTCAGTTATTTTTAAAAGGGGGTATCTATCCCCCCATCCTCCTCTTTATATACTTATAACTTATTAATAATTAATTAATTATATATTATATATAATAGAAAAGCGAAAAATGGGGGTACCTTTTAAAAATAACTGAAAACTGAAATCTGAAATATTTTCCCTCGAAACATTAATGTAAAAATCTTCTAATCCTCTAAAAGGCAACAAGTTACAATGTTCGCGACATGACCACCCCTATGAAGCTGAAGCCCGTTTGGGTTACAGTTTTCGTGAAAATAGGGCTTTTATAGGCATCAAAAAGCATGCAAAAAGGGCTCATTTCGATGAAAAAACTGCGATTTCCGCTCATCTCACTCTTTCCAAATTTTTGTAACAAGACACTAAAAACAACATGTTTTGCGCCTTTTTGTATCTCTTGAACTACAAACCTGCCGTATCTAACCCCGTTTTCTCCTGTGCCCTATAACCAACCGGTCATGCAAGTAAAATAGGAGCTACAGCGTCTTCGCTGCTATAGTAGCATGAAGCGTCCTCGCGTCATAGTCTATCGTTAGTCGGAAAAAGAGTGCAGCGAGGACTGTTATAGTAGCATGACGCATCCTCGCGTCATAGTCTATCGTTAGCCGGAAAGACAGTACACCGAGGACACTGCACCTACTATATAGTGCCTTCCGATTGTATCCTCACGCCCTGAAAGGGCAAAAGCACATAGCCCAGGGTAAGCGAAGCGGCACCCTGGGTTTGATATCGTTGCGGTTTACGTACGCCCTGTAAGGGCAAAAGCGTTAATATTCAATACGATAAATGTAGCTGCCCTTCAGGGCGTCCCCGCTACACCTCAAGTGGGAATGTTAGTAGTGTACGGCGTCCCCGCCGTACCTCAAGCGAGAACCGATGCGAGGACGCGTCTCGCTACTACAACAGCCGTACCTCCTAAACCGTAACCCGAACAAATCCCGAACAAATCCCGAATATAAATCAATCAATCACTAACACAACAACCGAACAACATACCACGAAACGCCTTAACTGTTAAAATACTTTATAGTGTAGAAAAAACACGGATATTATTTTGCATCATAAAAAATATGTTGTAATTTTACACCCAAATTAAACCGACAACTAAACAAACAACCTAAAAATGACAAGCAAAAAGAAACTTATTCTTGGAGCCGGCATTGCCTTTGCTGCGCTTGCTGCATGCTCGCCAAACGGCAAAAGTAACGGCGAAACTACTCTCTCCGGCCTCAACCCGGCAGACTTCGACTCCACCATCACGGACAAGAAGACTCAACTGGTAGTACTGAAGAACGAGGCAGGCATGGAGGTGTGCATCACCAACTATGGCGGTCGCGTAGTATCCATCTCTGTTCCAGACAAGAACGGCAAACCTACCGACGTAGTACTGGGCTATGACAATATCCATCAGTATGCAGACACGCTCAACTCCCCCTCCGACTACGGATCGTCGGTAGGGCGCTACGCCAACCGCATCAAGGATGCCAAACTCTCTCTTGCCGGATCTGTCTACCACCTGAAGGCTAACGACAACGGCAACTGCCTACACGGCGGCGGCGCTACAGGATGGCTCAATCAAGTGTACAACATAGCCGAAAAGAACGACTCTTCCGTAACGTTCACCATCAATGCCAAAGACGGCGAAAACGGTTTCCCCGGTAATGTGACAGCAACAGCCAAATACACCGTGAAGAGCGACAACACACTTGACATCGAGTTTGGCGCCACAACCGACAAGGAGACGGTGGTGAACATGACCAACCACTGCTACTTCAACCTGAACGGCGACCCGTCTAAGGAAGGCTTCGACCAGGTAATGTACATCAATGCCGACAACTTTACCCCAGCCGACTCGCTCTACATTCCTACTGGAGAGATAAAGAGCGTGGAAGGAACCCCCATGGACTTCCGTACGCCAACAGAGATAGGCAAGAAGGTGGACTACAACTTCGACCAAATAAAGAACGCCACGGGCTACGACCACAACTGGTGCCTCAACACTTACAAGGACGGCAAGGGCGACGACAAGACGGTTTGTGCAAGCCTCTACTCGCCGAAGACCGGCATCCTGCTCGAGGTGTTTACCAACGAACCGGGACTGCAGGTGTACACAGGCAACTTCCAGGGCACGGGCATCGCCTGCAAGCACGGTATAAAGTACCCCAAGCACGTAAGCGTCTGCTTCGAGAGCCAGAAGTATCCCGACTCGCCTACCAAGATTTCGCAGGGCGTGAAAGGCTGGACTGACGCAACCCTAAAACCGGGCGAGAAGTATTACTCACACCTCGCCTATAAGTTCAGCTTAAAGAAATAGCATTTTCCACAGAATGTAATACAAAGATACTGATAACGTTATAGCCTTTCCGTTAAAGTAAAAATAACAGAAAGACAAGCGACAAGAAAAACAAAAAACACAACAACACTACTAACAATCTTAAGAAATCATGAATTGGAATTCAACAGAATTCGTATGGATAGACTGGGCCGTCCTCGCCATTGGCGTAATGGGCGTGATATGGGCAGTATGGCATGCGATAGTAAAAGACAGAAAGGCCCAGAAGGGCGAGGACTCTTCGGCTTACCTCTTCGGTAAGGGAGAGCCGTGGTACGTAATAGGTATGGCTATTTTTGCCGCCAACATCGGGTCGGAGCACCTCGTTGGCCTTGCCGGTACGGGTGCCAAAAGCGGTGTAGGTATGGCCCACTGGGAGATGCAGGGATGGATGATACTCATCCTGGGCTGGCTGTTCGTACCTTTCTACCAGTTGCTCATCAACAAGATGGGCAAAATCATTACCATGCCCGACTTCCTGAAGTTCCGCTACACCCAGCGCACGGGTTCGTGGCTCTCCATCATCACCCTTGTGGCCTACATCCTTACCAAGGTGAGTGTTACAGCCCTTACAGGCGGTATCTTCTTCGAATACCTTTGGGGCTTGAACTTCTGGGTAGGTGCCATCGGCCTGATTGTCCTCACCACCATCTTCACCGTGTTCGGCGGTATGAAGGGCGTGATGACGCTCTCAACCATCCAGACCCCCATCCTCGTCATCGGTTCGTTCCTGGTACTCTTCCTCGGTCTCTCGGCACTCGGCGAAGGCAGCATAGCTGCCGGTTGGACAGACATGATGAACTACTGTGGCAAACTGAACAACGGATACGGTACCACCCACATGTTCCACTGGGAGGAAGGCGACTCCATGTACCATGAGTATCCCGGATTCGTAGTGTTCTTAGGCGCTACCATCATCGGTTTCTGGTACTGGTGTACCGACCAGCACATCGTACAGCGTGTATTGGGTCAGGTTCCCGGCGAGAAGAACGAAGAGGTGATGAAGCGTGCCCGTCGCGGTACCATCGCCGCAGGTTTCTTCAAGGTACTGCCCTGCTTCATGTTCTTGATTCCGGGTATGATAGCTGCCGCTTTGGCACAGAAGGGAGCCATCCAGATGGAGAACACCGATGCAGCCTTTGCCATCATGGTGAAGAGCGTATTGCCGGCAGGCATCAAGGGCATCGTAACCATCGGTTTCATCTGCGCCCTCGTGGCTTCGCTGGCTGCATTCTTCAACAGTTGCGCTACCCTCTTCACCGAGGACTTCTACAAACCGCTGAAGAAGGGAATGTCCGAGGCCCACTACGTATTTGTAGGCCGTGTTGCTACCGTCGTTGTGGTAATCCTCGGCTTCGCCTGGTTGCCCATTATGATGGAGATGGACACACTCTACAGTTATCTGCAGGGCATCCAGTCGCTCCTCGCACCGGCGATGGTGGCAGTATTCGCCATGGGTATCTTCTTCAAGAAAATCACGCCTAAGGCAGGTGAGTACACCATGATAGTGGGCTTCCTCATCGGTATGCTCCGACTGGTGACAAATGTCTTTACCGATACAGGCAAGAAAGTGATGGATGGTGCATTCTGGGACTATACCGAATGGTTCTGGCAGACCAACTGGCTCGTGTTCGAGTGCTGGCTGCTCGTGTTCCTCATCGTCTTCATGGTAGTGGTGAGCTGCTTTACGCCTGCCCCGAGCAAGGAACAGGTAGAGGCCATCACCTTCACCAAGGAGTTTAAGAAATCTATCCGCGAGAGCTGGGGTGCCTTCGACATCATCGGAACCCTCGTGGTAATAGGGCTCTGTGCAGCATTCTACGCATACTTCTGGTAACACCTAAATCGTCACGAAATGTCACAATTCTATAATGAGCATTCCAAGGTCTACGTTTCGGTAGACTGCATCATCTTTGGCTTCAACGGCAACCAACTGCAGGTTCTCATTGGTAAGAGAAAGATGGACCCGGGACGTGGAGAATGGTCTCTGTACGGTGGATTTGTGGGTGCGGAAGAGAATCTGCAGGATGCCGCCAACCGTGTCATCCTGGAACTGACAGGCATGAAGGGACTGTACATACGGCAGGTGGGAGCCTTCGGAAATGTAGACCGCGACCCGGGCGAGCGTGTCGTCTCCGTAGCCTACTGCGCCCTGATTAACGTTGCAGACTATGATGACCGTCTGCGCGTGGAACACGAACTGGAATGGGTAAGCTTAAGCGAGCTGCCGCAACTTTATTCCGACCACAATGTCATGATAAAGAATGCCATTCAGCAAATAAGGCGCCGCATCAATACAGAGCCGCTGAGTTTCAGACTGCTGCCCGAGCTGTTTACACTCACCCAACTGCAGCGCGTGTTCGAGGCTGTGCTGGGCGAAGAAATAGACAAGCGCAACTTCCGCAAGCGCATCAAGGATATAGACTTCATAGAGAAGACCGACCTCATAGACAAGGTAACATCCAAACGAGGTGCTTCCCTCTACCGGTTTAACAAGAAAGCATACGAGGACGACCCTTCGTTCAAACTGAAGTAACACACACATAAGGCGGGGACTAAAAATTTCACGTTTTAGAACCCGCCATATAAACCACTAAATCACAATATATTATGTTGGAAGAATTAAAGGAAAAAGTATTCAAGGCAAATCTTGACCTTGTAAAGCATAACCTCGTGCTCTTCACATGGGGAAACGTAAGCGGCATTGACCGCGAGAAAGGACTGGTGGTCATCAAACCGTCGGGTGTGAGTTACGACACCATGAAGGCAAGCGACATGGTAGTGGTAGACCTGGAGACGGGCAAGGTGGTAGAAGGAGACCTGAATCCTTCTTCAGACACTCCCACCCACCTGGTACTGTACCGTGCGTTCCCCGAGTTGGGCGGTGTGGTACACACCCACTCCACCTATGCCACAGCTTGGGCTCAGGCCGGCAAGGACATTCCCAACATCGGCACCACACACGCCGACTACTTCCACGACGGCATTCCATGTACTGACGACATGACGGAAGACATGATGGCCGAATACGAGCACAATACGGGCGTGGTAATCGTAGACCGATTCAAGAAGGACAACATCAATGCCGTGCACACCCCCGGTGTTCTGGTAAAGAACCACGGCCCGTTCACATGGGGCAAGGACGCAGACGAGGCGGTCTATCATGCCGTTGTGGCAGAGCAGGTAGCCAAGATGGCATTCATATCTTTCTGCGTAAACCCCAACACCACCATGAACCCGCTCCTCGTAGAAAAGCACTTCAGCCGCAAGCACGGGCCCAATGCCTACTACGGACAGAAAAAGAAGTAAGTACAGGCGTAAAAATAAGTTGGCTAACTTCTACATCAATATGATAGGTCAAGAATTGGAGAATTAAAGGATTTCACTAATATCCAGAAAAGATAGAATTACGGGATGGCTTGACAGGTCAAACTGATGGTCTTGAAATTCTTGCTAATTCCGAGACAAAGAATAATTCTTCAATTCTCTAATTCTTGACATAAAAATGTACCAAGTTATTATTGACCGGGACTAAAAGTAAGAAAACAAACAAAAAACTCTCGACGATTTCCCCGCTATCTGGCGAAGGGACGCGAGGGGGAAGAAGAATAACAACAACAATCATGACAAAAGCATTTGACAATCTCGAAATCTGGTTTGTAACAGGCGCACAACTCCTCTACGGAGGCGACGCAGTAGTACAGGTAGACAACCACTCCAAGGAGATGGTGACCGGCCTAAACGAAAGTGGTAACCTTCCCGTAAAGGTAGTATACAAAGGAACGGCCAATTCCTCAGAAGAGGTAGAGGCCATCATGAAGGCATCCAACAACGACAACCACTGCATCGGCATCATCACGTGGATGCACACCTTCTCGCCAGCAAAAATGTGGATTAAGGGTCTGCAGGCACTGCAGAAGCCCCTACTCCACCTCCATACCCAATACAATGCCGAACTGCCCTGGAAAGACATCGACATGGACTTCATGAACCTGAACCAGTCGGCACACGGCGACATCGAGTTCGGCCACATCTGTACCCGTATGCGCAAGCCGCGCAAGGTAGTGGTGGGCTACTGGAAGAGCACTGAGGTGCAGCGCCAGATAGCCGTATGGGCACGTGTGGCTGCCAGCATCGCCGACGCACACAATGTGCGTTGCCTCATGCTGGGTATGAACATGAACAACGTGGCCGTTACGGACGGCGACCGCGTAGAGTTCGAGCAGCGCCTGGGCTACCACGTAGACTACTATCCTGTTTCTTCGCTCATGGAGTACTTCAAGAAGGTGACTGACGAGGAGGCTGACGCCCTCGTGGAGGAATACAAAAAGGAGTACACCATCAAGATAGACGAGAGCGGCGAGGAAGTGTACTGGCAGAAGGTAAAGAACGCAGCCAAGGCCGAGATAGCCCTGCGCCGTGTACTGAAAGACGAAAACGCGCTGGCCTTTACTACCAACTTCGACGACCTGGGCGATGCGGACATCGACGACCCTAACTTCTGCGGTTTCGACCAGATTCCCGGACTTGCCTCGCAGCGCCTGATGGCTGAGGGATACGGATTCGGAGCAGAGGGCGACTGGAAGACGGCTTGTCTCTACCGCACCCTGTGGGTAATGAACCAGGGACTGGAGAAAGGCTGCTCATTCCTTGAGGACTATACGCTCAACTTCGCAGAAGACCGCACTTCCAGTCTGCAGAGCCACATGCTCGAGGTGTGCCCGCTCATCGCTACGGACAAGCCCAAGCTCGAGGTTCACTTCCTCGGCATCGGCATACGCAAGTCGCAGACAGCACGCCTCGTGTTCACCTCCAAAACAGGCAAGGGCGTAAAGGCTACAGTCGTAGACCTCGGCAACCGCTTCCGCCTTATAGCCAGCGAGGTGGAGTGTATCGAGCCACAAGAGATGCCCAAGCTCCCCGTAGCTTCCGCCCTCTGGGTACCGCAGCCCTCGTTCGAGGTGGGTGCAGGTGCATGGATTCTCGCCGGCGGCACTCACCACAGTGCCTTCTCGTACGACATCACGGCAGAATACTGGGAAGACTTCTGTGAGATTCTCGACATAGAGTTTGTATCTATAGACAAGAGCACAACCATACGTACCTTCAAAGAGCAACTCCGTAACAACGAGATTTACTACATGCTCAACAAGGCACTCAGGTAAAGAGCTGCCTGAAGGTTTCAATAATAACGGTAATGGTAAAAACACAGAACACGAATCGCACGAAAACGCAACGCGAAATCGTGTTATCCGTGAAATTCGTGTTCAAACAATTTACCATTACTATGGAGTAACGAACACCAAGCAATAAACTATGAGTAACGCAAAAACGACTATAGAATCAGGCAAAGCCATTCTCGGCATCGAGTTTGGCTCCACACGTATCAAGGCAGTCTTGATAGACGAAAACAATGCCCCTATCGCACAGGGCAGTTACAAGTGGGAAAACGAGTTGGTTAACGGCTTGTGGACCTACAGCATCGAAAACATATGGAAGGGTTTGCAAGACTGCTATGCTGACCTCCAGAAAAACGTGAAGGAAGCGTACAACTCCGACATCAAGCAGTTGGCCGCCATAGGCATCAGTGCCATGATGCACGGATACATGGCATTTGACAAGGACCAGCACATCCTTGTTCCCTTCCGTACCTGGCGCAACACCCGCACAGGACAGGCTGCCGCAGAACTGTCGGAGCTGTTCAACTTCAACATTCCCCTGCGATGGAGCATTGCACACGTGTACCAGGCCATTCTCAACGGCGAAGACCATGTGGGCAACATAGACTACCTCACCACGCTGGCTGGTTACATACACTGGCAACTGACAGGACGTAAGGTCCTGGGAATAGGCGACGCTTCGGGTATGCTGCCCATCGACTCCGAAACCAACAGCTACGATGCAGAAATGGTAGCGAAGTTCGACAACCTCATCGAGCCCAAGCACCTGGGATGGAAGATTCTCGACATCCTGCCCCAGATACTCGACGCCGGCGAAGAGGCAGGCGTGCTGACAGAAGAAGGTGCAAAGAGACTCGACCCCACAGGAACCCTTCAGGCAGGTGTACCCCTCTGTCCTCCAGAGGGCGATGCAGGTACAGGCATGGTGGCTACCAATGCCGTAAGGCCGAGAACGGGCAATGTGAGTGCAGGTACATCTTCCTTCTCCATGATAGTTCTCGACAAGGCCCTGAGCCAGCCTTACGAGGTAATAGACATGGTGACAACGCCCGACGGCAAGCCCGTGGCGATGGTACACTGCAACAACTGTACCTCTGACATCAACTCGTGGGTAAAGGTATTCAAGGAATGTATGGAACTGCTCGCCGGCCCCATCGACATCCACGACGTGTTCAACAAGCTCTACAACTATGCCCTCCAAGAAGGAGAGGCCGACTGTGGCGGTCTGGTTACCTACAACACGGTGTCGGGCGAACCCGTGGTGGGACTCGAGAAGGGACGCCCCCTGTTCGTACGCTCGCCTAAGGACAATTTCAATCTTGCCAACTTTGTGCGCGCTCACCTCTATGCCACAGTGGCCGTACTGAAGATTGGCAATGACGTACTCTTCAACGACGAGCACATCAAGGTAGACAGACTTACCGCACACGGCGGACTCTTCAAGACCAAGGGCGTTGCCCAGCGTTTCCTCGCGGCGGCCCTCAACACGCCCATATCGGTAATGGAGACAGCCGGCGAAGGCGGTGCCTGGGGCATTGCCCTCTTGGCAGGCTATCTGGTAAACAACCCGGGCAAACTGGGGCTGGCCGACTACTTGGACCAGCATGTGTTTGCCGGAAACAAGGGCGAGGAAATAGCCCCCATACCCGAAGAGGTGGAAGGTTTCGACAAGTACATCCACAACTACAAGGCCGACCTTGCCGTTGAACGTGCCGCTACGCTCGTAAAGACGAAATAAAAAACACGAGTACGTTTGTGGGGAATATTCTCCCACAAACGTATTATTTTTAGAGCACCCCTTTAGGCGCGACCTAATCAGCCATTACACCTCAGTTTTGGCAATGCATGGAACTTCAGAACATACCACCTAAATCCATACAAGACATGAAAAGACTTTTTGTTACAACCCTCCTCTCCTCTGTCCTGGCAGTCTGTGCACAGGCACAGGACGCCACAGCGACCATACACGCCGCGCAGGGCACCCAAAAGATTCACAAGGAAATATACGGTCAGTTTGCCGAGCACCTCGGCAGTTGCATATACGGAGGTCTGTGGGTAGGTCCCGAGTCGGCCATCCCCAACACACAGGGCTACCGCAACGATGTGCTACAGGCCCTGAAAGACCTGAAGGTGCCTGTACTGAGATGGCCCGGAGGATGTTTCGCCGACGAATACCACTGGAAGGACGGCATAGGACCACGCGCCAACCGCCCCAAGATGCAGAACAACAACTGGGGCGGAACCATCGAGGACAACTCCTTCGGCACGCACGAGTTTCTGAACCTCTGCGAGATGATAGGTTGCGAACCTTACATCAGCGGAAACGTTGGTTCGGGAACCGTAGAGGAACTTGCCAAGTGGGTGGAATACATGACGAGCGACGGCGATACCCCCATGGCAAAGTTGCGCCGGCAGAACGGACGCGACAAGGCATGGAAGGTGAAGTTTCTCGGCGTGGGCAACGAGAGCTGGGGGTGCGGCGGCAACATGCGCCCCGAATACTATTCGGACCTCTACCGCCGCTATGCAGTCTATTGCCGCAACTACGACGGCAACAATCTCTACAAAGTGGCATCGGGAGCCAGCGACTATGACTACAACTGGACCAAGGTGCTCATGGACCGCATAGGAAACCGCATGAACGGCGTGTCGCTACATTATTATACTGTAGCCGGATGGAACGGCAGCAAGGGTTCGGCCACACGTTTCAGCGATGCAGACTATTACTGGACGCTCGGCAAATGTCTCGGCATAGAGGATGTCATACAGAAGCACGAGGCCATCATGGACGCGGCTGACCCCAAGAAGGAAGTGGGCCTGCTCGTAGACGAATGGGGCACATGGTGGGACGAGGAACCGGGCACCATACACGGTCACCTCTACCAGCAGAACAGTATGCGTGACGCCTTTGTGGCAGCCCTCTCGCTCAATGTGTTCCACCGCCACTGCGACCGCATACGCATGGCCAACATCGCACAGGTGGTAAACGTGCTGCAGTCGATGATTCTTACCGACACCAAGGGCACAGGGCACATGGTGCTCACCCCCACCTACCACGTCTTCCGCATGTACACGCCGTTCCAGGAAGCAGTATACCTGCCTGCCGACGTGAAGTGCGACTCGATGGCTGTGCGGGGTGACGAGCACGCCAAGGACGGACGCACCATCCCCCTGCTGTCGGTTTCTGCAGCCAAGAAGGCTGATGGTTCCATAGTCTTGTCCCTGGTTAACGTAAGTCTCGACAAGGCACAGGAGGCAGAAGTGTCCTTAGAGGGTGCTACCGGACTGAAAAATGTAAGCGGTCAGATTCTTACCTGCGCAAAGGTAAGCGACTTCAACGACTTTGAGCACCCCGAAGTGGTAAAACCTACAGCCTTCAAAGACGCAAAACTGAAAAAAAATACACTAAAGGCAAAGATTCCCGCAAAATCTATCGTGGTTTTGGAAATAAAGCAGTAACTTTGGAGGCGTGGATGTCGTGGACAACACATCTCTTGACAAGATAAAAAACAACAAATAATATACAAACTGTATTATGAACGACATTAAAGTAATGAATCATGCAGCCGACAACATACGTATTCTGGCTGCTTCTATGGTAGAGAAAGCCAACTCCGGCCACCCGGGCGGAGCCATGGGCGGTTCGGACTTCATCAACGTGCTCTTTTCTGAATATCTGGTGTACGACCCCTCCGACCCTACATGGACTGGCCGTGACCGTTTCTTCCTCGACCCTGGCCACATGAGCCCGATGCTCTATGCCGGTCTGGCCATGCGCGGTTTCTTCTCAATGGACGACCTGAAGCAGTTCCGCCAGTGGGGAAGCGTTACTCCTGGTCACCCCGAGCTCGACCTTGAGCGCGGCATCGAAAACTCATCAGGTCCCCTCGGACAGGGCCATGCCCTCGCTGCCGGTGCAGCTGTGGCAGAGAAGTTCCTGGAGGCTCGCCTCGGTTCCACGATGATGCAGCACAAGATTTACGCCTACATCTCAGACGGTGCCGTAGAGGAGGAAATATCACAGGGCGTAGGTCGCATTGCCGGCAACCTCGGTCTGAACAACCTCATCATGTTCTACGACTCCAACGACATCCAGCTCTCTACAGAGTGTGGCGTGGTAATGACAGAAAACACTGAGATGAAGTATCAAGCGTGGGGCTGGAACGTCATCAAGATTAATGGCAACGACGTGGCTCAGATTCGCGAGGCACTCGACGCTGCGCAGAAAGAGCAGGAGCGTCCTACCCTCATCATCGGCAAGACCGTCATGGGCAAGGGTGCCCTCCGTGCAGACGGCACAAGCTATGAAGCCTGCATCAACACCCACGGTGCACCTCTCGGCGGTGACGCTTACAGCAACACCATCAAGAACCTGGGCGGCGACCCTGAGAACGCTTTCGTTATCTTCGACGATGTGAAGGAACTTTACGCCAAACGTGCAGAAGAGCTGAAGGGTATCGTGGCAGAGCGCAAGGCAGCAGAGGCTGAGTGGCGCAAGGCTAACCCCGAGAAGGCTGCCCAGATGGACGAATGGTTCAGCGGAAAGGCACCACAGGTAGACTGGAGCAAGGTGGAGCAGAAAGCCGGTTCGGCCACACGTGCCGCCAGTGCTGCTTGCCTCGGCGTATTGGCAGAGCAGGTGCCCAACATGATTTGTGCATCTGCCGACCTCTCCAACTCTGACAAGACTGACGGCTTCCTGAAGAAGACCAAGAGCATCGTACGCGGTGACTTCTCCGGTGCATTCTTCCAGGCAGGTGTGGCTGAGTTGACCATGGCCGACATGTGTATCGGTATGATGCTCCATGGTGGTGTGGTGACAGCTATGGGAACCTTCTTCGTATTCTCCGACTATATGAAACCCGCTGTTCGTTTGGCTGCTTTGATGCAGGTGCCTGTGAAATTCATCTGGACGCACGATGCCTTCCGTGTGGGCGAGGACGGACCTACCCACGAGCCTGTTGAGCAGGAGGCACAGATTCGCCTGATGGAGAAACTGAAGAATCACGCAGGCAAGGACAGTGTACGCGTGTTCCGCCCAGCAGACGCAGACGAGACCACCATTTGCTGGAAGCTCGCCATGGAGAATGTGGATACCCCTACCGCCCTCATCTTCTCTCGCCAGGGCATCGCCAAGTTGCCCGAGGGCAATGATTACGAGCAGGCTGCCAAGGGTGCTTACATCGTGGCTGGCAGCGACGAGAATCCGGACGTTATCCTCGTGGCAAGCGGCTCAGAGGTTTCTACCTTGGAGGCTGGTACAGAGGCTTTGCGTAAGGACGGCATCAAGGTACGCGTGGTAAGCGCTCCGTCCGAAGGTTTGTTCCGCAGCCAGAGCAAGGAATATCAGGAGAGCGTATTGCCCAAAAACGCCAAGATTTTCGGTATGACAGCCGGTCTGCCCGTAACCCTTGAGGGACTGGTAGGTGCCAACGGCAAGGTCTGGGGCATGGAGAGCTTCGGTTTCTCTGCTCCCTACAAGGTACTCGACGAGAAACTCGGCTACACAGGCGAGAATGTCTACAAGCAGGTAAAAGCTTTTCTTGCAGAATAATTTAAGCCGGGCTTAAGTAATAAAAATAACTTGGTAAACTTCAGCTTCAATATAATAGGTCAAGAATTGGAGAATTAAAGAATTTCCTAAATATCTTGAAAAGATAGAATTACAGGAAGGCTTGACAAGTCAAGCCAAAAGTCTTGAAATTCTTACTAATTCCGAGAAAAGAAAAAATTCTTCAATTCTCTAATTCTTGACATTAGAAAAAGTACCAGGTTATTTTTTAAGATATTGTTTAACTATGCGTGGACTTTTGGGAGGACACGCCTAAATTCAAAGTATTATGGAAGTAAAGACAGTAGGTTTGGCAAGCGACCATGCAGGTTTCCCCATGAAGCAGTTCGTATTGCAATATCTGGAAGAGAAAGGCTATCCAGTAAAGGACTACGGCACATACAGTGACGAGAGTGTAGACTATCCCGACTTTGCTCACCCTCTGGCTGAGGGATTGGAGAGCGGTGAGGTGTATCCCGGCATTGCCATCTGCGGCAGCGGCGAGGGTATGGCCATGACGCTGAACAAGCACCAGGGTGTACGTGCCGGACTGGCATGGAGCAAAGACATTGCCGAACTCATCCGCCAGCACAACGATGCCAACTGCATTGTCCTGCCCGGTCGCTTTATAGACAACAAGACGGCAGCAGCCATTCTCGACGAGTTCTTCAAGGCTACCTTTGAGGGCGGCAGACACGAACGCCGCGTAAAGAAAATAGCAGTGAGCAACGATTAAAAAATAAGTTGGTTAATTCAGCTTCAATATAATCGGTCAAGAATTGGGGAATTAAAGAAACTCTCTAACATCTTGAAAATATAGAATGAAGGCTTGACTGGTCAAGCCGAAAGTCTTGAAATTCTTACTAATTTCCAAGACAAAGGAAATTCTTCAATTCTCAAATTCTTGACATCAGAAAAGTACCAAGTATTTTTTGACCTGGACTTAGCAAATAAAGGATAACAATGAGAAAAACTTTGATACTAATGGTATTTGCCATGCTCAGCTTGGGCACAGCAATAGCCAAGGATGTAAAGACCTCGTTTGCCGTCAACGGCAAGTGTGGCATGTGCAAAAACAATATCGAGGCGGCCGCCAAGAGCGTGCCCGGTGTAGAGGATGCCAAATGGTGTAAGAAGGGCAAGAAACTCACAGTCAGCTTCGATGACAGCAAGACCTCGGTGAAGGCCATACAGAAGAAGGTGGCCGCTGCCGGATACGACACCGACAAGTATAAGGCTTCCAAGAAAGTATACAACGCCCTGCCCGAGTGCTGCAAGTACCGCAACGGCGAGAGCAAGGAAATAACCGGCTCTTGCTGCGCAAAGGAGAACAAGGAGGAGAAGCAGAGCAAACAAGGATGCTGTGGCGAGAAGAAAGCCGAGAAGAAGTCGTGCTGCAGCGGAAAGTAAAACGAAGCCGAGTAATGGGAAAAAGGCTTGGTACGATTTGATGCGCATACTGCACAAATCGTATCAAGTTATTTTTCTACATGTACAATTGATAAATGTGTGGCACGAATATACCCAGGGGGTGCCCTGGGTATATTTGTGCAGTGGGGCCTTCATCCGCCATGGTAACCACAGGAGGTACAGCGCCCTATAAGGCAGGACATGCAGGCGAAAACGTACTAAGTTATTTTTACAATCCCCCCCCTATAGAACAACAAGGAAGACGAACGACAATGATGACATTAGACGATTTTTTGGAGCAGTGGCACAAGACGGACGACAAGCTACTGGTACACACCAGCGGATCTACGGGCAGTCCCAAACCCATGTGGGTGGAAAAAGAGAAGATGCGCCACTCTGCACGCATCACGTGCCGTTTTCTCGACCTTCAGCCCGGCGACACTGCACTTCTCTGCATGCCTCTCGACTACATCGCAGGCAAGATGATGGTGGTAAGGTGCATGGAGTGCGGACTGCGCCTCGTCTCAGTACCACCTGGTGGCCATCCGCTGGCAGACACCACCCTACCCTCTCTCGACTTTGCCGCCATGGTCCCCATGCAGGTATACAACTCACTACAGGTGCCACAGGAGCGAGAGAAATTGCGCAACATCAAGCATCTCATGATAGGTGGAGGAGCCATTGACAGCAGTCTGGAGCAGGAGCTCAGCACCTTTCCCCACCATGTATGGAGCACATACGGCATGACGGAGACGCTCTCGCACATAGCCCTGCGTCCTGTCAGCGGACCAGAAGCAAGCCTCTGGTACCGCCCTTTCGACAGCGTAAACGTATCGACGGGCGAAGACGGTTGCCTTGTGATAGACGCCCCCATGGTATGCGATGGCACACTTGTTACCCACGACATCGTTGACCTAAAGCTGGCTGCTGACGGAAAGACCCTTTTCCGCATTAAGGGCAGAAAAGACAACGTGATATGTTGTGGGGGTATCAAGATACAGGCGGAGGAAGTAGAAGAAAAGCTGCGTCCCCACCTCTTGGAACCTTTCATGATTGCGAAACGGAAGGACCCTAAGTTCGGAGAAGTAGCCCTTCTGGTAACAGAGGGTACCGACCTCTTGCGGGCTGCGTCCTTATGCCGTAGCCTGTTGCCCAAATACTGGGTTCCAAAAGATTTCATCCACGTCGACAAACTGCCGCTTACCGAAACAGGCAAGCCACGCCGCAGTTACTACTACAACGATCCTTCGAAACATATTTAATAACGGTTGAAAATAGCTTCGTTTGCTGATGAGGCTATGCTTCGTTGCCTAATGAAG
>CAVCGV010000049.1:0-21360 GCA_963601815.1 bacterium
TTCAGCCCGTCGTTGGCACTGTTTACCGTTGGTTCAGCCCGTCGTTGATGAATGCGTTACATGATTCTCGAAAAAACTGCTCAAGTTATTTTTTACACATTACTTAGACAAGAACTTGAGTACGGTCATGAGACAGTCTTCCTTTTTCCACTTAATCTTGTTCTCCTTCAGAAATGCTTTCCATTCGGCAATCCGTGACGAACCCAAGAAGTCAGCTACCTTATTCTTGTCAGCGAGGATGCGTTTGCCACCAATAATGAAATAGTATTCCGTGGTTAATGGAATCTCTGCACCGTCATTCTTCTCTTGTAACATCATTCCTAATTCAGGGGTGTTCATTCCGCCTAATTCCAAAGAAGACAATTGTCTGGAGGATGATGAATTAAGGTCGGCGCCATAAGCACCGCCGGTACCGCTCTGTATCCGGCTGAACTCAGCCTTGGTATATTTCAGCAAGACATTCTCGCCTTCTGAACCAACTATCTGCATCAGGCTGTGGTCAACATAGATGTAGGCATCCTTGCCTATCTCTACACGTGCTACCTTCCTGTCGGTATCTTGATACACCTTTCCGTCTTTACCAATGTAATGCAGCACATTCCCCGAAAGATGTACGTTCAGTTTGCCTTCACTCTTGGTCTTGTCAGTAGAATATACCACACCGTCTGTAAAGTTCTCGTAGATGTAAGGCCATTTGGTGTTGGGATCAAACTTTGCCATCACCTGTAGGGCTATAGCCAACAGGCACGGAACCAATAATACTTTCTTCATATCACCACGTTTTTATTTGACGATTTGTCTTGACACTTTTTTCGTACCGTCGCTATAACGATATACTACGATGTTGACACCCTTAACAGCAGACTGCAACTGTGTACCCTGCATATTGTAATAAGTAACGCCTAAGGGCTGCGTATCCTGGTCTACTCCTGCAATGCCTGCAGATGCCTTGGCGGTAATGGCGAATGTACGGGTCACGGAATTGCCACTAAAGTCGGTTGCAGTAATACTTACGGTATAAACCTTTTCGCTCAGTACGTCCGTTGTTACGAGGTTGCCGTCTTGCACATCGAACGGGGCTGCGTTATACTTGTGCGTGATAGGATTGTAAGATCCTTTTAGTGTATATGTGTAAGTAGGAGGTATGGTAGCTTCGTTTACTACCTCTATCGTTCCTACTATCGTTCCAGCAGGCAGTCCGGCCTCTACCGTCTGACTGCCTAAGATGATGTCACTGGGCTTGTCCGATGGACGGCGTATGCCTACGATGAGGCTCTGATATGCTGCGTCGCTATAGTCGTATCCGTTGTCTTTAAGAGAACTAAGCGCATACCATCCGTTGTTGGAACCGCCCCATCCCCAGTTTACGTGATAAGCACCGTTGTCATAACCATCCAGGTTGAAACAATGGCCATACCCCTGCTTGGTGTCCTGTCCGCTAAGACAAACGGCTCTACCCTCGCTCAGCTCTTGGTATACGAGGTCTTCCCAGTTGCCTTCATATGAAGAACGCTTTACATACTTTACAGACTGGGGATAAGAGAAATTTCTTTTCAGCGCTGAGGCGATGTATGAGTCTTGTGTACCAGACCCACTTGTACCGTATTTCATGTTGACAGAAACACCGCAATGCCATAATAGGCGTGCTACGTCGTCTTTGTCATTGGCACCGGAAAGTATGTCATCCCAGTTGTAGGCAGGCTGCTCGTCATAGTTGATATACTGCGTGCCATATGTGGGGTCGTTATATCTGTACTCGCCGGTAGGACGCTCCGGCCACTGTGCCACGCTCATGGCCTGTGCCATACCTACGGCGACGCAACCCACGATGGCTTGACCAGCACTGTTCTTTGGACAGTATTTCTGGTATTTGCCGCTCTGGTTCCAGTTTACCTGAATGAGAGCCTCCACCTTCTCCTTGCTGGCTTTAGCCGCAACCCTTGCTGCGCTTTTGCTTCCAGTATCCCAACCGTCAGCCACCTGCTGTACGGTCATCTGCTTTCGTGCGACAACCTTGCGGGCATAACAGTCGAGCAGAGCCGTCATAGACTCAGGCTGCCCTTCCAGAACGTACGAACCTTCCTCCGAATAACCGATGAGCGGTTCGGTTGTGTCATCAGCACTAATCAAAGCCCAACCCTGTGGAGCAAACTGTACAGCGTAATAGACTTTCTGCCCTCCCGAATATACAGGAACGACCGACTGCACCTTGCCTTGGAATCCACTTACAGCCCCTTGTAAAATCTCAAGAGCCTTAGCAGAAGCAGTCACGTCGGAAACATCCTTGGCATTTGTAACTGTCAGTGCAGATAGGCACACTGCCATTAATAACATTTTCTTCATCATGACATAAAACTTTAGTTAAAAGCAAAAAAGCCTTCACCCTGACATTGTGTCCATACACAATGCAGCGTGAAGGCTTTATGGATTAATGTTTATTCTTTACTTACGGAGAGTCTTGAGAGAGCGAATGTTTTTCTTAACATTTGCTTTCTTGATGTTAGACTTTACATAAGATTTCTTTGCAGCAGCAGCTTTATGCTTAGCTGAAGAAGTCAAAGGAGTGAATGTTGCTTTGGAAGCAACGACATACCACCCAACCAATTCAGTGTAATCACTTGTACATGCTACAATAGCAAAATCACTTGACTCTATAGTACCATCGGCATTAACCGTGAAAGCAATCTCGTCTTGGTAAGTTTGACTGTATGTAACAAGTCCATATTCTGTCCCTTTAATTGTCTCAAGTCCAAGCTCATAAGCTACTCCGATATAAATTTTTCCTGCATTCAAGTCGTACCGTGCCGGTATGGCTGAGCCAGCATTGTAAAGGTCGTTGATGATCAAACCGTTTTCTGTTTCCGGATCCTCGGTAATAGTAACTGTTCCAAGATCAAAAGTACCATTTGACGTTGTTACCTTAAAATTGAAGCTACCAATAGCCATATCCTTGGTCATGGCGAAGTATTTCCACCAAACGGTCTTGGCTGTAGAAGTGTATGCCTTGTTGCCATTACCATTGACATCAAAGATAATGTCAGATTTTACTGCAACTGTAATAATGTCGCCAGCGGCAGGAGCCTCAGGCAATGTAAAGGTAAGAACCTTGCCGGATACACTCCACTGTGAAGGTTTCAGAGCAATGGTGCTTGTCTTTGTGCTACTGGTGTACACTACAGAAATGTCGCCTGTCTTAACCTCTTCGTCATTACGGAAGATGTCATGGCTGAAGGTCATAGTTCCCTTGAATGTCTTGTAATCGGCAATCAGAGAACCTGCCTCAGGTGCAAGATTGCTGTTAGCAATTTCCCAGCTCTTCAGAGGCAGACGTCTGTAAATTCCAGAGATTCCCTCTTCGGTGATTTCTGTATTGGTAGCAGGACACTTGTTGCCGTAGCTGTCTACGAAGGCACCCTCAGTCCATGAATAGAGAACGTAAGCACCGGCAGGAACGTTGTTTACTCCGAAATACACGTTTTTACCGATGGTGGTTATTGTAATGTCCTCTTCAGGGATGGAAATCAAGTTGCCGTCGCCGTACTCCTGGAGGTAGCAAGCGGATACTGTACCCTCGCCAACATTCACTGCCTCAGAGAATGTTACAGTAGTAAGCGTGTCTGTCTCACTTGTTGGGGGATCTGCGACATACGGCATAAGTACAGGCACTTCACCATCAGTTGTTGTAACCTCAAGTGTTTTCACTGCGCCTACAATGCCCTGAGCACTTGACGCTACAGCATAGACAGTATACGTAGTGTTGGGCTCACAGAGGGGCTGATCCTTTGCGTCGCGCATGTTGACAGTTACAGAGGATGCCTTGGCATACTCTATGATACCCTCCTCGATACTTCCGGAAAGCGAATTCTTCAGCACGGCCTCACTGCTTACGCTGGTGTTTGCCTTGCCGGGCACTACGGCGTATGAGTAGAAGTTAGAACCCTCAGCAGGCTTCACGGTAAAGGTGAAGGTGGAGTCTGTTGTTGTTGTCAGACTCAAGTCTACGGTAGGACCGGCAGCGTAGCTCTCCGACTTCTCTTCGTCGAAAGAGGTACAACTGGTCATACCTATCAAGGCAATAGCCAAACTATATATTAGCTTTTTCATATATATAATACCCTTTTAATAGTTATTTACTCAGTGTCATTACCGTACCAGACTTGATGATATTGTACCAGCCTGCTCCTGTTGACTTGGAGTCATCGCTGTATACATGTGCACCGAACCAGTCGTCGGCAAATGTAATGATGGCGTTGCCGTTAGCATCTGTGGTGATGGTTCCAACCAGATAGTCAGTAATGTCCTCGTCACCATCCTCGCCACGGAAGCCTTCCAGACAGATGTGAGGATAAGAAGAAGATTCAGCTGTTTCCTGGTCTACAGGGATGTGGATCTCTGTCTTGTCTGCATTTACAGTTCCGTAAACAGGACTTGAAGCAGAAGAACCTTTAGGAACCAAGTTGGTAATCCAAACCTTGGAAACGTCGGTGTCATCCTTGCTAATCGTCACTGTCCATTGTGTGGCGCCATCGAAATAAGAAACGGCTGAAGCAGAATATGTACCGAGCATGAACGACAACGGGTGATCGAGGTCGGCAATGGTCACAGTCAACGTCTTGTCAGCACCAAGGTTTACACCCTGGGCATTGGTCAGCTTCACAGTGAATCTCAAGTCGCCTGTAAACTGGTCCTTGAGGTTGGTAATGTTCAGCTTTATATTCTGAGTGTTGGCTCCGCCCGTAAAGGTAAGTGTCTTGGAAGCGTTGGCTACCGTGAAGTTGACACCTTCTACTGCGGGTGACGTTGCGTCAGGAACAAACTCAAAGTCGACACTACCCTCTTTCCCGCCAAGTGATGTCAAGAGTACAGGAATCTCCAACGTCTCGGCATCCTCATCGACTGAGACAGCTGAAGTAGAGGCAAAGGCCACGAAAGCATCTGCGTCGTTGAACTTAGGCAGATCGTTGCTGCAGGAGGCAAGCGCAAAGGCTGACAGTGCAACCAAGCCTAAACTAATGTTCTTCAATATTTTCATAATTGCTTTTCTTTTTCTGTTAATAACCGGGGTTCTGGGCTACGTTGGGGTTAACGTCACGCTCGCTCTTAGGTATGGGCATTGCCCACATGTAGCTGGGGAAGGTGACGTCCTTGTTCTTCGTCTCGTCGAAGTCTGTACGTGTAATGCTGGTGTTGGTACGTGCATAGTCGTACACAATCTGTCCCTCGAATGCCAGCTCCTTGCGACGCTCGGTGAACACACCAGTCTTAGTAGCTGCAGAAGGTGAAGCACCACGCTTGGAAGCCAATGTCTTCAAGTCGGCTTCAGCAGTAGTACCAGAGATAGTTGCACCGTTTACGAGTGCTTCTGCACGGTTAAGGTACATCTCTGAGAGGCGAAGCAAGGGGATATTGGTATAGTTGGGCGAAACGCCAGATGGCTTGCCGGTATACTTCGTGGGATAGTAGTCACCGCTGTCCTCGTCGAACATGCTCTTGCGGATATCGTTGTCATCATAGAGGTCGTACAGATCTTTTGTGCCGCAAACGTCACCGCTGCATCCCTTGGTTGTGATATAGGGCAGGTGAGTCCATCCTGAACCATCCCAGTACTCGTTCTTGTTAGAGCCATACACCTCGAAGATGATTTCGCCACCAGTAGGAGCAGACTCTGCGTGGAACATGCCAGTATAGTCGGCACCGCTCGCCAGACTGTATTTGCCGCTGTTGATAACCTTTGTAGCATAGTCGGCAGACTTCTGCCATTCTTCCATATAGAGGTATACGCGTGAAAGCAATGCCTGTATTGCAGACTTCGATACTACGGCAGCAGCGTCAGTACCTCCTGAGCGTGTATAGTTGTCAGACATCAGGCTCTCTGCTGTCAGCAAGTCGTTTACGATTTGGTCGTACACAGCCTGTTTGCTGTCACGTGCGGGCTTGCCGTTCTCCGTGGTAAGGCAGATGGGCACACCCATCTTGTCGTCGTCCGTAACGTTATAGTTGTATGGCTGGCAGTAAGTGATGACCAGGTCAAAATAAGAGAGGGCACGAAGGAAGAGACACTCTGCCTTTACGTTGTCTACCTGCTGCTGGCTTACCTCACTGCTTGTCTTGCCATCCAGGTTGTTGATGACATTGTTGGCACGCGAAATGGTGTAATAAGCGCAAGACCATACTGCAGAGGTGTTGCTCTCGTTGTAGTTCCACTGTGTGTCGGTAAGGTAACGTCCGGAACCTGCAGCATTCTTCGGGTTCTTGGCGTTACCGGCACGCAGCTCTGACTGCAGGATGAAAGCACCGTCATACCAGCTTGCGCTCTGGAAGATAGCATAAACGCCGGCAGCTGCTTTGTCCAGGTTTTCGAATGTGGCAAAGGTCAACTCGTTACTCTGCTTCTGCTTGGGTTCCTCTGTCAGGAAGTCATGACAAGACGTAAACACGCCAGTGGAAGCCAGAGCGAGACCTAATATTATCTTTTTCATATACTTATTCCTTTTTACGTTTTGACTAATTACAAGGTTACATCCAAACCGATCATGAGGCTCTTGGTAACAGGATAGATACCATATCCCAAACCGTCAATACCGCGCTCAGGATCCCAGAAGTTGACATCATGGAAGGTGTAGACGTTCAAACCGCTGACATATACGCGTGCGGCGTTCAGGCCGATCTTCTTGAGCAGGCTGCTGTCGAAGTTGTAAGACAGTGTTACGTCCTTGATACGGAAGTAGTCGCCTTTCTCCAAGTAGCGTGTAGAGCTGTAGCTATACGAGTTGGATGAGTTGCCGGCTACAGGTTTTGGATTGCAACCTGTATCGCCAGGATTCTTCCAGTAGTTGAGTGCGCTCTTGGCCTGGTTCATTGTCAGATAGCTACCGTCAGACTGCAGGTAGCGGTTCTCGACGATCAGCACCTTGTTTCCGCCCTTGAACTCGGTAACAACGCTGAGCGAAAGATTCTTCCAGCTCAAAGTACTGTTGATGCCGCCAGTATAGGTAGGCTCCGGGCTACCGGCCTTGATCCAGCGTGCCTTGTTGTAGTCTGAGCTAAGCGAACCGTCTTCTGTTACCCACAATGCCTCGCCGTTAACGGGGTTGACACCATAGTAATCTTTCAAGTAGAATGTATAGAGGCTCTCACCTACGATGTGGCGCAGACGTGAGTCGCCTGAATAGCTCATCATCTCTTCACCGGCAAGTTCGAGCACTTTCGACTTGTTGTGCGAAATATTGAAGCCCATGTTCCATTTCCAGTCCTGAGTATCGATGATGCTGGCGTCAAACTGGAACTCGACACCCGTATTGCGGAGTGAACCGACGTTGGTTGTGGCTGAAGAGAAACCAGAGGTATAAGACTGTGCCTTTGCCAAAAGCATGTCGGTAGTCTTGCGGCTATAGACATCAAAGCTACCAGAGAAACGCTTCAGGAAGTGGAAGTCGAGACCGAAGTTCCAAGAGTAGTTGCGCTCCCAAGAGAGGTCGGGGTTGGCAGGTGTAGAAGGACGGAGACCTGTAATACCGTTGTAAGAAGTCTGTGTATAGGTACCGTAAGCCAGATAGCGGCTGATGTTGTTGTTACCGTTCACACCATAGCTGGCACGCAGTTTCAGAACCTGCAACCACTCCTTGGTTCCTTCCATAAACTTCTCGTTGTGGATATTCCATGAAGCACCGAGCGACCAGAATGTACCCCAACGCTTGTTGGCACCGAAGAGTGAGCTACCGTCGGCACGTACAGAAGCCTGCAAGTAGTAGCGGCCGTCATAGTTGTAGTCGGCGATACCGAACCAAGACATCATGGTCTCCTTGCCGATAGAATAGTCCAGGTCGTTGGTTGTATTACCTGCTACATGATAAGGAATCTGTGGATTCAGATTCTGAGAAGACTGATAGTGCTGCTCTACGTCAAAGATGTTGGCCTCCTGACCGACAAGAACACGAACGTTGTGCTTGCCGAACATGTCCTGATAGGTAGCTGTGTTAGAGGTCGTGAAGTTGCGGTAGTAAGTCTGTGTAGTCTGCAATGTACCTGTACCGTTCTGGTCTGGGTTAGATATAGGAGACCAGTAACGGCGGCCCTGGATAAAGTTCAACTCGGCAGCGTCTGTAGTTTTGATTGTCAACTGCTTGATAGGCTTCCACTCCAAATAGAAGCTACCGTTGAAGGCATACTTCTTCTGCCACTGGTCATCATTGTAAGCTGTTGCCAATGGGTTGGTGTTAGAGTTGGTAGAGATGTTCACGTTGTATGAACCGTCCTCATTGTAGATAGGAATCCATGGCATCAGCGTCAGACCAGCGAAAGCAGGGTTGCTGTAGTAGAGGCTCTGCATAGGAGTATCGTTGGTTTTGCTGTAACCCAAGTTGAGACGTACACCTGTGTTCAGGTACTTGTTGATTTCGTGGTCTACATTTACACGGGCATTGATACGCTCATAGTCGATACCGTAGTAGATACCCTCTGTCTTGTTGTAAGAAACAGAGTTGTAGTATTTCGTCTTGGCAGAACCGCCGGTGAGGGTCAGTTCGTATTCCTGAGTCTTACCTGTACGTGTCACGGCGTCCATCCAGTTGTTCAGAGGCTGAGACAAGATAGACATCGGACGGTAGTAGTTGGTGGGGTTAGAGGGGTTGTCAGGATTCATGCCGGCATTGATGATAGCCTGACGCTGGTAGCTCAACAGCTCCTGTGCGCTCATCACGCCATAGTTGTTGTCGTTGGCAAGCTGAGAAATACCAAACTTTACACGGGCAGAGATATGGCTCTTGCCTTCCTTACCGCTCTTGGTGGTAATGAGGATGACACCATTGGCAGCACGCGAACCGTATACAGAAGCTGCAGCAGCGTCCTTCAGAACAGTGATGCTCTCGATGTCGTCAGGGTTGATATTGGCAAGGGCATTGGAACCATTGGTGAAGTCACCGTCATCACCCGAGATGATGGCGATACCATCCACTACGTAAAGAGGCTCGTTACCCGCATTGATAGAACTGATACCACGGATACGGATGTTAGCCATCGTACCGGGCTGGCCAGAACTCTGTGTAACGGATACACCAGCCATCTTACCGGCAAGCATCTTGTCGAAAGAAGTTGCAGGGATGTCGGCCAGGTCCTTAGAGCTGACAGAAGTGATAGAACCCGTCTTTGCCTCACGGCGTGTGGTTCCATAACCAACGACAATCACTTCGCTCAGCGACTTGTCATCCGGATCCAATACAATCTTCATGTTTTTGGTTGCCTTGACGGTTTTGCCGGTCATACCGATGTAGGACACCTCGAGCTTAGCGCCGGCGGGGACGTTCAGCGAGAAGTTACCGTCTGTGTCGGTAGCCGTACCGGTATTGGTGCCCGCCACCTTGATGCTTGCGCCAATGACAGGCGAGCCGTCTTCGGAGGAGGTCACTGTACCGGAAACCTGAGTTTGTGCCAGTGCCATCCCAATACTGAGGAAAAGGCAGGCGATAAACGTCATAAGTCTTTTTTCCATAAATCTCTCTCTTTTAATAATAAATAATGTATAAAGTGTTCTGTTTCTTCTCAAAATAAGTGCAATCTCCCTCTCGCCCCGAGGTAGATTTAGCCGCTTTTTTATTACATCATCTTGTTTGCTGGACCGAAATCCATACCTATTGTTTTAACAAATGCTTTCTTATCGGTTGCAAAATTAAGTAAATTTTAGTTATACTCCAAATATTTATTGCAAAAAGTTGCATTTCGCCTCTAAAATACCATAATTATGTCAAAAAGATTCAGCTTTTGATTATTGTTTAACATTTTGTCATTGCCTTTCACGCTTGTCTGCGTGTCTTTGTCAGGAGGCGGATACATGAGGTTTCCCGGCCGTACAAAACAGTAAAAAACTGCCGCAATAATCCCGAACGCATCCCGAACGCATCCCGAACGGTTCCCGAAGGCGAGAACCGTGTAGAAGTAATGTAAAAAAGTTTGTGCAGTTTATTGCCTGCACACGCGGAAGGGGCAGAAAAGCATAGCCCAGGGTGAGCGAAGCGGCACCCTGGGCGTTGGTTTTATGTGGTTTATGATGTTATGAGGGGGCAAAAGCATTAATACACAATGTATTATAGTGAAGCAAAAAGGAGAATATTTTACGCTTTTGCCCTTACAGGGCGTGAGTGGAAATACCTTGCCTAAAACCCAGGGTGCCGCTTCGCTTACCCTGGGCTATGTGCTCGTTGGGCCTTCAGCCCGCTTGGCGCCGATGGCCGTTGGACTTTCTGCCCACTCCACCGAACAGTTTTCAAACAATACGCTCGTTCAGAGAGTTGCGCAAGTTATTTCTACTCTTATGTAAAAATGCAAGATTTATCAAGGGGGGGCTTTCTTGCCGCCTACAGCAGTTCGGGTAACAAGAAGAGTTTTACGCTGTTACTGCCTTTGATGAGGATGTAATGGTCGTGGGGCTGCGATGCTTTGATGGCCTCTTTCACCTCCTCTACATCGTGGAACTTGCGATAGGGGCAGTCTATGCTTGCAAACTCGTCGCCTACAAGCCAGACATTCTCCAACTGGGCAGCTTGTAGCTGGTCTACTACCTTCTGGTGCTCCTCGTGGCTTACCTCGCCCAACTCGCCCATCTGTCCGAGGATAGCCATCTTGTGGGGCACGTCCATCAGGCGGAAGTTCTCGATGGCGGCAGCCATGCTCGACGGGTTGGCGTTGTAGGCATCCACCACGAGCTTGTTGTGCGCAGTCTCTTCGAGTTGCGAGCGGTTGTTGCTCGGAACGTAACTCTCCAGGGCGTGGTCTATCTGCTGCGGATTCACGTCGAAGTGGAGGCCGATGGTAATGGCGGCAAGCATGTTGTCGATGTTGTAGGAGCCGATGAGGTGAGTCTGCACCTCGTGCCAGTCGCAACTCTCTGTGCGCCAGCGGAACTTGAGGAAAGGCGCACAGGACACGACCTCGCCCCATACGTCACAGTCCTCGTCCTTGCCGTAGGTGATGAGCCGGTTCAGACTGCGTAGCTCTGCCATCTCCATCAGGTGCTCGTTGTCGGCATTGATGAATACGAGCGCGTCGTGGGCAGAAAGGAAATCGTACAGTTCGCCCTTCGTCTTCTTCACGCCCTCGAAACTGCCGAAGCCCTGCAGGTGGGCACGCCCCACGTTGGTAATCATGCCGCAGGTAGGCTCCACATACTCCACCAGTTTGCGGATGTCGTCAGGATGGGAGGCTCCCATCTCCACAACGGCAATCTCATGCGCTTCGTTCAGGCGAAAGAGCGTCTTGGGCACGCCCACGTCGTTGTTGAAGTTGCCCTGGGTAAACATCACGTTGTACTTCTCCGCAAGGACGGCAGAAACAAGTTCCTTGGTCGTGGTCTTGCCGTTGGTGCCCGTAATGCCTACTACGGGAATGTCGAAGTGGCGGCGGTGCTCACGCGCCAACTCCTTGAAGGTGGTGAGGCAATCCTCCACGAGGATGTAACGCTCGTCGCCTTCCTTGGCGTACTCCTTTTCGTCTACAATCACATAGGCACAGCCTTTTTCCAAAGCCATGTCGGCAAACTTGTTGCCGTCGAACGATGCGCCCTTCAGGGCGAGGAAGATGCTGCCTTCGGGACAGTCGCGGCTATCGGTGGTAATCACCGGGTGCTCAAGATAAATCTGGTAGAGTTCTGAAATGTCCATAGAATCTGTTTTTTGTGCAAAAGTAATCTAAATTGGGAACATACCCAACATTTTCTCCGAAAAAGAGTGTTTTCTCAGATATTCTTTCTATTTTTGCAAGGATATTCGTTGAAACTTTACAAGAAAGGGCTTGATGGGCATTAGAGACGAAAAAGACAAGACGAAAGTAAGGAAGGAAAAGCTGGCTGGCTATTTCTACAATATTTATAAATTTAATTAAAAAGCAAGGAAATATGACTTATTTGGCAACTTTTTTTATGATTGGTACCATTTTTGGTTTATGTTTCTTAGGGTGGACTTACACTAAGCCAGACAAGAAGTGGCTAAAGGAGTTGTAGACGACACATGGACTATACAATCAATATCAAGGGGCACTTGATGGACTTGGGTACCCCTCAGGTGATGGGCATCCTGAACGTAACGCCCGACAGCTTCTACTCGGGCAGTAGAAAGCAGACAGAGAAGGAGATAGCCGACAGGGCGAACCAAATCGTAGCGGAAGGCGGAAGCATCATCGACGTGGGTGCTTTTTCCACTCGCCCCGGCGCCGACGAGGTGACAGAGGAAGAGGAAGGCAGAAGACTGAAGTTTGCCCTCGACATCGTACGCCGCGAACAGCCCGATGCTGCCATTTCCGTAGACACCTACCGCCCGGGCTTGGCACGCAAGTGCATCGAGGAATGGGGAGCCGACATCATCAACGATGTGTCGGAAGGCGGCATTACGGGCATTGCCAATGTCCCCTTGGAACAGCGACACGAGGAATATCCCGAGATGTTCCGCCTGGTGGGCGAACTGAAGGTACCTTACATATTAATGTCGGTACAGCCCACGCTGAAAGATATGATGATAGGCTTTGCCAAGGAGGTGCAGCAGTTGCGCGACCTCGGTGCCAAGGACATCATCCTCGACCCGGGCTTCGGTTTCGGCAAGACCCTCGCGCAGAATTACGAAATATACAGCGGGATGGAGAAGCTGAACGTAATGGAACTGCCCGTACTCGTGGGCATTTCCCGCAAGAGCATGATTTATAAGTTGTTGGGCGGTGATGCTGCCACCTCGCTCAACGGGACGACGGTTCTCGACACCATCGCCCTGATGAAGGGCGCCAGCATCCTTAGAGTGCACGACGTAAAAGAGGCAGCCGAGGCGGTCAAGATAGTGGAAGCCTTGAAAAGGTAAAAAATAAAAAAGTAAAAGGGTAAAAAAGGCTTAAAGGCAATAAAAGAATGATAGAATTTGGCATAAAAGACATTATAGACATCCTGCTTGTGGCAGCCATGCTCTTCTACATCTACCGTCTGATGAAAGAGTCGCGCTCCCTCAACATCTTTGTCGGCATCATGCTGTTTATCCTCATCTGGCTCTTCGTGAGTCAGGTGCTCGAGATGCGGTTGCTCGGTTCGATACTCGACAAGTTGGTGAGCGTGGGAGTCATCGCTCTTATCGTCATTTTCCAGGAAGACATCCGTAAGTTTCTCTACGAGATAGGGTCGCAGAAAGGCATGCGCCGTCTGGTGCGCTTCTTCCATTCCAGCAAAGACAGTCAGCGCGAGACCGACAAGGAAACCATCATGCCCATCGTGATGGCGTGTATGAGTATGGCGAAGAAATACGTGGGAGCGCTCATCGTGATAGAACGCGGCGTGCCCCTCAAAGACGTGATGGATACTGGCGAGACGATAGACGCACGCATCAACCAGCGGCTCATCGAGAACATCTTTTTCAAGAACTCGCCCCTCCACGACGGAGCCATGGTCATTTCCGACAAGCGCATCATGTCGGCAGGCTGCATCCTGCCCGTTAGCCACAACCTCGACATTCCGAAGGAATTGGGACTGCGCCACCGTGCCGCCTTGGGCATTTCGCAGAAGAGCGACGCCATCGCTATCATCGTCTCGGAAGAGACGGGTCGCATCAGCGTGGCCATGAAGGGCGAATTCAGACTGCGCCTGTCGGCAGAAGAACTGGAAAGTGTGCTGACCCAGGAAATGATTTAAGTGAAGAGGGAAGAGTGAAGAATGAAAAATAAAAACGTAAACCTTTGCGAAACGTTTTAGCTTTTTTTACACAATATAAGATAGAATATTCGGTAGAAAATGCTTACTTTTGCAAAGTCTATATAGCAAAGCAACAAACTTATCTAAAACAAAAAATAAAATGGATTTATTACAGCAAATCGTAGCTCGCGCTAAAGCTGACAAGCAGCGCATCGTGCTCCCCGAAGCAGAGGAGGAGCGTACACTCAAGGCCGCAGACAAGGTATTGGCAGACGACATTGCCGACATCATTCTCATCGGCAATCCGGAGAACATCAAGAAACTCGCCGCCGAGTGGGGACTTGAGAACATTGACAAGGCTACTATCGTTGATCCACAAAACAACCCCAAGACAGAGGAATATGCTGAGAAGCTCGCCGAACTTCGCAAGAAGAAGGGCATGACTGTAGAGCAGGCGCGCGAACTCGTAACCAAGAACAACCTCTACCTCGGTTGCATGATTATCAAGACAGAGGGCGCCGACGGCCAGATCTCTGGCGCATTGAGCACTACAGGCGATACGCTTCGCCCTGCCTTGCAGATTATCAAGTGTACCCCGGGCATTACTTGCGTGAGCGGTGCCATGTTGCTCATCACCGACCAGAAGCAGTATGGTCAGGATGGTGTAGTGGTAATGGGCGACGTTGCTGTAACTCCTAACCCCACAGCCGACCAGTTGGCACAGATAGCATACACCACTTCACAGACAGCCAAGTCTGTAGCCGGTATCGCCGAGCCTAACGTGGCTATGCTGAGCTTCTCTACCAAGGGCAGCGCCAAGGATGCCATCGACAAGGAGACTGGCAAGAGCGTATATATTATAGATAAGGTGAAAGACGCCGTGGCCATCGCCAAGGAGAAGTTCCCCGAGCTTCATCTCGATGGCGAGCTTCAGGCTGATGCTGCCCTCGTTCCTTCGGTTGCCGCCAAGAAGGCTCCGGGTTCTGAAGTGGCTGGCAAGGCCAACGTGCTGGTTGTTCCTAACCTCGAGGTGGGCAACATCGGATACAAGCTCGTTCAGCGCCTGGGCGGTGCCATCGCCATCGGCCCTATCCTCCAGGGTATTGCCCGTCCGGTTAACGACCTCTCTCGCGGTTGCTCTGTAGACGACATCTACTACATGGTAGCCATCACGGCTTGCCAGGCTCAGGACGCCAAGAAGGCGTAAGGAGAAGTGAAGAATGAAGAGTGAAGAATTCACTTGCTTTGCTCGGAATTCACATTACAGGCGGGTTCTCTAAAAACCTTCAAAGAGCAATCCGCCTTAAGAAGAAGTTTAACTATGCGTGGATTCTTACCACGCCTATAAATATAATACATAGAAATGAAAGTATTGGTATTGAACTGTGGTAGTTCTTCTATCAAGTACAAATTATACAACATGGACGATGAGTCTGTATTGGCTCAGGGTGGTGTAGAGCGTATCGGTCTCGACAACGCATTCATCAAGGTAAAACTTCCTAACGGCGAGAAGAAGCAGATTATGCACGACATGCCCGACCACAAAGAGGGTGTCAACTTTGTGTTCAAGTGCTTGCTCGACCCGGAGATTGGTGCCATCAAGGACCTGAAGGAAATCGACGCCGTAGGTCACCGTGTGGTACAGGGTGGCGACAAGTACAAGGAGAGTGTCATCGTAGACAAGAGCGTTGAGGATGGCATCGAGGAACTTTGCGACCTCGCTCCTGTTCACAACGCCGGTCACCTGAAGGGTCTTCGTGCCGTTGACGCTTTGATGCCTGGCACTCCTCAGGTTTGCGTGTTCGACAACGCTTTCCACAGCACCATGCCCGATTACGCTTACCTCTACGCTATTCCTTACGAGTTGTACGAGAAGTATCACGTACGCCGCTATGGTTTCCACGGAACATCACACCGCTACGTTTCCAAGCGCGTCTGCGAGATTCTCGGTCTCGACCAGAACAACTCCAAGGTCATCACTTGCCACGTGGGCAACGGCGGTTCGGTAGCAGCCGTACTGAACGGCAAGGTGCTCGACACCTCTATGGGCTTGACTCCGTTGGCAGGTTTGATGATGGGTTCACGTTGCGGTGACATCGATGCTTCTGCCGTTACCTACCTGATGGAGAAGTTGAACATGAAGCCACAGGAGATGGCCGACTACCTGAACAAGAAGAGCGGTGTGCTCGGCATTACAGGCATCTCTTCAGACATGCGCGACATCGAGAAGGCTGCCAACGAGGGCAATGAGAAGGCTCAGCTGGCTCTCCGCATGTACGAGTACCGCATCAAGAAGTACATCGGTGCTTACGCTGCCGCCATGGGTGGTGTAGACGCCATCGTCTTCACAGCTGGTGTAGGTGAGAACCAGACCGACCTCCGTGAGGATTCATGCAAGGGCCTCGAGTTCTTGGGCATCAAGATCAACAAGGAGGTGAACGACACCATCCACGGCGAGGAAGCCATCATCTCTACCGACGACAGCAAGGTGAAGGTTGTGGTTGTTCCTACCGACGAGGAGATTGTTATCGCCCGCGACACCATGGATCTGGTGACAAAGAAGTAATTTTCCAACTTATCAGGAGTTAAGGAGCTAAAGAAGTTAAGGAGTTAAGACAATAGAATATTAAGGTTATATTCTCGATTGCAGCAGGCAAAAAGACATTTGTCTTAACTCCTTGACACCTTTAACTCCTTAACTCCTTTTTCTAAGAATAATATCAACATGAGAACAAAGATAGTAACTTTCGGAGAGATATTGCTCAGAATCTCCAAGCCCGGCTACAGACGCCTCTCGCAAGGGCGCCGTATGGAGGGCAACTATGGCGGCAGTGAGGCTAATGCCGCCGTCTCGCTCGCGTGTCTGGGCGAAGACGTGGAGTATGTTACGCGTGTGCCTTACGGCGAGATAGGCGAGGCGGCACTGATGCACCTCAGGGAGTACGGTCTGAATGTTTCTCATGTGGTAAAGGGCGGTGAACGTCTGGGTACCTACTATTTTGAGGAAGCCGTGGCCATGCGCAACTCACGCGTAGTGTACGACCGCAAGAACTCCTCCTTCTACACGCTGAAGCAGGGCATGGTGAAATGGGAAAAGGTGCTTGCCGATGCTGCTGTGTTCCACTGCTCGGGCATTACATGCGCCATTAGCCGCGACGCCATGGAGTCGACGATGGATGCCATCAACCTTGCCGTACGCGACGGACTTACCATTGCCTGCGACATCAACTACCGCAAAAACCTCTGGGGCTACGGACTCGAACCGCACGATGTGCTCTTCCGCATGATGCAGTACAGCGACATTATCTTTGGCGACCAGAACGAGTGGGAGGTGGCAAGCGGTGTGCCCCACATCCCGTTCGAGGCGCTCGACTCCGACTACGTAATGGACAGCGAGGCTTATCTTGCCTACTTCCGCCAGATGCACAAGCTCTTCCCCAAATGCAAGAAGATGGTAATGGCAGTACGCAACCAGATAGCCAGTAGTCACCACACACTGACCGGAGTGTTGTACGATGCCCAGGAAGACCATTTGTACACAGCACGCATTTACGACATTCAGCCCATCATTGACCCCATGGGCGTAGGCGACGCCTTTATCGGCGCTTATCTGCATGCTTGGCGCAAATGGACAGACGACAACCAATACTGCCTCGACTTCTCGCTCTCGGCAAGTGCGCTGAAAAACTCGGTGCCGGGTGACCAGAATCTTGTCACCGAAGACGAAATCATTGCCAACATAACATCTACCGGAGGACGCATACAGCGATGACCTTACGCAAAAGTGTACCCACGCAGCGGCGTGGACAAAAGCATACACACCTTGAAAACACAACACACCTATAATTAGTCTAACACACACCTGTAATACAACAAAAACACAACTACAATAAAACTAAAACAAACCAAACCTATAACTATGACATCAACTAAGAAAGGAACGCTGAAAAGTACCATTGCCGTTTCACTAACCAATTACCTTGACGCAGGAGCCATTGTGGCGGGAGCCAGCGGTCTGACCCTTTGGCAGAACTATCTCGGCCTTACCTCCTCGCACTTAGGATGGCTCAATGCCATCAGTGCCAACTGTCTGGGTGCTGCCATCGGTGCCATCATAGGCGGCTTTCTTGCCGACCGCTACGGGCGAAAGGCCATCTATACCTACAATATGCTGGTTTACATGATAGGCGTGGCGTGCATCATGCTCTCTTTCAGTTTCCCCATGCTCCTCGCCGGCTTCCTCATTACGGGCATCTCCGTTGGCGTGGGCGTGCCGGCATCATGGACTTACATCTCGGAAAGTTCGGACATACACAACCGTGGACGCAACATAGGCATCTCGCAGATGGCATGGGGCGTAGGACCTACGGTAATACTCATACTGGGTACGCTCCTGGCACCGCCAACAGGCGGCGAGGCTGAGGGCGGACTGCTCTATCCGTGCGTGGCAGCATTGGCCACGGCTCTCACGGGCAGTGACACTTCAGGTGCGGCTCTCTACGTGTTCAGCAGCCGCATCGTCTTTGCCTCTCTCTTTATCGTGGCTTTCATAGCCTGGTTGCTCCAGCGCCAGTTGCAGGAGTCGGCAGAGTGGCAGGCCGCCAAGGCCGACGAAGCGGCCGAGGGGAAAGCTAAAGGCGGAGTATTCTCCTCGTTCGGTACCCTACTTACCAACAAGGTGAACGTGCGTACCATCATCTTCCTCGCCGGAATCTATCTTACCTGGAATCTTGTCAGCTCGGTTATGGGCTTCTTCCAGCAGCACATCTACGAAACGGTTGGCGGACTAACCAACGAGCAGGCCAATCTCCTGTCCGTGGGCCAGTGGGTAGTCATCATTCTTGCCACCCTCGTATTCTCGCTCTTGGTAGACCGGGTAAACCAGCGCCTGCTCTACATCGTGGGTGTTGGTTGTGCCGTTCTGGCATGGGTCGTAATCCTCGGCATCGGCATCACGAGCATGGCGGGTCTCTTGTTCTTCTCGCTGCTATGGGCCATACAGGGCGGCATCTCGGTACAGGGGTTCTATGCGCTGTGGGCTTCAGAACTCTTTCCTGCCAAATACCGTGCGGCTGCACAGGGCATCATGTTCTTCCTGGTGCGCGGACTCTCGGCACTCTGGGGACTGGAGTTTGTTCACATCTATGGTGCTCATGGCGAGGGTTTCCATGTAGCAGGAGCCGTGATGGTGGGCCTTCTTGTCGTTTCGCTTCTGGTGGGAGCTATCTGGACTCCACGCACGCAGGGCAAGTCGCTCGACGAAATCACACGCGAGCGGTATGGTGACAAAGTATAGATTTCTGCGTCCACTATATATTATATATTAATGTAATCATTACGACAAGACAACCTATGAAAACGAACAAAGCAACGTGGATATGGTATCCCGGCGACTATGAGATATGGCTCGGCAACAAGATGAACAACCGCCGTACGGAGCGCGGCGCCTTCTTTCCGCCTTTCTGGAAACAGGACAGCCACTATGTTACGGTGGAGTTTTCCCGTCACCTGAACCTTGCTGCCGACGAGGAGGTGGAGATCGTGGCAGAAGGCAGATACAACGTAAAAATGGACGGCAAACTGCTTTTCGGAATGCCACGCCGACTTGTTGTCCCAGCCGGACAGCATAGTCTGAACATCAAGGTGTGGAACCAGTCCACGCCGCCAGCCTTGTGGGTTCAGGGCAAGACATTCTGCACAGACGCCACCTGGCAGGTAACGAATGAGGACAAGGAGTGGATAGACGAATCGGGCAAGGCGAGCGACACCAGTGTGTCGGAGTATATGGATGCCGGATGCTGGGACGTTCCCTGTTGGGATTTCCATGACAAGAACGCCCTCCCTTCCCTGTTTACCCTGGCACAGGAAAACATTACGCCAAAAGCTACTGCCAAGGTAAAGGACGGTACCCTCTACGACTTCGGTCGCGAGACATTCGGTTACCTCGTCATTCAAGCGCCTTCGGGCCACGGAACGCTCCGTGCATACTATGGTGAGAGCGAAGAGGAAGCCCTCAGTACCGACCATTGCGAAACACTTGACGTTTTCAGAATAGAAGAAACGGGAACCGTCATTGACGAGTCGACAGGCGATGTGCTGTCGGCCTGTCCCGATGTCCCGAGCGCTTACGTGGCAGCAGGCAGCAAGGCACTGCGCTATGTCTACGTAGTAGCTGAAGAGGGTGTCGCATACGAAGGCATCTCTCTGCAGTACGAGTATATGCCCGAACAGGTCAGGGCTTCTTTCCGCTGTAACGATGAGGAGATAAACCGTATGTGGCAGGTAGGCGAACGCACGCTCCACCTTACCACACGCGAGTTCTTCATTGACGGCATCAAGCGCGACCGCTGGACATGGAGCGGAGATGCCTACCAGAGCTACCTCATGAACTATTACCTCTATTTTGACTCGGGCTGTGTGCGACGCACCACCTGGCAGCTTCGCGGCAAAGACCCCGTCACGGCACATGTCAACACCATCATGGACTATACGTTCTACTGGTTTCTCGGCATCTACGACTACTATATGTACACGGGCGACAGACACTTCGTGGAACAAATATATCCGCGCATGCAGTCGCTCATGGCCTATTGTCTGTCAAGGGCAGGCAAGCAAGGCATGATGGAGGGATTGGCAGGCGACTGGGTATTCGTAGACTGGTCACCGCAGCCTATGGACAAGCACGGCTTCCTGGCTTTCGAGCAGGTGCTCTTCTGCAAGAGTCTTGAGACGATGGCACTCTGTGCCCGAATAGTAGAGAACAGTCATGACGAAGAGGAGTACTACAGCCTCTACACCTCTCTGCGCAAGAAACTGCTGCCCACCTTCTGGGACGAGACACGCCACGCCCTCATACACAACGTGGTGAAAGGCAAACGCAGCAAGGAGGTAACCCGTTATGCCAATATGTTTGCCATCTTCTTCGACTATCTTAACGAGGAACAGAAGCAGGATGTGGCCCGTCACGTCATTTACAACGACAAAGTGATGCCTATCACCACCCCCTATATGCAGTTTTACGAACTGGAGGCGCTCTGTTCGTTGGGCAACCAGCAGGAGGTATTGACCCGGATGAAGGAATACTGGGGCGGTATGCTTGCCCACGGTGCCACCTCTTTCTGGGAGGCTTACGCCCCGTCGGTAGATGCCGATGGACTACACCCCATTGCCGACCACCTGGCCATGTACGGCAGGCCTTACGGCAAGAGTCTTTGCCACGCCTGGGGAGCAAGTCCTGTCTATCTGTTGGGCAAGTATTTCCTCGGCGTGAAGCCTGTGAAGCCCGGCTATGTGGAGTTTGAGATAAAGCCTGTACTCGGCGGACTGGAATATATGGAAGGCACAGTACCTACTCCCAACGGCGAGATAAAGGTGTATATGGATCACGACACCATCCGCGTGCAGGCAACAGAGGGCGCCGGTTACCTCTACTTCCACAGTCAGGGACATCCCGTGGCAAGCAGCGGAGAAATAGAGAAATATGTAGGCAAAGACAGTTATCGTCTGTGGATAGAGAGCGGAGACGAAGTCCGTGTCTCTGGGATATCATAGTATGGGGTAAAAAATGGGTCGCCTGCAAAAACGTGTGGAAAGCCAATCGTAATAAGTAATGTATAAAAAATAACTTGAGCAGTTTTTTCGAGAATCATGTAACGCATTCATCAACGACGGGCTGAACCAACGGTAAACAGTGCCAACGACGGGCTGAA
>CAVCGV010000050.1:0-20947 GCA_963601815.1 bacterium
TTAGTGGGTACGGCGTTCTCGCCGTACCCACATATGTTACTATGCATGCTCTTGGGTGTGCAGCGGGGACGCTGCACCTACTATGGCTGCCACGGCGAGCAGAACCAAACGGAACGATGTTTTTCAGCCTACAACTTGAATTGCTGTGCAGATAGAATGTGTTCGCTTGGTTGGAAAATGATACTGTAGTGCGACGAAAAGCAACAAATCGTTATATTTTCTTGTATAAAACAACGAATCTCTTTGTGGTTTGCGTAAAAAGCAGTACTTTTGCACGCAAGTTTATAAGAGAGTATATGTATACATTTATTGTCAGTCTGATATGTCTCGTATTGGGATATGTCGTTTACGGTAGGATAGTAGAGCGCATCATGGAGCCCGACGGCAAGCGCGCTACGCCATGTTATTCTATGCAGGACGGAGTGGACTACACGCCCATGTCTACATGGAAAGTTTATCTCATTCAGTTTCTGAACATTGCCGGCACGGGCCCCATCTTCGGTACGATACAGGGTATCCTGTTCGGTCCTTCGGCTTATTTCTGGATAGTGCTGGGCTGTATCTTCGGCGGTGCTGCCCATGACTATATGGCTGCCATGATATCCCTGAAGCGCAATGGTGCCTCGTTGCCTGAGATTATCGGCGACGAGATGGGGGCGCTGGCGCGCAACATGCAGCGTCTCCTTGCCCTGCTCCTGATGATAATGGTAGTGGCTGTCTTTGTCAAGACGCCAGCCGGTTTGCTTGCCAACTTGACGGGCGGTTTGCCCGTAGGCAACAGCTATACCTTCTGGGTGGTAGTGATATTTGCCTATTACCTCTTGGCTGCCACGCTGCCCATCAACAAGATTATTGGCAAGGTGTACCCGGTGTTCGGTGTGGTGCTCATCTTTATGGCTGTCTGCATCTTCGTAGGGGTATTTATCCACAGCAATGCCCCCATTCCGGAGATAACCGATGCTTTCGAGAACCATTATCCAGGTGGCGGTCTTCCGGTATTCCCCTGTCTGTGCATCACGATAGCCTGTGGCGCTGTGAGCGGATTCCATGCCACACAGAGTCCGATGATGGCGCGTTGTATCAAGAACGAGCGTTATGGCAGGCGCGTGTTCTACGGTGCGATGATTACCGAGGGCATTATCGCCCTCATCTGGTCGGCTGCAGCCCTGCAGTTTGCCAACGAACTGGATGTTGCCGGCAGTACGCCCTACGAGAAGATATACAATGCCATGCTCGACGCCAACGGATCCATAAACCCTGCCGTCTTTGTCAATCATATCTGCAACAGCTGGCTTGGAGCGTTCGGTGCCATTATCGCCATCCTCGGCGTTGTCATCGCCCCTATCACTACGGGCGATACGGCACTGCGCTGTGCCCGTCTCATCCTGGCGGACATGCTGAAGTTTAAGCAGGACAAGGTGTTGAAGCGCGTGGTGCTCTGCATGCCCGTGTTTGTTGTGAGCATAGTCCTGTTGTTTGTCAAGTTCGACGTGTTGTGGCGTTATTTTGCATGGTTTAACCAGACGTTCTCCATTTTTACCTTCTTTGCCATTGCCGTCTATCTGGCTAAGTTGAAGAAGCCTTATTATGTCGCTTTGCTGCCGGGCATGTTTATGGTGGCAGTCTGCGTAACTTACTTGGCGGTGGACGAATATTGCGGCAATTTCAGTCGCGAAACATCCTATATCATCGGTGCGGCTTGTGCCCTTGCCTGCGGCCTGTGGTTTATGGTGTGGAAAAGTAAGAAGGTATAACCCTTTCAGCGGGGAGGTTCGAACCTCAAGCACGAAAGGTTCGAACCTCGAGCGCGAAAGGTTCGAACCTCGAGGTTAAAACCTCAAGCGCGAAAGGTTAATACCTCGAGCGCGAAAGGTTAATACCTCTTGTAAAAATGTACCAAGTAGTTTCGACCTGTACGGTAGAGAAACAGCCGTCTGTAGTAGTGTACGGCGTCCTCGCCGTACCTCAAGCATGAACCGACGCGAGGACGCGTCTCGCTACTACAACAGCCCAACGCATTTATGGCACAGCGAGGGTACCGTACCTCCTAAAATACAGGAATCGTGTGGAGTGCAGCGAGGACGCTGCACCTACTAAAGAAATGCATCGCCCATTGCAATCGAAACGGCCTGAACCAACTGTCAACGTTGGGTCAGGCCGTTTCGATTGGGCAAATCGTATCAAACTTATCGTTTACTCTTGCTTTTAGTGTGCAAGCGTATTACATACGCTCTTGCCTCTTGTACGTAATTACAGGCGTCCGGCTTTTGTTATGAGATCCTTCTGCAGACCTATAAACTCCTTGTCGGCAGCCAAGTCTTCCAGAGTGAGGTGCATACGGTAGCGCCAGTAGTGCTTGGGATTGGCGGGGATGTTGATGCGCTCGGCATCGGCATCGGGCAGGCGAAGACGCTCGTCGATTGCCAGCCAGTCCTGTATGCTCAGGATGCAGAGCATGGACGGAGAGGTAAGGTGGCGCGAGATGATGTCCTTTGCCAACCAGCCTGGCAGCGGATGGGGAGCAGGTCCCTGACGGTAGAGCATCGTGTTGTAGTACTCCTGTGTGCGCTGTATGTTCTCGTCCCACCACATGCGCAGGGTAGGCATGTCGTGGCTGGAGATGGTGCAAACAGAGCGGTAGGGGTTGCGGCTCAGGTGCCCGAACTTTACCGACGGGTCTTTGGGCATGCTTTGCAGTTCGAGGCTCAGTATCTTCAGTTCGTTCATCACCCATGGCACGCAGTCGGGCACCATGCCGAGGTCTTCGGCGCAAACCATCATGCGTGTCGCTTGTACCAGTACGGGCAACTTCTTCATGGCCTCGCGGTACCAGAACTGGTTGTTGCGGCGGTAGAAGTAGTCGTTGTACAGGCGGTTGAACGCAGCCTTGTCGTTGTCGTATAGCGACTCGTATATGAAGTCGAACTGTGCCGAGATGCGCGGATGGTAGAGATGGGGATTGCGGTGGTCGCGGACGAAGAGCACATCGCTGATGAGTGCATACAGTCCGTCGCGCAGCCATAGATCCTTCTCGTCGGTGGCTCCGGCAAACAGTGCCTCCACCTTGCGCTGGGTATCCACTTCGGGTTTCATCTGGTAACGCTCGTCGTCCAGGCGGTCGAGATATTTCTCCTTCACCTCGCCGGCACGCTCATGGAACATGCGGTCGAGCATCCAGTCGGTGATGAAAGGACGTGTGAAGCGGTCTTCCTGGAAGTTGAGGCCGTACGACTGAATCTCTTCTGCTGTCATGCCGAGAGCCGGGGCAAACTGTCCCAACAATCCATGAACGGCATCGAAGGGAATTTCCCAAATGCGGAAGAACCCGAGCACGTGGTCGATGCGGTAGGCGTCAAAGAACTTCGACATGTTCTGGAAACGGCGTATCCACCAGAGGCAGCCGTCTTTCAGCATCTCCTCCCAGTTGTAGGTGGGGAATCCCCAGTTCTGTCCGTTTACGGAGAAGTCATCGGGTGGGGCACCAGCCTGCCCGTTGAGGTTGAAGTATTTGGGCTCCATCCATACATCGCAGCCATGACGGTTTACGCCGATAGGGATGTCGCCTTTCAGAATCACGTTCTTTGCCTTGGCATGATCGTGTGCCTCCTTCATCTGCTCGTTGAGGACAAACTGCACGAAGTAGAAGAACTCCACCTCCTTGTATGCCTTGCAGCGCGGATTGGAGAGCTCCTTGCGTTCAGCCTCGTCCCACTGGTTGTGGTCTGGCCACAGCGAGAAGTCGGCAGTGCCGTTCTTGTCACGCAGGTAACAGAACTGTGCGTAAGGAACGAGCCACTGCTCTGCCTCCTGGAAGAACTCCTTGAAGGCGGCGCTCTTCATGATATGCTCGCCCTCTTGGTCGAAAAGCTGGTGCAGGTATTGCTGTTTGAAGTCGTTAACCCGCTCATAGTCTATCTGTGTGAGGGCATTCAGCTCTTCGCGAGTCTTCTCTGCTTCGGCACGTGCTGCAGCATCCTTCAGCTCGGGTAGGGCATTGAGGTCTGCATACATGGGGTGCAGCGCAAAGATGCTGATGCAACTGTACGGATAGCTGTCGGTCCAGGTATGGGTGACGGTGGTGTCGTTGATGGGCAGCAGCTGGAGAACCTTCTGTCCGGTCTGCGCCACGAGGTCTATCATGCGCTTCAGGTCGCCAAAGTCTCCCACGCCGGCACTCTTCCTGCTTCTGAGCGAGAAGACGGGCACCAGTGTGCCAGCCACTTTCCTGTTCCAGCGTTCCAGGAACGACTGGCTGAGGCTGTACGCTACCACTTGTCCTTTCTGCAGCTCGGGCAGATGGATGGTGCGGTTGTCACCCGCTTCCCACATCTTCAGTTCCTTTTTTTCATTGACGACGACAAATTTGAACTCCAGGAGGTTGCCCTCTATGCTGTCGGCATCGATGTCGGCCACCCACTCGTTGTATCCGTGCTGGGTCATGGCGTAGGGCTTGCTGCCTTTCCATGCACCCAGCACAGGCTGTGCGCCCACGATGGCGAGCCGTTCGCCGCTTTTCAGTTGGGGAGCCCTTACAGAGATGCGTACCGTCTTGTCGTAAGCCGTCTTCTTGAGAGGTTCCGGCTGCTGATGGTTGATGCAGTCGGTAAAGGCACTGCTGTAGAGGTACGAGTCTTCGGGAATGCCGTTCCACGAGTCGTAAACGGAGAACTCCGTGGCGCGTTCTGCCGTGATGTCCAACTGGTGCTTCACCATGAGCCATTCTTCACGTGCCTTTACGCCGTCGCGCTCCACGCTGTAATGGTAGGTGTAGGTGCCTTGGGGAGAAGGCAGACTGATGTCGCATGTCCAGCGCAGTCCGTCGCGTGTCATCATCTTGTACGCCGAGGTGCTACCCTCAGCCTGCAGGTTGAGTACAAGCTCCTCACCGTATGTCGTTTTGTAGTCTAATGCAAAATGGAAAATCATAAGTAGTTATAAGTTAGTTGTATTAGTTGCAAAGTTAAGGATTTTTTCGAAATAGACCGTTCAAGGAGTGTATAATATTGCGAAACATTTGCGTAACCGATTGCACAACGGTTTTTAGCATTTCATTTCTTTTCGTGTATAATGCTGACTGCCAGTGCGCCGCAGACGAGCAATGCGCCGGCGACAATCATCATGTTGCTCTGGTGCGAACCTACAAGCGAGAGGACACCGCCACCGCAGATGGCAGCTGCTATCTGTGGGATACAGATGGTACCGTTGAACAGTCCGAGGTAGGCACCCATGTGGCCGTAACCCTGGAGGGCATTGGTGACGAAGGTGAAAGGCATGGCAAGCATGGCAGCCCAGCCGGCGCCAATCATGAGGAAGGGGATAAACTGCAGGTGCTGGTTGTGCAGGAAAGGAATAAGGGCAAAGCCGATGCCGCCGATGAGGAGACTGACAGCGTATGCCACCTTGGCGCTCTTGAACTGTGGCAATACAACAGCCCATACGACACTGCCCACAGCCTGTACGGCGAAGAGAACGCCCACCCAGTTGCCTGCCTCCTGGAATTCGGCAGAAGCAACATCTGTAGTGTTCCATACAGTCTCGGCGATGGCACCCGTAGAATAGTTCCACATATAGAGGAAGCCAGCCCAGCAGAAGAACTGTATCAAGCCAACCTTCCAGAATGTGGAAGGAGCATTCTTCAGCAGCGTTATCCAGTTGGGTGAAGATGTCCCATGTTCCTTTTGCGAAGCGTCTTGGCTGTCAGGTTCTTCGCGCTTCCCGCTCAGTGCTTCACCACTTCCGTTGTACTCCGCATATTGCTGCGGATTCCACTCCTTCACCTTCATGGTAGTATAGATAACGCAAAAGATGAGGATGGCGGCACCGATGTAGAACGACCAGATGACGGAGTCGGGCACGACGCCCTTGTCGGCTACGTTCTTGACACCCAGGAAGGTGAAGAAAAACGGGAACATGAAGCCTACCACCGAACCGGAATTGCAGAGAAAACTCTGTATGGAGTAAGCCTTAGCCTTCTGCTTCTCGTTTACCATGTCGCCCACCAGCATCTTGAAAGGCTGCATCGCCATGTTGATGCTGGTGTCGAGAAACATGAGGGCAATCAGTCCGAAGAGCATGGCCTCGCTTACGCTCAAGCCGAACGAACCGGCATTGGGCAACAGGCACATGACGAGGACGGCGGCTGTAGCACCTACGAAGAGGTAGGGGATGCGGCGCCCGAACCGGCACCATGTCTTGTCGCTCAGCGTTCCTACGATGGGCTGTACGATGATTCCCATAAGGGGAGGAAGCACCCAAAAGTAGCTTAGGCTATGAGGGTCAGCCCCTAACGTTGCAAAGATACGGGAGATGTTGGCGCTCTGCAGAGCGTAGGCTATCTGTACCCCGAAGAATCCGAAGCTCAGGTTCCAAAGCTTCCAAAAGCTTAAGTCTGGTTTTTGTATCATATTGTTGTTTTTATTTTTTGTTACTTGTTTTGTTGGGGAGGGGAGGAGGGGGAAGTTAGGGGGAGTTAAGGGGAAGTTAGGAGGGAAATTAAGGGGGCGGGGGAGTTAAAGGAAGTTAGGGAGAAGTTAATGGGAAGTTAAGGGACAATAGCCTTGAGGGCGCATACCTTTCTCCACTCTTCTTTCTTCATTCTTCTTTCTCCACTCTCCACTCTTCACTCTTCATTCTTCACTATCTCGTAGTTCCTCTTACCACGAGGCGTGTCCTCACCACTCTTTTCTCTACCTCGTTGCGGGGGATAGACCCTTCCACCTCCCCGATGAGGATATTGGCGGCCTCTTCGCCCACCACTACGCCACGCTGTTCTACGGTGGTAAGCATAGGGTCGCACGCCTTGGCACGGTTGCCGTTGGTAAACCCGCAGATGCTGATGTCTTCCGGTACACGGAACCCCATGCGCTTGGCGGTGTACAGGATGCCTATTGCCGTATCGTCGTTGATGGCAAAGAAGGCATCGGGATGGTCTTCCATGCTCAGAATCTCAGGCGTGATGGCTTCTGCCTGACTGCGGTCGTCGCAAATCCTAATATAGGGGGGCACTTCTTTTATGCCGTGCTTTGCCAGAGCGTCGTGGTAACCGTTGTAGCGGTTCTTCGAAATCTCGAGGTTCATGGGCGACCCATAGAAGGCTATTCGCTTACAGCCCGAGTCGATAAGGTGCGTAACGGCGGTAAACGCCCCCATATAGTCGTCCACCACCACGCGCGAACAGTTTACACCCGTGCAGATACGGTCGTAGAACACCAGTGGCACGCCGTTGTCCATCAGTCGCTGGAAGTGGTCATACTTCTTGGTGTCCTTGGCTTGCGACACGATGATGCCGCACACCTTATTCTTATAGAAGTCCTCGCAGATGGCCACCTCTTTCTCGTACCGCTCGTTGCTCTGTGCCACCATGACACGGTAGCCGCGGGCGCGTGCCTCTTCCTCTATGCCCGAAAGGACAGACATAAAATAGTAGTGTACCACCTCGGGCACGATAACGCCTATCACCTTCATGGGCTGCACCTTGCTGTGGCGCAAGGCCGCCCCTATGACGTTGGGACAGAAATTGCGCTCGCGTGCAAAAGCCTGTATTCGTTCCTTTTGGGCAGCGCTTATTCGTGGACTGTCCTTCAAGGCGCGGCTTACTGTGGCTATGCTTACGCCCAGTTCGCGCGCAATATCTTTCATTGTTATGGACATACGTCGTTGTTCGGTTTTTAGTTTGTTCGCAAAATTAGACAAATCTGCAAAAAGCAGGCAGTTTTTGGTTGACATAAATCAAGAAAACCGCGTGCAATCGTTTGCACCAACTAAAGAACGGAATTAACTCAAAAAAAGTACAATCTATTACAAAAGAATTTAATTTTGCAAGCAGAAAACCACTATTACGACCATATAATAACCTTTGCACCTTATAAATATAATGTAAGTGTCGGTAAGCATGCTTACCCTTCGTCTGCTGCGGAAGCGGGCGGTGTGCAAACGGTTAGGGCAATGTGGAATATGCACAGGGCAATACCTAACTAAGAAAAAATATTCAAGTAATAACTATTAACTAAAAATCAAGCAAAATGATGAAGCAGGTAAAATTTAAGTTGCCTCTCAGAACGCTGGCCCTCGCAAGCGGGTTGCTTCTGGCAGCAAGTTCCTTTGCACAGTCGAGTGCTATCAAGGGACAAGTGAAAGATGCTTCTGGTGAGCCTGTCATGGGTGCTACCATCACAGTGAACGGTAAGGCTGTGGGCATTACCGACCTTGACGGTAACTTCACCGTAGACGCCGCTCCCGGTACTAACCTTACATTCACCTATCTGGGAATGAACCCCAAAACCGTGAAGGCATCATCTAACATGATGGTTACGATGGTCGATGACTCCAAGGCTCTTAACGAGGTTGTGGTTATCGGTTACGGTCGTGCCAAGAAGAACGACTTGACCGGTTCGGTAACTGCAATCAAGCCCGATGAGCTCTCGAAGGGTATTACGAACAATGCCTCCGATATGTTGGTCGGCAAAATAGCCGGTGTGGACGTCCAGACTGCTGGCGGTACACCAGGTGCCGGTGCCCAGATCCGTATTCGTGGCGGTGCCTCTCTGAATGCCTCCAACGACCCGCTGTATGTAGTGGACGGTCTTGTAATAGACAACCAGACGGCTACGGGTATGAGTAACATCCTCGCCATGATCAACCCTAACGATATAGAGTCGTTCACGGTCCTGAAAGACGCTTCCGCCACAGCCATCTACGGTAGCCGTGCCTCTAATGGTGTCATTATCGTCACCACCAAGAAGGGACGCAACGGACAGAGACCTTCTGTATCATACAATGGTGACATTACCATCTCTACTATCCAGAAAAAGTACAAGGTGCTGAATGCGTCACAGTATCGTGACCTCATCAGCTCTATCGACGGTCTGGATGCCTCTAAGCTCGGTAATGCCGATACCGACTGGCAGGACCAGATATTCAGAACAGCCGTTTCCACCAACCATAACATAAGTGTACAGGGCGGTCTGAAGAACATGCCTTACCGTGCAAGTATCGGTTTCAACAATTCCAACGGTATCGTAAAGACCAGTTGGATGAACCGTCTGAACGCATCTCTCAACCTGGCTCCGTCATTCCTCGACAAGCACTTGAACTTCAATGTTACAGCCAAGTTTATGTACGAGAAGGACCGTTATGCTGATGCCAGCGGAGCTATCGGTGCAGCCCTCGCTATGGCTCCTACAGAGCCTGTATATGCTGACGGCGACCTGTATGCTGTAACGGGTGGCTATTATCAGAACCTTATCAACAAGGCTGACGACATGACCGACCCCAACTGGAGAAACACCACCAACTCCAATGCAGCTCAGAACCCTGTAGCCCTTCTCAACCAGAAGGAGATCATCGCACATGCCCGTGACTACAGCGGCAACCTGGAGGTGGACTATAAGATTCATGGCTTGGAAGACCTGCACTTGCACGCAAGTCTCGGTGCACAGTACACCTCTTCTCAGCAGACAGACGATATTTCCAAGTACTCATACTCCAACAACTACTTTGGCTGGTATGGAGTTACCCACTATTGGAAGTACAACATCATTGGCAATGCCTATGCACAGTATCAGCACAAGTTTGGTGTGCATGACCTCGACATCATGGCAGGTGCAGAGCAGAGCCACTACCACAGACACGGTTACAACCAGGGTTACGGTACAGACGAGTATCTGAGAGACACCAATCCGGTGCTGGACGAGGCTACAGGTTACTACAACTGGCAGCACAATCCTTCCAAGCGCAGCGAACAGGAGTGGGCTAACCACAACTCGTTGGTTTCTTACTTCGGTCGTCTGAACTACAACCTTCTCGACCGTTACCTCATTACCGCCACATTCCGTGCCGACGGTTCTTCACGTTTCGCCAAGGGCCACAAGTGGGGCTATTTCCCATCAGCAGCCTTTGCATGGAAGATTAACAATGAGCCTTTCCTGAAGGACGTTAAGTGGCTCGATGACTTCAAGCTCCGTTTGGGTTGGGGTAAGACAGGTCAGCAGAACGGTATCGACGACTTCTACTATGCTCCGCTCTATGTGGTGAGCAACTCGTACGCACAGTATCCGTTCGGCGACCAGTACTACCAGACTGTACGTCCCAACAAGTACAATGACCAGTTGACATGGGAGAAGACAACGACCCTGAACGCAGGTATCGACTTCGCGGCTCTCAACAACCGCTTCTCTTTCAACCTCGATGCTTACTATCGCAAGACTACCGACTTGTTGGCAACTGTAGATGTTCCTGCAGGTACCACCTTCGGTGACAACCTGATGAAGAACGTAGGTTCTCTGAAGAACTACGGTGTGGAAATGGCTTTCGATGTGAAGCCCGTAGTGACCAAGGACTTTACTTGGGACGTTACATACAACGTAGGTTGGAACCACAACGAGATAACCCAGCTCGACGCAGGTGCTCAGGACTGGGTATGGGTAGGCAACACTATCTCGCGCGGTAACAGCACACGCATCCAGAAGAACAAGGTGGGCGAAGCAGTCAACTCTTTCTTCGTGTACCAGCAGGTGTACGACGAGAACGGCAAGCCTATCGAGGGTCTTTATGTAGACCGTAACGGCGACGGACAGATCAACGACGACGACCGTTACTACTACAAGAATCCGGCTCCAGATGTCATCATGGGTCTCACCACCAAGTTCATATACAAGAACTGGGACTTCAGCATGGCATTCCGTGCCTCCTTCGGCAACTACGTGTACTACGACTTCCTGGCAGGCAGAGCTACCATCTCTCCTTCAGGTCTGTATTCCAACAGCTCTTTCAGCAACTCCAGTCCGGAGGCTGTGGAACTGGGCTTCACCGGTCTGACGGTCAACCAGAACTATTTGAGCGACTACTTTGTACGCAATGCATCTTATCTGAAGTGTACCAACATCACGTTGGGTTACAGCTTCCCTGCTTTGTTCAAGAACACTTGCAGCGGCCGCGTATACTTCACGGCACAAAACCCATTCATCATCTCCAAGTACAAAGGTATCGACCCGGAGGTTTCGAGCGGTATAGACAGCAATCCGTACCCACGTCCTATGAGCTTCCAGATCGGTTTGAACCTCAACTTCTAATTTATAAAGGAATATCATTATGAAACATATATTGTTAAAGACTGCAGTGGCCGGTTTCCTTAGCTTGGGATTGGCTTCTTGTGGAGACGATTTGAACCTCAGCTCAATCGATCCTCAGACTTCTCCTTCGTATGAAGCCAACGGACTTTTGGCAAAGCAATACGCCACGTTAGGCCTTACGGGACAGACGGGACCTTCCGGCAAGGGCGACATGAGCCAGGATGAGGGCGAAAGCGGTTTCTACCGTGTCATCTTCAATCTTCAGGAACTTTGCACCGACGAGTGTATATGGGCCTGGCAGACCGATACGGACATCCCTGCCATCACGAACATAGCATGGAACTCCAGTTCGGTACGTGCCAACTGGGCTTACCAGCGCTTGGCTTACGATATTACCCTGCACAACCAGTTTATCAGCGAGCAGACGGGCAATATGGGCGATGATGTCATTGCCGAGGTCCGTTTCCTCCGTTGTCTTAACTACTATTATTTCCTCGACCTCTTCCACAAGGCTCCGTTCAAGGATACGTTCGACTCTAACCTTCCCGTAGAGAAGGCAGGCAAGGACCTGTACGACTGGCTGGACCAGGAGTTGACAGCTATAGAACCTATCCTCAAGGACGTAGGCGCATACTGTAACGCGACGGGCTTTGGCCGTGCCGACCGTGGTGCCGCTTATGCGCTCCATGCACGTCTGGCATTGAACTCATCCGTTTATACAGACGGCAAGGTAGAAGACTATGCCAAGGCTAAGGACTATTGTGATAAAATCATCAACAGCGGTGCTTACGCTTTGTCTACCACAGCCAAGAACGGCTTTACAGGCTACGAGCAGTTGTTCATGGGCGACAACGACCAGAACACGCAGGCTATGAAGGAAATCATCTTCCCCATCCGTCAGGACGGCGAGAAGACACAGGAGTATTCCGGTTCTACCTATCTCGTGGCTTCCATGCGTATCTCAGGAATGCCCGGTTCTTACACCAGCAATTACTGGAGCTGTAACTTCGCCCGCAAGGACTTGGTGGAGAAGTTCTTCCCCAACGATGACATCCCTATGGCAGGTGCAGACGATGCGCTGACCAATGCTACAGAGGACGAGGTCATTGCCAAGGATGCAGCATTAGGTGTTTCCACAGCCGATGTAATAGCCAAGGCTCGCGACGATCGTGCCATGTTCTACATGGGTGTGGGCGGTGGTATCCGCACGCTCAGTCCGGGCAAGCAGATTACCGGCTTCCTCAACGGTGCCTCTATCGTGAAGTGGCAGAATCGCCATAGCGACGGCTCGGCTATCCATAACGGAACCTTCATGGATACGGATATTCCTTTGTTCCGATTGGCAGAGATTTATCTCACTCGTGCTGAGGCCAACTATCGTATGGGCAATACCAGCGCAGCTCTGCAAGACCTGCAGACCATCCAGACGCGTGCCAACCGCTTCGAGATTTCCGGCACTGTGGACGAGCAGACCTTGATAGACGAGTGGTGCCGTGAGTTCTACATGGAGGGACGTCGCCGTTCTGACCTGGTTCGCTTCGGACTCTTCACGGGTTCCAAGTATCTTTGGGACTTCAAGGGCGGTATCGCCGGCGGTACAGGTATCCAGTCTAAGTACAACGTTTATCCTATCCCTGTTACCGACATTGCAGGTAATCCTAACATGACCCAGAACACGGGCTATTAATTCGGCAATAAAGAAAAGGAATTAATTAAAGACTACAATTATGAAAAAGATATTTTTGAAATTGATGCTGTTGCCGGCAATGGTTCTTCCGTTGCTCTTCACATCCTGCTCCGATGACAATGACAGCAATCCTACCCTGGATCTGAGTCATGCCGCTGACGGATTTGTACTGAACACACCAGCATACGCAGCAAATAACACGTACGACCTTGCCAGTGCGGACGGTCTTACCCTGTCGTGCTCACAGCCCAACTATGGCGGCGTGCCTTACGTGGTTCGCTACTACGTGCAGGTGGCTATCGACCAGAAGTTCGTGACAGATACCACGACAGCACACAAAGAGCTGGCTACCTCTTATACCACAGCCAAGATGTCGGTAGATGCTGCCGAACTGAACTCTACGCTCGTAGATATGTTCCAGGAGGCCAACCCTGACGTGAGTGTGCCTGAGACAATGCCCGTATACGTCCGTCTGCGCGCTGTCATCGACGGTACTGCCAACCCATACCTTGGCCAGAGCTACTCCAATATCATTACCTTGCCTTCTGTCAAGGCTACATACAAGGCTCCGGACGCTACGTTCCCCGACAACTTGTACGTTGTAGGTTCTTCTATCCAGGAGGCTTGGAGCAGCTGGAAGGTTGTCGCTCCTGTATATGGTCTGACTGGCAACTACTACACTATGGTGTACTTACCGGACGGCGGTTCGTTCAAGTGGGGTACATTCGAAATGGATTGGCGTGGTTACAGCCGTTTCACAGCTGTCAACGACAATGCTGGCGCCGAAATCTCAGAAGACGGTGACGGTAACCTGAAGGTAGCTCACGGTGGCTGGTATGCTCTTCACTTCGTAGGCGAGCTTTCTGCCGACAAGAAGAACATCAACTATTCTCTGAATGTTTATCCGGGTGCTGCATACGTCATTGGTGCTGCGGCTGGCGGTGACTGGACTGACGGCAATGCTGCCTGGGAGATGGTAGCACCTGCAGACCGCACCGGCGAGTGGGTTTCTCCGGCATTTACAGCCGATGGTGAGCTTCGTGCTTACATCAAGGTTCCTGGAATCGACTGGTGGCGTACTGAGTTTACTATCTACAATGGCAGCTGCTTCTGGCGTAATCTGAATATTGTAAACAACTGGACTGAAGCTGGCGACGGATACTCTGTATCTTGCACAGCAGGTCAGAAACTCTATGTCAACTTCGACACGAATACAGCAGCAGTTAACTAACTAAAGACATGAACACAATATGAAAAAAACATTATTATATAGCTTAGCAGCAATGGCAAGTCTCGCACTTGCCAGCTGCGCTGGCGACTACGACGACTGGGCGAAGCCCCAGACCAACGAGCAGGAAGCTTCTGCCGACAAGTATGGTGTGACGTTCGCCAACGGTTCCGAGGCTGAGGGTAGCATGGCGGACGAGGATGGCATTATCAACCTTGTTACGGTCAATGTCTCAGACCCAACTGTCTCCGGCATTACCGTTCGCGAACTGAAGGTGAACGGCGTGAGCGTGGATGCAGCTGTCGACGGCAACAGCGTCCAGGTAAATGCCGCAGACCTGGAGGAGATAGTATGCGACCAGTATGCTTCCCGTGCAAGTGTGGCACGCGACCTGACCGTAGAGACCGAGGTGTCTCTCAATCTCGAGTCGGGCGATGCGGTCCTCATCAATGCCAAGGGTAATACTACGGGTAAGTTTACTCCTTCCAAAACTCCGGCTATCGACGAGCAAGGCTATTATATGCTCGGTGACGTAAACGGCAATGGTTGGGATGCCACCAATCCGATATGGATGAACAAGGTAAGCGACGGAGTCTATCAGCTTACGGTTACCACTTTCGGCGAGTCCAACTGGTTCAAATTCTATGAAGGTAGCCATTTCGCTTCCGGCGACTGGGATTCTATCAATGCCGGTGCCATCGGTTGCCAGGAGAACGGATGTACAGACCTCGGCGGTTTCGCCATCTTTACGGGCGACTCATGGGGCGAAGTGCAGACTCCGGTCATCGCAGGTGCAGGTACATGGATTGTTACCCTCGACATGAACAACCTTACTTATAAGATAGGTAAGCCTGTCCTCTATATGGCTGGTGACGCCAATGGCTGGAACCAAATAGATTACCTCGCAGGTGAGGACGGTGTTACATTCACTGGCTTCATGTACTTGAACCAGAATGGTTTCAAGTTCTGCACACAGCAAGACTGGGACGGCACCAACTACGGTGAGGGCTTCAGTACGGCCGCTAATGCAGGCAACATAACCATAACAGAGGCGCCAGGTTACTATAAGGTGGATGTCGACTTGTCTGCCCAGACCTATACCTTGACCCCCATCACCACCATCGGACTTATCGGTGATGCTACAGCCGGTGGCTGGGACTCAGACCAAGACATGACCTATGTTCCCTACAACAGCGAAACTAAAGAACCGGGTTACTGGGAAGTAAAGGACATCGTGCTGACTGCCGGTACCTTCAAGTTCCGTGCCAACGATGACTGGGCCATCAACTGGGGCGGTGATACTGATGCACTTACCCAAGACGGTGAAAACATCTCGGTAGAGGCCGGAACCTATGACATCAAGCTTTATGCATGGGCTAACGGTTATGCCAAGTGTGAGATTACGAAGAAGTAACTCCTTCCTTCATCATTCCATATAATTTTTAGTGGGCGGCTTCCGGATACGGGAGCCGCCCTTTTTGTATGTCTGCCCGGCACGAGCATTGGTTGTCGATTTACCATTCTCTCCTCGTTAGCCACTTGGCAAAGAGGCGGTCGCTCACCAAATAGCCCTGTGGAGTCTTTTACGTTTGCATGCAATCGTTTGCATATTCTGTTTGCTTGATTTATGTCAATTGTAGAGGGCAGGGTGCGAATAATCACGTAACTTTGCCTACAGAACAGTCTATTAGGCAATAAGTAGGTGTTCAGAATTATTTGATACGGATAGGCGCCTGCTTGGCCCAAAATATATATGGATAATTTTGAACACCTACTTACTAAACAAGTATCTAAACAACAAACCTGAATATGAAGAAAATCTACTTTACACTCGTTGCCCTCTTGGCAACAATGAATGCCTCTGCACAGGGGTGGCCTGCCAACTATGGCGGTGTGATGTTGCAGGGGTTCTCGTGGGACTCTTACGACTACTCCCAGTGGAGCGTGCTGGAACAGCAGGCAGGCGACATGAAGGGTTTTATCGACCTGATATGGGTGCCGCAAAGCGGAAAGTGCCTCGAGACCACACAGGTGATGGGCTATACGCCTTATTATTATTTCGACCAGAACTCCAGTTTTGGTACAGAGGAACAGTTGCGCTCTATGATCAAGACCTTGAAGGCCAACGGCATCGGGACTATTGCCGATGTGGTGATAAACCATCACCAGAGCGACGGATGGTTCAGTTTTCCGGAGGAAACATACAACGGCGTGACTTACCAGTTTCAGAGCACAGACATCGTGTACAACGACGATAAGGGCAAGACACTGACCCAAGCCAGAAAAGAAGGCGTCAGCCTCAGTCAAAACTACGACGAGGGCGAGGATTGGGACGGATGCCGCGACCTTGACCACAAGAGCGACAATGTGCAGAAGATCATCAAGGCTTATGTCAAGTTCCTGAAGGAAGACCTCGGATACACCGGCTTCCGTTACGATATGGTAAAGGGCTTCTCCGGTTCGCATGTGGCCGACTACAATGACGTGGCTGGTGTAGAATACTCCGTGGGCGAGTATTGGGACGGCAACGATAAGATCGAAAACTGGATTAACACCACGGGCAAGAAGAGTGCCGCCTTCGACTTCCAGTTCCGTTACAATGTGCGCGATGCAGTGAACGCCGCCAACTGGACCATGCTGAACAGTACCAACAACCTGATGCACGATGCCGGATACCGCCAGTATGCGGTGACCTTCGTGGAGAACCATGACACGCAGTACCGCTCGGCCACTGAAACGTTAGACCCTCTGAAGAAGGATACCCTTGCAGCCAATGCCTACATGCTCGCCATGCCCGGTACTCCCTGCATCTTCCAGCCCCACTGGCGTGCCTGCAAGCAAGAACTGAAAAGTATGGTTGAGGCGCGTAAGCTGGCAGGTATTACCAACATGAGCAACTATACCAACAAGGCTTCGCAGACGGCCTGCTACGCCAACGAGGTGACGGGCAACAACAGCAAACTCATCGTCGTTGTGGGCAGCAACAAGGGTGCTTATACCCCCGGCAGCGACTATGTGCAGATACTCGACGGATACCACTACCGTTACTATCTCGCCAAGACAGCAGAGACGGCTTGGGCCGACAAGGCTTCGGGCGAGTATGAGGATGCTTTCAAGGTAAAGCTGACAGCCGTCTCGGCAAATGCCGGCGCCAAGTTGGTGTACACTACCGACGGTACCGAACCGACAGCACAGAGCACGCAGGTGGCAAGCGGAACGACTGTAGCCATCGCCAACTCGTGCGTGCTCAAGGTGGGACTGCTCGCAGGCGGTACGGTAAGCAGCGTGCGCACGTACAACTATACCATCAAGGCATTCGAACCCTACACCATCACCGTCTATGCCAATGCCGACCAGGTAACCAACTGGGGCAGCGTAATGTACTTCTACGCATGGAACAGCGGCGGAACCCTCACCAAGACATGGCCTGGTACTGCCGTTACTGCCACGAAGACACTGGGCGGCAAGACATGGTACTACATGGACTTCGACATCAAGAAGAAGGACGATGTGGTCAATGTCATCTTCAACCAGGGCAGTGGTACGGGCAAGAAACAGACCGTAGACTTGGCAGCAGGCAACAGCACCAAGTTCTTTGAGGTTACTACCAGTCAGTCGGGCGGCAAGTACACCTGTACAGACGTTACGGACAAGTACATCTCTACAGGCATTGCCGATGCGCCCGTTGTGGAAAAGGGAGAAGCAGAAAATGCCTCATGGTTTACCCTCAGCGGTATGAAGTTGGGCGGCAAGCCCACCCGTGGCGGCGTCTACATCCATGGAGGCAAGAAGATTGTGGTGGAATAAGTCGCCTAACCGCGATACAGTCTGAAAGTCAAGAAAATGTCCGTATCGTCCCTTGCTTTTGTGAAAAACAGGATAAAAAGCGGGAAATGTGGTTAAAAATACATAAATGCTATTGACAAAGTGGCTTTATCGGCGTCATATTTATAACTTTGCATCCTGTGGGGCTGTTGCTCCGTCCGGGGTAGAGGCTGTTGCACTGCCCGTAATACACACACGACGGTGAGGAAACGAAGCCCCGCCTTTACTAAAAACTAAAAGAAGGGAATATGAAACAGAAAAAATTGACGGCTATTGCCATGTTGGCAACCGTACTGCTTGCCAGCAGTTGCGCAAGCAAGAAAGATCTTCAGAACTGCCAGAACGAGAACCGCGAGCTGACCGCCAACTACCAGTCGACCAAGGAGCAGTTGGCAGCATCGCAGGCACGCGTTACCTCGCTCGAGGACCAGCTTGCCCAGATGAAGACAGACTATGCCAATGTGCAGAACGCACTCGACAAGAGTCTTACCAATGCCGGTAAGAGCAACCTTAATATCGAGAAACTGGTAGACCAGATCAACGAGAGCAACCAGTACATACGCCACCTGGTGGAGGTGAAGAGCAAGAGCGACTCGCTCAACCTGGTACTTACCAACAACCTTACACGCTCGCTCAGCAAGGACGAGCTGAAGGAAGTGGACGTACAGGTGCTGAAGGGTGTGGTTTACATCTCGTTGGCCGACAACATGCTCTACCAGAGCGGCAGCTATGAGGTGAACAGCCGTGCGCAGGAAACGCTGAGCAAGATAGCCAAGATCATTACCGACTACAAAGACTATGACGTCCTCGTAGAGGGTAACACCGATAATGTGCCAGTGAGCACGACGAGTGCCAAGATGAAGAACATACGCAACAACTGGGACCTCTCTGCCTTGCGTGCTTCATCGGTAGTGCAGTATCTGCAGGATCATTTCGGTGTAGACCCCAAGCGCCTTACCGCAGGCGGACGTGGCGAGTACAACCCGCTTACATCCAACGATACCGAGGTGGGCAAGCAGCGTAACCGCCGTACACAGATTATCATCACTCCGAAGCTCGACCAGTTTATGGACCTCATAGACAAGGCTCCCGAGAGCGACAAATAAGGCATTGCGAAGCAGAAACTTTGCGTTTAATAGCAAGCGTACAGCAGGCATGGTAACCCCAGTCTTGCTGTGCGCTTTTTTGTGTGTGTCATTGATGTTTCGCTTTTTTTGTAACGTGTTGAAACATCAGCTACTTATTTATTCTTTACTTTGGTGCATTATATCTAATTTTGCATTTGGTAATCTTTATGAACTTAATACAGTATAAGCAAATGGCACAAAATGGTAATAAAAATACCTTAGTCATTGGAGAACGCATAAAACAGGAACTCAAAAGACAAGGTAAGACTTCAGTGTGGCTTTCAAAACAGCTCGGCTGTCATCGTACCAATATATACAAGGTTTACGGCAGGAACAGTATCGATACGGGCATGTTATTGCATATCAGCAAGATATTGAAGTACGACTTCTTCAAACTTTATTCAGAAGAACTCTCGTCTCTTCAGGGAGAAAAATTAAAAAGGTTATAATTTTCCTATAATAATTTTTAGCTAATCCCACGTTAGGTGGGTAAAGCAAAAGGTGAGAAATGCCGGGAGGCAATTCTCATCTTTTGCTTTTTTTATGGGGAGGGCCTTTACGCCAGTCTTTTCTCCAGACGCTCGCGTATGGCGGCGATGAAACCAGCCGAGTTTACAGCCTTTGCCTCCACGCCCTCCATCAGTCCCACGAGGTCTTTGGTGGCGATGCCGTCGTTCAGCGTGTCGAAGCAGGCAGCCTCCAGCTGGTCACCGAAGTGCTCCAGTTCCTTGATGCCGTCCAGTTCGCCACGTTTCCTCAAGGCGCCGCTCCATGCGAAGATGGTAGCCATGGGGTTGGTAGAGGTGTCCTCGCCCTTGAGGTAGCGGTAGTAGTGTCGAGTCACGGTGCCGTGTGCAGCCTCATACTCGTACTTGCCGTCGGGCGAAACCAATACGGAAGTCATCATCGCCAGCGAACCGAAGGCAGTGCTCAGCATGTCGCTCATTACGTCGCCGTCGTAGTTCTTGCACGCCCATATAAATCCGCCCTTGCTGCGTATCACGCGAGCCACAGCGTCGTCTATCAGCGTGTAGAAGTATTCTATGCCCAGTTCGGCAAACTTCTCCTTGTAATCGCTCTCGTACACCTCCTCGAATATCTTGCGGAACTGTGCGTCGTAGGTTTTCGAGATGGTATCCTTGGTAGCAAACCACAGGTCCTGCTTGGTGTCGATGGCAAACTTGAAGCAGCTGTGTGCAAAACTGCGTATGCTCTTGTCCGTATTGTGCATGCCCTGTATTACGCCAGCGCCGTCAAAGTTGTGAATCTCCACCTCCTGCTTCTTGCCGCTCTTTCCCTCGAACACGAGTTTGGCGACACCCGGTTCGTCAGCACGCAGTTCCACGCTCTTGTACACGTCGCCGTAGGCGTGGCGCGCAATGGTGATAGGCTTCTCCCAGTTTTTTACGCAGGGGTGGATGCTCGGTATGGTGATGGGGGCACGGAACACGGTGCCGTCCATGATGCTACGTATCGTGCCGTTGGGACTTTTCCACATCTTGTGCAGCTTGTATTCGTCCATGCGCTGCGCATTGGGCGTAATGGTGGCGCACTTCACCGCCACACCGTATTTCTTTGCCGCTTCGGCAGAGTCGATGGTCACCTGGTCGGCAGTCTCGTCGCGGTAAGGCAAACCGAGGTCGTAGTACTCCGACTTCAGGTCGACGAACGGCAATATCAGTTCGTCCTTGATCATCTTCCACAGGATACGGGTCATCTCGTCTCCGTCCATCTCTACCAGCGGGGTAGTCATCTTGATCTTTTCCATAAGCATACTATATATAATAATGTGTAAATGTCATTTCCCCGTCCCTCCTTCCTTCTTGCTCTATGGGCTATGAGGGTACGGGGAACGCCGTTTCTGTTGATATGTTTGCAAAATTACGAAAAAATAATCAAAAGAAAACCTGCTTTCCCTCTTTTCTTTCAAAATGAATCGCTTTTCTTGCGCGGCCGAATAATCATGCAAAGTTTTTGCATCTGTAAGTCTGTTGTGCAGGTAGTATGTTCT
>CAVCGV010000051.1:0-20792 GCA_963601815.1 bacterium
ATGGAGGGTAAAGCAAGAGCTTATGGGAGGACTGGCCTATTCGCTGAATAGTTACGAAAAACAACATAAAAGCAAAAAAAATGGCAAAAAGATTTGGTCGTACAAAAAAAAAGCATTACCTTTGCAATCGCTTTTGAGAAATAAAGTTTCGGGTGGTTACCAGAGTGGCCAAATGGGGCAGACTGTAAATCTGCTGGTTATACCTTCGGTGGTTCGAATCCATCACCACCCACTTTTCCCAACATAACTCATATTCATATCTTCGACCGCTGCAAGGCGGTCGTTTTTTGTTTATACGCGTATTTTCAGAAGCAAGGAAAACACACCGGATAAGACACAAAGAGCATTCCATAGTAGGTGCAGCGCCCTCGCTGCACACTACACATAGGAGGTACGGCGCCCTCGCCGTACCACAGTAGGTGCAGCGTCCGCTGCACACCACCGATAAAGCCCACTTCATGCTGACGCGGGGACGCATCCGCTACCCAGGAGTTTTTGTGCCATATTCTGCGCAGCCCTACACCCGTCACCCATGGCAAGGATAACAGTAGCACCACCACGCACGATATCACCTCCGGCATAGATACCGTCGAGCGAACTCTGCATCTGGTCATTTACCACAATGGTGTTTTTGCGCCCCAACTGCAGTCCGGAGATACTCTGCGGAACGAGCGGATTAGGACTGACACCTACTGCCACAATAACCTGGTCGCACTCCAAAGACACCGTCTCTCCTGTCTTCTCTGGACGGCGCCGACCGCTCTCGTCAGCATCGCCCAGACGCATCACGTCAAGAATGACGCTCTTAACGGCACCTTTTTCATCGGCTTCGTATTCACGCGGGTTATGCAATGTGAGGAAACGAATACCCTCTTCCTTGGCATGCTTCACCTCTTCGAGGCGAGCCGGCATCTCCTCCTCCGACCTGCGGTATACGAGCGTTACGTCGGCACCGAGCCGCCTGGCGGTACGACAACTGTCCATCGCCGTATTGCCACCTCCTACTACCACTACCTTGCATCCCGGATTGATAGGCGTATCCGTATGAGGATTCGCCGCATCCATTAGGTTCACACGCGTAAGATACTCGTTGGAAGACATAATGTTGAGCGCATTCTCTCCCGGCACATCCATAAAGTTGGGCAGTCCAGCTCCCGACCCTACAAAGATTCCCTTGAACCCCTGTTCCTGCAAATCGTCTACAGTAATGGTCTTGCCGATGATACAGTCAGTAACAAACTGCACCCCCATTTTCTGCAGGTTCTCTATCTCCACATCCACGATACGGTTGGGCAGTCTGAACTCGGGAATGCCATACTTCAACACGCCACCTATCTCGTGCAACGCCTCGAACACCGTGACGCTGAATCCCTTCTTGACCATATCTCCGGCAAAGCTCAAGCCAGAAGGTCCAGAGCCTACTACCGCTACCTTGATACCGTTCGATGGTTGCGTTTCGGGCACTTCCATCTTGCCGCTCTGGCGTTCGTAGTCGGCCGCAAAACGCTCCAGATAACCTATGGCTACGGCCTCCTTTCCCATCTTCAACTGTACGCATTTGCTTTCGCACTGCTTCTCCTGCGGACACACGCGGCCACATACAGCAGGCAGGGCAGAAGTATTTTTCAGCACCTTGGCAGCTGCCAGAAACTGTCCGCGCTCTATGTTCTTGACGAATGACGGAATGTTGACATTAACGGGGCATCCCTCCACACACGTTGGCTTGGGACAGTCCAGACAGCGTTTGGCTTCCATGAGTGCCATCTCCTTGGTCAGACCGCAGTTTACCTCTTCCGTGCGCGTTGTGGCACGGTAAGTTGCGTCAAGTTCCGGCATTTTGACACGCTCGATATTGCTTCTGTCCTTCGCCTTAACGAAGGCACGCAACTGCTTACGCCACTCGCTGTTACGGTCGGTAAGCTGCGCTACGCTTTCACGGGTAGGCTCCACATCCATCGTGACGACAGTACTTTCCTCAGCAACCTTTCTGCCAACCGAGGCAAGGTGTTGCTCATAGTGTTCCATCTCCTCGCGCTCCACATCCTTGAAGGTTCCCATACGCTTGAACATCTCGTCCCAGTCGACAATCGCACCGTCAAACTCCGGACCGTCGATACATACAAATTTTGTCTTTCCACCGATGGTAAGCCGGCAGGCTCCACACATGCCCGTACCGTCCACCATGATGGTATTGAGCGAGACGTCGGTGGGGATGTCGTATTTCTGCGTGAGGAGGCAGCAGTATTTCATCATGACAGGAGGACCGATGGCAAACATCTTATCTATGTGTTCCTGGCTGATAAACTTTTCGATACCTTGCGTTACGACACCTTTCTCGCCATAACTGCCGTCGTCTGTCATCACGATAAGACTGTCGCTCGAACTTCTCACCTCGTCCTCCATAATGACAAGGTCACGGCTACGCCCTGCTATCACGCTAAGCACCCTGTTGCCGGCAGCCTTGAGTGCCCGCACGATAGGAAGCATGGGCGCCACCCCCACTCCACCTCCGGCACATATCACTGTACCGAAATTGCTAATGTGCGTGGGGTTGCCTAACGGACCTACCACATCGCGTATCATGTCGCCCTCGTTCAGGTTACACAGCTTGGTGGACGACAATCCCACCTTCTGCACGACAAGTGTGATGGTTCCTTTGGCAGTATCTGCATCGGCAATGGTGAGAGGCATACGTTCGCCGTTGTCATCAACTCTCACGATTACGAAATTGCCAGCCTTACGGCTCTTGGCGATAAGCGGAGCCTCTACGTCGAGGCGGAACACCTTCTCAGAGTATTGTTCTTTTCGGATAATCTTGTTCATGGGCTATAGGTATTTTAGTAAAAAAGCACAAGGGACAACTTCGGTCTCCCGCAGGGTGCGGGCGGCCGAGGTTATCCCTCGTACATCAGTTATCGTAATGCTCTTGTATGGATAGGAAGTGGTGTACTCCCGTTTTCTCATAGGCTACTTATTCGAAGTTCTTGTCGTCGAGTATCTCGAATCCGCAGTAGGGTACCAATACCCTGGGCACGCGGATACCTTCGGGTGTCTGGTTGTTTTCGAGGATAGAAGCCACGATGCGGGGCAAGGCGAGCGCCGAACCATTGAGCGTGTGGCACAGTTCTATCTTCTTGTCGTCGGCATGACGGTAGCGGCAGTGCAGGCGGTTTGCCTGATAGCTCTCGAAATTGGATACAGACGATACTTCCAGCCAGCGTCCCTGTGCGGCACTCCATGTCTCGAAGTCGTAGCAGATGGATGATGTAAAGCTCATGTCGCCGCCACAAAGTCGGAGGATGTGGTAAGGCAGTTCGAGCTTCTGGAGCAGTCCCTCCACGTGGTCGAGCATCTCCTTCAGCGACTCGTACGAGTGGGCCGGCTTGTCTATGCGTACTATCTCCACCTTGTCAAACTGATGCAGACGGTTCAGTCCACGTACATCCTTGCCGTAGCTTCCGGCTTCTCTGCGGAAACATGCCGAGTAAGCACAGCGTTTGATGGGGAGGTCTTTCTCGTCGAGAATGACATCACGGAAGATATTGGTAACGGGCACCTCTGCCGTAGGTATCAGGAAAAGGTTGTCGAGGTTGGCGTGGTACATCTGTCCTTCCTTGTCAGGCAACTGTCCTGTACCCATACCTGATGCCTCGTTCACGACATAAGGCGGCTGTATCTCCAGGTATCCGCTCTTGCGTGCCTCGTCAAGGAAGAAAGCCTCCAGCGCACGCTGGAAACGTGCCATCTTACCGATGTACACGGGGAAACCGGCTCCCGTAATCTTCACACCGAGGTCGAAGTCCACGAGGTTGTATTTCTTCAGCAAGTCCCAGTGGCAGAGCGCACCCTCGCCCAGTTCCGGTTTTACACCACCTTCCTTTACTACCACATTGTCGGCAGCATCTTTGCCTTCCGGCACTTCGTCGCAAGGGATATTAGGTATCTCGAGCAGCACGTCGGTCATGTCCTTCTGTGCTTTCTCCATAATTTCCTCAAGAGCCTTTCCGTCAGCCTTGAGTATTGCCACCTGCGACTTGGTCTGCTCGGCCTCCTCCTTCTTGCCTTCCTTCATCAAGCTGCCGATCTGCTTGGCATACTGATTAGCCTGCTGCTTGTTGGCGTCCAGCTTCTGCTGTGCCTCGCGGCGAATCTTGTCGTACTCCAGAACTTTCTCTACCGCCTCGCGGGCACCGGGGAAGTGCTTTTTCTCAAGACCTTTTACTACACGTTCAGTTTCCTCACTGATAAGTTTAAGTGTAAGCATAAATATTTTTGTTAAATGTTTATCTCTTCTTTTGCGATATCCGCATACAGACGCAAAAGTACAAAAAATATTTGGTATAGGCAATTTTTGGCGTTATTTTTTCCATATTCGTATATTTCCTGACATGAATCGAACAACCAAACGAATCTTTTTTTGAACACGGATAACTCGGATTTACACAAATTTTAGTATATCTGTCAAAAAAGAGGCCTAAAGTAGGTGCAAAATCTCCTTATATGACCAAAAATATGGGCACGAAAAACATCACTGCAGCAGAAAGAGTACACTCGAATAAAGCTGCATGGCAAGGACATAGAGCAGCAAGAGACCACCCATGTGACGCATGCCGTACACGATAGTCTCGTATACCGCTACGATACCATGGATGCGGCCCGTCATCAATCCGAAACTAAGTCCTACCATGACGAGCGACAGGCAGCAGTAAGGCACTATGCTCTCTGAGAAACTGCTTGGATAGAGTTGGCCCATAACATTGAGCAGGATGGCATGGGGAGTCACCGTGAGCACCACCATGACAAGCACACACATCAGTGCTACCGCCACGGCGAAACGCAACGCCACGCGCTGCCGATACTCAGAAGATGCGTACTGCAGCAGTCCACTGCGCTGCAGTGTGCCCCAAGCAAATATGCCCAGCACAAGCCACACCAGCAGTGGCGACTGCATATTGGTAACAAAACGGCCCATAAACCAGCGTATGCCTTCGGCACTCAGCAGCGAGTGGGCAAAGCGTCCGGGCATGGCAGCCGTCAGTAGCCATGACACGACGGTAAGAAGCAGTTGTGCCACGCTCAGAGCCAATGTAGCATATGCCATGGCATGGTGTTGTATTCTTCGGGATTTTCTCCTGTCCATCACTCCTCGTCCGGCTGTAGATTGTCGATATCGAGAATACGCAGTTCGCAGGCGCGTACCACAAGGCGCGTGGCATTGACACCCATACCGTGGTTGCCGTCTGGGAAGAGTTTCTGTACCAGTTCATTCTGGCGTTTCTCCAAACTTTTCACACCGAAGGGCATGCCGCGCAACTGGGTAATCTGCTCCTTGGTATACCCCAGAGCCAGATGGCGAAGGAAACGTTCATCATATTCGTCTATCTCGTAACCCACTAGTGCTTCCTGACGCATAATCTGAGTGCCTATGCTGCTCTTGAACCGCTCCGTCAACTTCTGCAGTATGGGTTGGTTGAAGACCAACTTCTTGCCGTCCATGCACGCCGCCACATCACCACGCGTAAGGAGTTCTCCGCTCTTAAGGATGATTCCGTCACATCCTGCATCGAGCACATCCACCCATAGTTTTTCGTTCAGTATCTCGCCTGTGAATATCAGCACCTTTACCTGGGGGTATACCTCCTTAGTATGACGGCAGATTTCCACTCCGATAGTAGTGGAGCCACCGAGACCGAGGTCGAGCAACACCAAGTCGGGGACCTGCTGCTTGATAAGATGCCAATAGGCCGGTTCTGTATCGGCAGTTCCGACTATCTCAGCCTCGGGGATATCATTCTTGAAGATACCCTCCGTGCCTTTCAGTTCGAGGGGCACGTCCTCTACGATGATTACCTTGAATTTATCCATATTCTTTTGTTGTTTAATCCTACTCTGTATCCTCGCGTGAAAGGAGCGAGATGGACTTTTTATTATAGTTTCCAGTTTTCTGCTGGCAGTAATACTTCGACAACCGTGCCGCCAGAGGATGCCTTATGTGCCTGTATGCCGCAGCGTCTGAGATTGGTAACCTCGCCCACCTCCCTCACTATCTGGCGGCACAGCAGAAAAGTAAGTCTACATGTCAGAGGGGTGAAGAGCGCACGGCACTCAGCATCTGTAAGTCGCAACCTAGGCATGTCTACACACAACTGCGAATACCCACCCTCAACGGGCGATACGGACACATCGGGCTGCTCGCCTCCATTTTCGCGACGCAACAACGAGAGAAGCCAGGGTATCATCTCTGCATCGTACCTAACGCTGTCGGTTACCTGTTCCATGGCCTGTGCACTGAGCACGGTGTAAAGCGATTTATAATAATCCACCGTTTCGCGCAGGGCATTCACATCGCCACCACAACTATCTACCATACGGGCAATGCGCGAGGGGTAATACATGGTCTCGTGCTTAAGAGCCGAAAGAGTATTGTCAAGCACCGAGCAGGAAACGTACAGTCTTCCGTTCTCGTATTCATCACGACGCAGACAATCTTCTGCCTCCTCAATATTCGTAAGCTCATGGCGTTCGCGCACAACACTCTGGCGCAAAGCGTCCTGTATCTGTGCTACAAGGGTGGAGAGCCGGGCACTGTCCCCACTGCGATGGGCAATACCTCTCAGCAGCGTCGCCCCACTCTTGCTCCATATCCGTTCTATGCGGGCAAGCTTGTCGCTGTCGGGCATGCCGCTGAGCAAGACGGCATTGAGCTGCTCTACTTTGTCCATGGCAAAGCGAAGAAACAGTACATGTCGCCAATAGAGCAGATAGTATGCCACTGGCAGCAAGAGAAGCAGAAGGACGAGTAGCACGACGGCCACGGTCTTGGAGTTTTCAGACACCTGCATGGTCCTTACATAACTGGGCAGCGTACTGTCGGTACCCATTTCACGATAGAGCTGGGTATATACCTTGTTGTTGCTCTGGTAGAGACTCCAACGGTGCAGGGCAAGCGCCGCTACGGCACTCTCGTTGCGCAGGTCGAGGATAACGTTGTAGTTGGTTGGCAAGCTGTCATGATACCACATCAGTTCGGCGGGCATTATATCGCCCGGACTTGCCATCATGAGCCTCTTGCCGTCAGGATACAACTGGAGATAATGTTGGTTGAGCCAATAGCGTGCAGAGTCGGCAAACTGCAGTGTGCGGCTATATGTGGCATTGATATTGGAGAAATAGGCAGAATCGGCGAAGGCACTGGCACGCTGCAGGCAGGGCGTGGACAGGTTTTCGCTCTGCGCATGCTGACGGTATGCCCCTGCCAAGACGGCAGGAAAGGGCAGCAATACGGCAAGGAGAAAGTATGTAGCCTTGCGGATGCCGTGGGGCAGACGGAAGGAGAAGACGCTCCCCTTCCCTACCTCGCTCTTTACCGTAATATCGCAGACGGCAAAGAGGGAGCTTAGCTTCTTATACTTTTCTATGATGCCCTGGCAGTTGACCAGTCCGAAGCCATGTCCGCCCGTATAGGTGCGGTCGAACACATGCGCTGCCTGTTCGCTGTCCATACCGCTGCCGGTATCGGCTACGGATATCTCTACATACCCGTCAGCATCGGTAGCACAAACGCGCACACTACCGCCGCAAGGTGTAAACTTACGCGCATTGTCGGTTATGGTATTCACCATAAAGAGCGTCAGCGTTCTGTCGGCCTTTACGATAGCCGAGGTAGGTTCTACGATAAGGTCAATACCCTTCATGGCAAACCCCATCCTCGCCTTGCCCACAATATCAAAGAGGGGTTGTAGGGGAAAACTGACGATATGGAGGTTGAGCGTTCCTTGGCGCATCTGTATCCAGGATGTAAGCACGCCATTGTACTGGTTTATCTTTTCTGTCAGCTCACGTATGTATTGATAGCGTTCCTCGCGTTGCCGATCGGTCTGACCGGTAGTGGCAAGGCAGTCTACCTCATGTTTCATGCGGTCTATGAAAGGCATGATGCTATTGACAAGCGACACCTTGGCACGCTGTTCCAGATGGCGCCGCTTGTTCTCCTGCACATGGAGCTGTACAGCGGCCATGCGCTCGTTTATCTCCTCCTTCTTTTCCTGCAGCATACGGATATGTTCTTCATTGTCGTGCCGCCACTGTTCGAGCGGTTGGAGCAGGTTCTGGAGCGATCGGCCACGGCTGCCTCTACGCCCCATGCGATAGAACAGGAAAAGAAGGACGCATACCAGCACTATCATGCCGACCACTGCCGCTATCATGAGATTGAGCACCCTGGCATTCTCGTCAAGCATGGTGGCACGTGCTTCCAACTGGCGGTCCTGGCGTGTGCGTTCTTGCAAGTCGAGATAGAGATTGCGGTTGTAGTCGCTGTGGGGTTTGTCGTCTATGGCGGAATAGACAAGACACAGCCGTTCGCAGATAGAGGCTACAAGGTCGGGGGCTGCATTGATTGCCTTATTGTCATAGAGGGCATGGTTAAGGCACTGGGCTGCCGATCGATAGTCACCTATCGCCCAATAACATTCTCCCAGGGTACGGTAAGCCCCCGCAACCTGGTACACATCGCCATACGCAGAAAATACGCTGAGGGCATACTGGGCAAAGTTGCCCGCCAGAAGAGAGTCGGGCACCTGGTCGACATTGAGATATTTGATAGCAGGTCTGTTCTCGCGCAACAGGTAACTACAGAGACTGGGGCTCTGCAGATGTTCGCTGATGGCCTGTAACGCATTGGCCTGCCAATAGGAATAGGGACGGGAACCGCTCGCAAGCATAAAACAACGCAAGAGGTAATCGAACTCCGTCTGGCAGATTTCCTCGGCTGTACCGTTGGTAATGACACCACCTGAACCGACACTATAGAGATAGTTGAGATACTGCGCCGTGTCCTGTTCCAGTTCGTCGACATCGATATCCTCCAGACTTTGACGCACGGCATCCTCCTGCCCTACATAGTAAAAATAGGCAGAGGAGACAATGGCAAACTCGGAGTGTGCATACAGCGCACGCTGGCGCTCGTGGGGCGGCAGGCTCATGGCCTCTTCACCTGTGCGGCGCAACAGACGCATAGCCTTCTCACGATAGGCATAGAAGTCCTTGTTGCGTGATTCGCGCTGGCACAGCCTCATATTCTGCACATGGGCTATGAGTATCTCTATCTGATTGTCGCTGTTTCGTTCCACCTCGTCCAAATATTTCCTTGCCGAGGCGTAGTCCATCTTTGCCATGGCAACAAAGGCAAGATTATTATGCGCTTCGGCGCGTCCCGAAGCATAGTCGGCAGAGAGACGAAGAGCCCTCTCTGCAAAAACGCGGGTAGAGTCTAAACTGCGGTAATGATAGGCATAAGACAAAGAATTCAGCCTGTCTACCTCTGCCTTATGTGATGGCGAACAAGCCGAAAAACAAAGCAGTGCCACCACCCAAGCGATGGCGGCACTGCTATAAATGCTGTATATGTTAAGCGCGAGCCTTGGCAATATAACCTAAAGCCTCCTGGCACTTAGCTGTGATAGCTGCCCAGTCGCCTGCGGCAACAGTATCCTTCGGGAACAGTTTGGAACCCATACCTACGCAGAGCACACCCGCCTTAATCCAGGGAGTAAGGTTCTCCTCAGTAGGTTCTACGGCACCGGTAACCATGATGTTGCTCCAGCGCAAGGGAGCCATTACGTTCTTGACAAACGAAGGACCGCCCACATTGCCTGCGGGGAACACCTTGGTAACGTCGCAGCCAGCAGCCTGCGCATTGTTGATTTCTGTTACAGAACCACAACCTGGAGAATAAGGAACCAGGCGACGGTTACATACAGGAGCGATCTCAGGGTTGAAGTTAGGGCCTACGATGAAGTTGGCGCCCAACTGGAGATACAGCGATGCTGTACCAGCGTCGACAACAGTACCGGCACCGAGAATCATCTCGGGGCAAGCCTTGTCGGCCCACTTTACCAACTCACCGAAAATCTCGTGGGCGAAGTCGCCACGGTTGGTAAACTCAAACACGCGCACACCACCTTCGTAGCATGCCTTGATGACGTTCTTGCAAATCTCAATGTCCTTGTTGAAGAACACAGGCACCATACCAGTCTCTTTCATGGCTGCCATGACCTGCATTTTGCTAAATTTTGCCATTTCTTTTTGGATATGTTTAAATGTATAATCAAGACGACAACCGTCGCCTTGTTATATACATTAGTTATCTATATTTATTATCTCTGCACACGGCCATTGGCGTTACCGCCAGCGAGACTCTCCACCTCATCGACAGACACCAAGTTGAAGTCGCCGGGGATAGTGTGCTTCAGTGCTGAAGCAGCTACTGCAAACTCAAGAGCCTCAGCCTGTGTAGGCTTGGTGAGCAGACCATGGATAAGGCCACCTGAGAACGAGTCGCCCCCACCTACGCGGTCAATGATGGGGTTGATGTCGTAGTGCTTGCTCTGGTAGAACTCCTTGCCGTCATAGATAAGGGCCTTCCAGCCGTTATGTGTGGCAGAGAGAGACTCACGCAATGTAGAAACGACATACTTGAAGCCAAACTCCTTCATCATGCCCTGGAAGATACCATAGTATCCCTCAGCATCGGTCTTACCACCCTCTACGTCAGCATCGGGCTTGAAACCAAGGCAGAGCTGTGCATCTTCCTCGTTACCGATACATACGTCTACATACTGCATCAGGGGACGCATCACGCTGATGGCCTTCTCTGAAGTCCAGAGCTTCTTGCGGAAGTTAAGGTCTACAGACACTGTCACGCCGTGACGCTTTGCAGCTTCACAAGCCAATTTTGTCAGTTCGGCAGCCTTGTCGCTGATGGCTGGTGTGATGCCGCTCCAGTGGAACCACTGTGCACCCTCCATAATCTTGTCGAAGTCAAAATCAGAAGCGTCAGCCTCGGCAATAGAACTGTGGGCACGGTCGTAGATAACCTTAGAAGGACGCATGGAAGCACCCGTCTCGGCATAGTACAGACCCACACGGTCGCCACCGCGGGCAATAAAGTCGGTGTTTACACCATAACGGCGAAGCGCGTTAAGGGCTATCTGTCCGATTTCGTGCTTAGGCAGCTTAGACACGAAGTAAGCCTCATGACCATAGTTGGCCACGCTCACTGCCACGTTGGCCTCACCGCCACCGGGAATAATGCGGAATGACTCACTCTGAATAAAACGGTCGTTGCCCTCGGGAGACAGGCGAAGCATAATCTCACCTAATGTTACAATTTTTGCCATTTGTTTGTTAGTTTTTAATTTATTTGTTTTTCGATTGCTCGTATTGTGGGGCAAAAATAACCATATTTTCTTGAATAAAGAAATAAAAAATAAGTTTTTTTTGTTTCCTACGCAAAAAACACACTGTGCTTTCGCACAATTCGTTTTTTTGTTGTAAATTTGTAGCGGAAACTTAGTGCGTGGATGCATACCCTCGCACATATATAATAAGGTGTACGTACCAAAAGGCACATTAAGCCGAAACAAGCAACAACACACACGAGGTACACGCCAAGACCAGCAAGGGTAGAAGAACAAACAGCAAAAAACTATATGGCTGAAAAAATCAGAATAAAAGACATAGCCGAGAGAGCAGGCGTATCGGTGGGCACTGTAGACCGTGTACTGCACGACCGCCCCAGTGTATCGCCTGCAGCGCGCAAAAAGGTAGAGCAAGCACTAAAGGAGATGAACTATCAGCCCAACATGTATGCCAGCGCACTGGCATACAACAAGGAATACACTTTCTATATGCTCATACCCCGCCACGAATCGGAAGCCTACTGGGAAGAGATTGAGGAAGGAGCGCACAAATGCGAAGACATGAGGCGCGACTTCCACATAGAGGTAAAAGTGGAATTTTACGAGAGGTCGGACGAAGATACATTCAGGGCAAACGCACAAAAGATTCTGGAGGCTAAGCCGGACGGAGTCGTGGTGGTGCCCTCATCGCTCATCACCACAAGGGAATTTACCGACTGCCTGCACGAGAAGAGCATCCCCTTCATCCTCCTCGACTCGAACATGCCCGACCTCAAGCCGCTCTCCTTCTTCGGACAGGATTCGTTCTGCAGCGGATACTTTGCAGCCAAAACCCTTATGCTCATTGCCAACAAAGAGAGCGAGATTATGCTGATGAGGCAGACCAAGGACGGACACGTCGTGAGCAAGCAGCAGGACAACCGGGAAGTGGGGTTCAGACACTACATGCACGACCACTTCCCCAACATCAAGATTACCGACCTCGACCTGCCTCTGAACGGCACACGCAGCGAATATGGCAAGATGCTCGAAAAATTCTTTACCCAACACAGTGAGGTACACCACTGCATCACACTGACATCGAAGGCGCACATCGTGGGCGACTTCCTGCTCAAGACCAACAGGCGAGACATACAGATAATGGGGTACGACATGGTGGAGAAAAACGCACGCTGCCTGCGCGAAGGAAGCATATCTTTCCTCATAGCGCAGCATGCTTATATGCAGGGGTATTCGTGCATAGAAACTCTCTTCCGCGCCATCGTACTAAAGAAGAAGGTGACACCCGTCAACTATATGCCTATAGAACTGCTCATGAAGGAAAACGTCGACTTCTACCGCAGAACACAGCTTTGAAGAGTAAAAGAGTTAAAGCGTAAGAAGGCTTATGCCAGAAGCTTTATCCCGTTTACTCTTCACCAAAAACAGCATACAAAAACATTAACACAACAAATAGACAAACTACACAGAATGGAACTATCAAGCTTTATCAAAATTAACCCTGCCGACTCGGTAGTGGTTTGCCTGCGCCCTATGAAACAGGGCGAGATTATCGAGGTGGACGGCAAGACCGTCACACTCTTGCAGGACACCCCCGCAGGACACAAAGTGCTCATCGACGATGCTCCTAAAGGACAGGACATCATCAAATACGGCTATCCTATCGGACACGCTAAAAAGGACCTTAAACAGGGAGAGTGGGTAAACGAGAACAACCTGAAGACCAACCTTGCAGGAACACTGGAATACACCTACAACCCCGTTAACGAGAAACTGGAAATCGCCAAGGAAGACCGCAGTTTCATGGGATATGTCCGCAGCAATGGCGAAGTGGGCGTAAGAAACGAGATATGGGTAGTGCCTACCGTGGGCTGTGTAAACGGCATTGCGGAAAAACTGGTGGAGATGCTGAAGCAGGAAACCGGATGCAAGGGCATCGATGCCATACATGCATGGCACCACAACTTCGGCTGTTCACAGCTTTCGGGCGACCACGAGAATACACGCAAGGTATTGCGCGACATCTGCCTGCACCCCAATGCAGGAGCCGTCTTGGTACTCTCGCTGGGATGTGAGAACAACCAGCCAGACGACTTCATGAAGATGCTCGGCGACTATGACAAGGAGCGCATACAGTTGCTCGTGACACAGAAGGTGGAGGGAGACGAACTGGAAGAAGGCATGAAGATACTGCGTACACTCTACAGCAAGGCTTGCGAAGACAAGCGCGAAGAAGTGCCGGTCAGCAAATTGCGCGTAGGCTTGAAGTGTGGCGGATCCGACGGATTCAGCGGCATCACTGCCAACCCGCTCGTGGGTGAATTCAGCGACTGGCTCGTAGCACAGGGAGGAACGAGCATCCTTACGGAAGTACCCGAGATGTTCGGTGCAGAGACTATCCTCATGAACCGCTGCGAAAACAGCCAGTTGTTCGACAAGACTGTTCACCTCATCAACGACTTCAAGGAGTACTTCCTTAGCCACGGCGAGCCTGTTGGAGAAAACCCGTCGCCGGGAAACAAGGCTGGAGGTATCTCCACACTCGAGGACAAAGCCCTCGGATGTACACAGAAGTGCGGACGCGCACCCGTGAGCGGTGTACTGCAGTACGGCGACCGCCTGGAGACTACGGGTCTCAACCTACTGTCTGCCCCTGGCAATGACCTTGTGGCTGCCACAGCCCTTGCCTCAGCAGGATGCCAGTTGGTTCTCTTCACTACCGGTCGCGGTACGCCATTCGGTACCTTCGTACCTACCATGAAGATTTCCACCAACAGCACTTTGGCAAAGAACAAGCCCAACTGGATAGACTTCAATGCCGGAGAACTGGTGGAAGGAACGGAGATGAAGCAGCTCGTGCGCAAGTTCATAGACAAGATCATCGCTGTAGCCAGCGGTGAAGACGCACGCAACGAAGCCAACGGCTACCGTGAAATATCCATCTTCAAGAATGGTGTAACACTGTAATACAAACTCATGGCAGGTTCTGAGATTCACCTTTAACGGACCCGCTTAATACAAACAAAGTCAAGAGTGTAGAGTGACGCAAGCTCTGCACTCTTGTCAAATTCAACAGGTATGGACAACAAGAAAGGAATACTGGCACTGTCGCCACTCTTACTGCTCATCGTACTGATAGTACTCATCACCGTACACACGGCACAGGCCAGCAGTCAGGGCGACAACCTCTCGCTCACTGTCGCGTTTATGATATCAAGCATATACGCCGTGACCGTGACGGGCGGACTGCCCATGAAAAAACGCATAGACACCTACAGCCGGGGAGCCGGAGCCAGTAATCTCATGCTCATGCTATGGATATATGTGCTGGCAGGGGCTTTTGCTGCCACGGCAAAGGAGATGGGCGCAGTAGACGCAACAGTAAACCTCGCACTCAGCATATTGCCGGCCAGCATGATCCTTCCCGGCTTGTTCCTCGCCGCATGTTTCATATCCCTCTCCATAGGTACCAGCGTGGGCACCATCGTGGCACTTGTTCCCATTGCGGCAGGTCTCGCCCACTCTGTAGACACCAACCTGGCTCTCACCGTAGCCATCATTGTGGGAGGTGCCTACTTCGGAGACAACCTTTCGTTCATATCCGACACCACCGTCGTGGCCACCCAGACACAGGGATGCCGCATGAGCGACAAGTTCCGCGCCAACATTCTCATCGTCCTGCCTGCAGCCGTCATCATACTGGCCATATACGCTTTTATGGGAACGGGAACCAAGGCACCCGAAGAAATACCAAATGTTGACTTTGCCAAGGTGATTCCCTATATCATTGTACTCGTCACGGCTATAGCCGGCATGAACGTCATGGCAGTGCTCGCTTTGGGCACCCTTCTTTGCGGAATCATCGGCATAGGCGAGCACATGCTCTACCCAGATGAGGCATACAACCTCTTCGGATGGTTTGCTGCCATGGGAAAGGGCGTAACCGACATGGGCGAACTGGTCATCATTGCCATGATGGCCGGAGGTATGCTCGAAATCATACGCGTTAATGGGGGCATTGACTTTATCATCAGCAAACTGACACAAAGGGTAAAGAGCAAGCGGGGAGCAGAACTTGCCATAGCCGCCCTTGTCTCGCTCGTAAACCTCTGCACCGCAAACAATACCGTCGCTATACTTACCGTGGGCGACATATCCAAACGCATAGGCGACCAGTACGGCGTGGACAACCGCAAGGCTGCAAGTATTCTCGATACCTTCTCGTGCACCGTACAGGGACTCATCCCCTACGGAGTGCAGATGCTTCTGGCCGCAGGACTGTCAGGGCTCGGTCCTCTTGACATCGTGCCCTACCTTTACTACCCCATAGCCATCGGACTGGTAGCATTGGCATCCATCATCTTCCGCTACCCCAAGAAATACAGTTAACCCTTAAGGCGGGTTCCCAAATTACCTTTGAGCATTTCTGCATTTAAGCCAAAAATCAAAAAAAGGCACAAATAGCAATCCGCCTAAAGAAGAATATTAACTATGCGTGGAATTTTCAGAACACGCCTTAACACACACCTATCATGGACTTCCTGCAAAGAAACCTTTTCGCCCAGCTGCGCAACGACCATTTCGGCAGCAAGGAGACGATGGAGCCGATGACCGACTTCAAACGCAAAAAGATAGCCCAAATGAGGAAGAACCTGAACGACATGCCGACAGGCGAAGCGCTCTTGGCAAACTCCTTCCTGAATCGCCGTCTCACACGCATACAGAACGAAGAACGGCACGCCATCGACACCTCGCTGGTCACCGTAGACCTGCTACGACTCATCGTGAGCAATGTCAACGCCATGCTTGCAGGAGGCATCAGTCTGCCAGACATCATACAGCTGGGAAAATTTCTGCGAACAAGGGGCGACAAAGTGGACTTCGTAAAACTGGAGACGTGGCTGCGAAAGCTACGCATGCAGCGCATGGCTCAACTGGAAGGAAGCGTGCTCATCACCTTCTTCAATTTCGAGAAGGTAGAGATTCCCTTCGTCCACCACATAGAGAAGGGAGCATACGAACTTACCCTACGGTCGCTCTACTTCAACATCCAGGAACGGCAGGAGATAGAATTCGAACAGTCGGCTACAGGACTGGTACACTCCAGTAGAGGTACCATGCGCAAGAGCCTGCGCCAAAGCATGAGATACTTCGGATACGCTCCTGTAGAAACTACCAGCAACTTCCTCGGGAAGCTCTTCCGGTCCATATCGGAAATAGAAGAGTAAGAAAGAGAGGAAAACATAAAATATTCATAAAAAAAATACCCACCTCCCACTCGAACCAAATGTTTTTCGTATCTTTGTAAACATGAAACGATTCATCTTTACAGCTTTAGTAGCCTTGCTGACCTGTAGCGCACATGCCCAATACGTGCAGTGCGAAGATACATGCCAGCATGTACACGGTATAGACCTGAGCCATTATCAAGGCAACGTATTCTGGGAAACTGTGGGCGAGAACTCGAAAATGGCATACGTCTATCTAAAAGCCACCGAAGGCGGCGACAATGTAGACAGCAAATACAAGGAGAACATAGACCTGGCACACAAGTATGGACTGAAAGTGGGGTCTTACCACTTCTATAGGGCGCGCATACCCCAACAGACCCAGCTCGACAACTTCATGGCGCAGTGCCGCCCCGGCGACCAAGACCTGCTACCCATGATAGATGTGGAGACCAAGAGCGGCATGGATACAGAAGAGTTCTGCGACTCACTTTTCAAGTTTCTGCTACTCGTAGAAAAAGCATACAAACAGAAACCGCTTATCTACACTGGTGCCAACTTCTACGACCACTACCTGCTGGGGAAAATAGACGGCTACAAACTCATGATAGCCCAATACACCAAGCGCACCCCCGTGCTACGCGATGACCGCGATTTCGAGATGTGGCAATACACGGGCAAGGGAAGGCTAAACGGTGTAAACGGGTACGTGGACAAAAGCCGGTTTATGGGCAACCACAAACTCAGGGAAATAAGATTCAGACACAGATAAAACTACACACACTATCATGGCTATCATAACATGTCCGGAATGCGGACGACAAATCAGTGACAAAGCTCCCACTTGCCCTAACTGCGGTGTGGAGATTGCAGGCAAGGTGACAACATGCCCCCACTGTGGCGGCGCGTACTTTACGGTTCTGGGGCATTGCCCAAAATGCCAACAAGCCACTCCCCCACCACCCATGCCACCCATACCGCCTCTGCCTCCAGTCAATGGCACAGCCACGCCCGTACCGCGTACCGCCTCTACAGGTGCTGTACCGCCACCGCCTCCCCCCACACCTGATAATAAGAACAAGAACACACGCAAGATCATCTTTTTCTCGTTCATCTTCGCCTTGGTAGTGTGCGGAGGAGTGTATTACCTCTACAGCAACGCCAACAACGCCAAGGAGAAGGAAGCCTACGAGAATGCCATGCTGAGCAATGACCCTGACGTGCTGCAGAGTTTCCTTGATACCTACAAGGATGCCGACCAGGCACACATCGACTCTATACAGGCACACCTCAACGCACTGAAAGTGATAGACGGCGACTGGACCAACGCCGTGGTTAGCGGATCGAAGTCAACCATTGAGGCTTACCTCGCCAAATACCCTAACAGTCCGCACAGGCAGGAAGCATATAACATGATAGATTCCATCGACTGGCAAACTGCAAAGAATACGGACACCGCCGATGCCTACCAGACTTACCTCGATACGCACGTGGACGGTAACCACATAGAGGAGGCTGAGAACGCCATGAAAAAGGCCAAGGGACGCGACCTGCAACCTGAGGAGAAACAGATGCTTAGCGGACTCTTCAAGCAGTTCTTCCAGAGTATCAACACACGCAACGAGGACGGTCTTACCGCCACCTGCGAAGAGATTCTCTCTTCGTTACTTGGCAAGAGCTCCGCAACCAAGCAGGATGTCGTTACCTTCATGCACAAACTGTACAAGGACGATATTACCGATATGACCTGGCGCCTGGCCAACGACTACAGCATACAGAAACGCGAAATAGGCGACGGGGAATATGAATACCAGGTAGTATTCTCCGCACTGCAGAACGTAATCCGTACGGACGGAACCAATACTGAAGGCAAGTTCAAGATTACTGCCACCGTATCGCCCGACGGCAAGATATCCTCCTTCAATATGGCAAGGGTTAATACCGACGAGCAATAAGAGCTCGCCGATGATGCCCGCAACATAGTGACTAAAGGGCTTTTATGGCAACACGCAAACAATACATCGAACTGTCTCTCTTTCCCGAAGAGGAAACGCCGCCGTTTTCCGGAAAAGAGAGACAGACTTCTTTTAACGAGACTAAGGAAACGCCTTCCGATAAGGAACCTCTAACAAACGAGGAGGAAACAAAGGAAGAATATGATTTGGAAGAACTTTTCGACCGCCTCGCCAAATCAAGTTTCCGCAGCCGCTTCCACTTGTCGCAGAAAGACCGCGACTATATCAACGCAAAAGGACTTTCCACTATCCGGAACCATGCCCACGACTTCGTGGTAAAGCGTCTGACACCCGCTTTCATCCCCAACGACGGCAAGCAGACACCAATGAAAGGACACCCCATCTTCATAGCTCAGCACGCCACGGGATGCTGTTGCCGTGGCTGCTTTTCCAAATGGCACCACATCCCCCAAGGCAGAAAACTGACAGAAGAAGAACAAAACTATGCCGTAGGTGTACTGATGGCATGGATCGGGAAACAAATTTAGCATGCCCTGCCATCCGACCTATCATTCTTCGTCCACATCTTCCCCACTCTCTTCCTTATTCCCTTCCAAAAAACTTACTCTCTTTACCGTACCCTTACCGATAGAAGATGCCAAAAGTCCAAGGAAAGTCAAAGTGCCGTTAAACATTAGCATTTCATAGCCAAACCGGTAACCGGTAGTACGCTCGACTACAAAAGAGACAGCAAGGCAAACCAAAGGACTGGCTACAGCTATCCACGGCACCCACCTGTCCGCCACCCTACGGCATGTGGCAAGGGCAAAGGCAAAGAGCCCCAAGAGTGGACCGTATGTATAAGAACACAGAATGTACACCGCGTCTATGACACTCGTAGAGTTGACAGCCTTGAAGGCGACGATAAGAATCATGAACAGCACAGCCACAGCAAGGTGTACCTTCTTTCGCAAGGCTATGTCTTCGTCACGCCCGAAGAGGTCTATACAGACACTCGTGGTAATGGCGGTAAGAGCCGAGTCGGCACTCGAAAAGCTGGCTGCTACGATGCCTATGGTAAAGAAAACCACAACGGTAGCCCCCATAAAGCCAGAGGCTGCAAACATGGGCAGCAAGTCGTCAGGAGCCTCTGGCAGAGCCATGCCCTCATGCCGTGCCAACATAACAAGCAGCACCCCCAACGAAAGGAACAGAAGATTGGCAGGAACGAAGGCGACACCATAGCTGCAGACATCCTTCTGCGATTCACGCAGTGTCTTGCACGTAAGGTTTTTCTGCATCATGTCCTGGTCGAGGCCCGTCATCACGATAACAACGAATATACCGCTCAAGAACTGCTTCCAGAAATTCTGCTGCGACATCCAGTCGTCAAAGACAAACACCCGTGAGAGCGGGTTGTTCCAGATAGCCTTGATAGCCTCAGCAGGGGTCAGACCAAGCATCCCCACCACCTCGAAAATAATGAGCAGCAACGCCACAAACATGCAGAGCGTCTGAAAAGAGTCTGTCCATACCAAGGTCTTGATGCCTCCCTTACGGGTATAGAACCAGATGAGCATGACCATAACAGGAACCGTTATCCAGAACGGCACTCCGAGGTCATCGAGCACAAAGCGCTGCAGAATGATGCACACGACAAAGAAACGGACGGCTGCCCCTGTCAGTTTGGATAGCAGAAAGAATGCTGCGCCTGTCTTATACGACCGTTTTCCCAACCGATGGAGCAGATACGTATAGATAGTGGTAAGATTATAGTGGTAGTAAACCGGAAGCAGGACAAAGGCGACTAAGAAATATCCCACTATAAACCCCAGACACATCTGCAGGTAAGCCATGCCTGAGCGCATCACCATACCCGGTACACTCACAAAGGTAATGCCAGAGATGGAAGCACCTATCATGCCGAATGCCACCATATACCACGGCGACCTGCGGTCTGCCCTGTAAAAAGTCTCGTTGTTGGCCTGTCTAGATGTCAACCTGCTAAAGATGATAAGTATCCAGAAATAAGCCAGTATTGTCAATATTATAACCATAAGTATTCTCCGTCTATCCTCCTGCAGCTGAAAGCGCATAAAAAAGCCTCCGAGAGTAACTCTCGAAGGCTTCTGCGGTGCGTACGAGACTCGAACTCGTGACCTCCTGCGTGACAGGCAGGCATTCTAACCAACTGAACTAACGCACCCTAAAGGTGAAATTAGAAATGTAAAGAAGCGGTGCGTACGAGACTCGAACTCGTGACCTCCTGCGTGACAGGCAGGCATTCTAACCAACTGAACTAACGCACCCTAAAGGTGAAATTAGAAATGTAAAGAAGCGGTGCGTACGAGACTCGAACTCGTGACCTCCTGCGTGACAGGCAGGCATTCTAACCAACTGAACTAACG
>CAVCGV010000052.1:0-20557 GCA_963601815.1 bacterium
AACTCCTTTAACTCCTTAATTTCCAAAAACAACATAAGACTGCGGATTCTGACATTTCCTTTGCGACAGTATTCTGAATCATTTCATACACCATCGCCACCCTTTCGTACAAATTGCGGAGAATGAGTCTTCCGTGTCGATACTTTGGCTTACCTTTGCGTCATCAATTTATTTTTATTTTATCTTTACCAAAAGAAAAAAATGCAAGAATTATTTGTTTGTTTCAAAATTTAGTTGTACCTTTGCACTCGCAATCTGAAAAGAGAGCTATCGGGATTTGGCGCAGTTGGTAGCGCACACGTCTGGGGGGCGCGAGGTCGCTGGTTCGAGTCCAGTAATCCCGACATGAAGCGAGAAACTAAGGATAACATTCCTAAGTTTCTCGCTTTTTGTTTTTATTAACATTCCGCCATGCAAGATTTCGCCATATTATAACTTATATATATGTGTTCTGAAAACGACACCCCCTAAGGGACACCAATGAAACGTACAAGAAAAGCAACCGAACAAGAAACAAACAACAATAATACAAACAACAAAAAATGAAAAAATCAAGAATCTTAGGCTTGATGGCAGCCTTCGCCTTGGCCATCACTTTCAGTTCGTGCAACTCTGACACGGAGAGCAGCAGTACCAGCATCCCTGTAGACCAACAGAAGTCTATGGTGAGCACCCTCGGTTCATACCACACGGGCGCATGGATCTACTACAACGAGAACAAGTTGAACACGAAGGACGTAACCGACACGATACCCAACATCATGGCTTCTGTCACCACGGGCACGAACAAAGACACTAACGGCAACATCACCAGCTATTACGGCAAGGTAACATACCAGTTCCCCGTACAGATACTGAAGAACTGGATAAACGACACCGAACTGGCCGAAAAAGTATCCAATATGTCTCCGGTAACTGTAAACAGCTACCTCGTACCCTACAACTACAGCCAGAACCTCTTCGTTGCCAACACCGAGGACATCGTACTGGGCGACATCACTACCAGTTCGCAGACCTACAAGAATGTGACTGTCAAGTTCTATGCCAACGTCTGCTCAGCCGGTTTGGAATACAACACCAGCAAGACACAGACTTACTTGTACTTCTATCTGTGGGCAGGACGCATCTATGTAGACGGCAACGAGTCGAGTCTGCTTACCAACTACATCTTCAACAACAACACCTACGCACCACATTTCATGTTCTCGGTAAAGGCCATGAACAACTAAGGAATGCCCCCTAAAAGAAGTTGGCATTATTATAATGTCAAGAATTGGAGAATTGAAGGAACAATATTGACACCCCTACGGTTGTTGGAGAAGTAAAGAACTATCGTTACAGGTAAAAGATGAATACGTAAAAGAGAAAAATAGTAATAAGTAAAACAACAGGTAAAAGTAAGTAGACAGGTAAAAAGATGAATAGGTAGGTTCTTTTACATTGCTCCAACTTCCGTCTATTTTCCCTCAACCTCTACCCCATCCGACTAACAAAATTTTCAATACTCTCATACTCAAGACTAATACCAACACATCAAGAAAAGAGGGTGCACCTTGGCGGTGCACCCTCTTGTTGTTTTATGCGCTTTCTCTTAGGTTGGGAAAAGATAACGGGAAGTTCCGGGTTAGTCTTCCTTTCTCCAAAGTTTGCTCATGTCCTCGAGTGTCTTGCCCTTGGTTTCAGGCACAAGTTTCCAGACGAAGAGAGCGGCCACGATACAAATGGCACCATAGAGACCATAGGTAAACCAATGACCGAAATCGTCACCCGGCACAAGATGCATGTTAAACATCGGCACGAAGGTGGAAGAGACGATAAAGTTGAATATCCACTGGAAGGCAACAGCCACGGCTACGGCAGCGCCACGGATGGTGTTCGGGAACAGTTCGGCAATGAGCACCCATGCGATAGGTCCCCACGAGAACATGAAGCTGGCACTATACACCATGATGCTGAGCATCGTGACGGTGCTGAGGGCTTCGTTGCCGAATGTCAGGGCAACACCGATGGCGCCAATAGCCATACCGAGCGAACCGCAGATGAGCAATGGCTTGCGGCCGAGTTTCTCTACCGTGAACACAGCCACGAGCGTAAACGAGATGTTGACAATACCCATGATAACGGTCTGTACCATCGGGTTATTCATGCCCATATCCTGGAAGATACGCGGAGCATAGTAAAGGACAGCGTTGATACCCACGGCCTGCTGGAATACGGAGAGCATCACACCCACGAAGATACACATGAAGCCATAAGACATGAGTTTCTCTGTCTTGACGGTAACGGTGTTCTTGATGTCGTTGATGATGTTCTTGGCCTCCAAAGCCCCGTTGATACGTGCCAACACACTGTAGGCCTTTTCCTCCTTGCCTATCATCATGAGGTAACGCGGCGTTTCGGGCACGAAACAGATGAGTATGGTGAAGAGGCCGGCAGGTACACACTCGCTACCGAACATGTAACGCCATCCTGTCTCGATGGTCCACTCGGCATCGAGCATATTGGCAATATGGCCAGCGGCATCGTAGATGGGATTGGCATGGTCGCCCATGATGATGAAGTTGACGAAGTATACCACCAACTGTCCGAAGATAATGGCAAACTGATTGAAGCTCACCAGCATACCGCGCATATGACTGGGTGCTATTTCGCCGATGTACATAGGACAGATGGCCGATGCCATACCTACGCCAATACCGCCGAGAACACGGTAGAAATTGAAGACAAGAAGGAGTGTCCAGTCGGCCTGTCCCTGTGGCAGGATGTAAGTTTCAGGCTCCATACTTCCCCATGCGGAAAGGAAGAAGCAGACACCCGCGAAGATAAGCGATCGCTTGCGTCCAAACTTAGTGGCGAAGAGTCCTGAGAGTGAGCTTCCGATGATACAGCCGATAAGTGCACTCGACGATGTAAAGCCGTGCATAAAATCGGTATATTCGAAATCACTTGCACCCTTGAAGAATGCCTGAAGTCCCTTTTCGGCACCCGAGATGACAGCGGTGTCATAGCCGAAAAGCAGGCCGCCCAGTACGGCGACCATCACGATAGATGTAAGGTAGGCTTTGGAGCCTGTTTGGTTTTGTTCCATATTTATTTAGGTTTTATTGATTCGTTTTGGTGTGTGCACGCTTATTCTCGTCATCATAAATACGCACATTCTTATTAATTATTACGTCCAACCTGCTTTTTTCCCCTATTTTTTTCGTAAATTTGCAACCAAATTAGCTTTTCCGCCGATGAACATATCAGAATACTTGAACAACGAGAACCAAGAGAACGGTTTTTCCTTCGAGGTACTTCCTCCGCTGAAGGGTAACGGTACCGCTGCCCTTTTCCGCACGATAGACAGCCTGAAGGAATACGGTCCCAGGTACATCAACATAACGACCCACCACAGCGAGTTTGTATATAAGGAAGAGGCCGGCGGCCTCCTCTCCCGCCAGCGTGTGCGCCGCCGTCCCGGCACAATAGCCATAGCTGCGGCCATACAGAACAAGTACGACATTCCCGTAATACCGCACATCATCTGCAGCGGGGCAAGCCGCGAGGACATCGAGTACGAATTGCTCGACCTCCAGTTTCTGGGCATCTCTAACCTGCTGTTGCTGCGTGGTGACAAGGCGAAGGAAGACCGCCAGTTTACACCTACGCCCAACGGACATGCCCACGCCACCGACCTCATAGAGCAGGTAAGGACGTTCAACGACGGATTCTTTGCCGACGGAACACCCATCAAGAACCCCGGCGAGAGGTTCAGCTATGGTGTGGCTTGCTATCCTGAGAAGCACGAAGAGGCTCCCAATATGGAACAGGACCTGCAGCACCTTCTGGAGAAGCAGCAGCTCGGGGCGCAATATGCCGTTACCCAGCTGTTCTATGACAACAGCAAGTTCTACGCTTTTGTAGAGAAGGCTCGCCAGGCAGGCATTACTATGCCCATCATCCCCGCAGTCAAGCCTTTCGCCAAACTGAGCCAGCTCACGGTGGTACCCAAGACGTTCCATTGCGACATTCCCGAAGAACTGGCCAGCGAGGTACTGAAGTGTAAGAGCGACGAGGATGCCAAGCAACTGGGCATAGAGTGGACTACCCAACAGGCCAAGGACCTCTTTGCGCACGGATACCACAACATCCACTTCTTCACCGTCTCGGCGGTGGACAGCGTAAGGCAGATAGCAGGAAGACTCTTTTAAGGGTAAAAAGGGAAAAAGGGTAAAAAGGCAAACAAAACAATAAAGACAGATGAAACGTAGAGAAGTAATAGGCCAACAAGAAGTATGGCAAAGGCTTACAGAGATGGTTCAGGCCAACCGCCTGCCACACGCCCTTCTCTTCTGCGGCCCAGAAGGCTGCGGAAAGTTTGCCATGGCACTTGCCTTCGCCAGTTACCTTCTCGGTGAGCGCGACGAGGAAGACACGCCCGAGGCTAAGCGGGCACATGTCATGCTGAGCAAATACGAGCACCCCGACCTCCACTTCACCTACCCCACCCTCAAGTTGGCAGGCACACCGTCCGACCACAAGCCCGTAAGTCTCGATTTTGCCAAGGAGTGGCACGACATGATGATAGAGGGCGACGGATACATACGCATCAGCGACTGGACACGGCGCATGAGCGGCGAGCAGGACAACAACAAGCAGGCGATCATCACCGTGGCCGAGAGCGACAGCATAGCACACAACATGAACCTGATGTCGAGTCAGGGCGGCTACAAGATAAGCTTGATATGGATGGCTGACCGCATGAACACCGACTGCGCCAACAAGATGCTCAAACTACTGGAGGAACCGCCACACCAGTCGGTCTTCATTCTGGTAACCGAACACCCGGAACTCCTGCTCGAGACGGTAAGGAGCCGCACACAGCGCATCGACTTCAAGAAGATAGATACGACTGCCATGGAACAGGCGCTCATCGACCGCCGCAAGCTGCAGCCTGACACCGCACGCCGCATAGCACGCATAGCGGGCGGCAACTGGAACCTCGCCATCGAGGAACTGGAGGCTGGCAACGAGAACCAGCAGCACCTGGACCTCTTCATCATGCTCATGAGACTGGCCTATCAACGCAAAATACACGACCTCAAGAAGTGGTGCGACGTGGTGGCCGGCTTCGGAAGGGAAAAGCAGAAGCGCATGCTCGACTACTTCGTACACATGGTGCGCGAGAGTTTCGCCTACAACTTCCAACAGCCCGAACTGGTGTACATGACACAAGACGAGGAGAACTTTGCACGCAACTTTGCACGGTTTATCAACGAGGCGAACGTCATCGATATCTTTGCGCTCTTCGACGAGTGCAAAATGCTCATCGACCGCAACGCCAATGCAAAGATTGTCTTCTTCGACATGGCACTCAAAATCATCGTCATGCTTATCAGGAAGTGAGACACCAAGAGAGCAGCCAGCAATCTGTCTAAAAAATAAGAAAAAACATAATATGCGTGGAAAATCCAGAACACGCCTTAAATAATAAAATCAGATTATCGTGGACTATAAAAATATGAAATTCCGCATGTGGAACGGTTGCGACCGTGGACTCTGCCATTGTGCAGCCGGCCGCCAGGACCGCCAACTGAACACATACGACTGGCTGGGCGACGTACCCGGCAACGCTGAGAGTACCGACCTCGTGGAGGTGCAGTTCAAGAACACACGCAAGGGATACTTCCACAACGTGAACAACCTCGACCTGAAGAAGGGTGACGTGGTTGCCGTGGAAGCCAACCCCGGCCATGACATCGGAGTGGTAACCCTTACGGGAAGACTCGTAAAGCTGCAGTTGAAGAAAGCCAACCTGAAGTCGGCAGACGAGATACGCCGTGTCTACCGTATCGCCAAACCGGTGGACTACGACAAGTGGAACGAGGCGAAGAGCCGCGAACACGGCACGATGATACAGAGCCGCCAGATAGCAAAAGACCTGGGACTGAAGATGAAAATAGGCGACGTGGAGTATCAGGGAGACGGCAACAAGGCCATCTTCTACTACATCGCCGACGAGCGCGTCGACTTCCGCCAGCTCATCAAGGTACTGGCAGAAACATTCCACGTGCGCATCGAGATGAAACAGATAGGCGCACGCCAAGAGGCTGGGCGCATAGGCGGAACTGGTCCTTGCGGACGCGAACTGTGCTGTGCCACATGGATGAAGAACTTCGTGAGCGTGAGCACCAATGCTGCACGCTTCCAGGACATATCGCTCAACCCGCAGAAACTTGCTGGCATGTGCGCCAAGCTGAAATGCTGCCTCAACTATGAGGTGGACAACTATGTGGAGGCAAGCAAGCGCATGCCCCCAAGAGATGCCTTGCTGCAGACTGCCGACGGCGACTACCACCAGTTTAAGGTAGACATCCTCACCAACATGATAACCTACTCCACCGACAAGAACATGGCCTCTAATCTCGAGACCATCTCGGCGAAGAGGGCGTGGGAGATTATCCGCATGAACAAGGAGGGTGTGAAGCCGCTAAGCCTCGTGGATGACGGCAAGGCAAAACCTGCTCCCAAGTCGAAAGACCTCCTGGCCGAGGCTGACCTGAGCCGCTTTGACAAGGCGAAGAAAAAGAAGAAGAAACAACCCAACAAGCAAGCCAAACAGGGCAACAACGCCAAGCAGGGAGAACGCAGACCCGTTGACGGCAAGCAGGAGAAGCCTGTCAAGAACAACGATGCGGAAAAGCGCGACAACAGGCAGCAACACAACGGCAGCGGTCCAAAGAAACAGAAGCCTGATGCCAACAAGCGGAAGCCTGAAATCAACAAGCCAGAAGCCAACAAGCAAAAGCCTTCTGAAGCAAAAGCTCCTGCCGTCCCCACAGCAAACGATACGGCTAAGGCTGCCAACAACAATACTCCGCAAGAGTAAAGAAGAAGATGATGAAAGCCATCGCCCACAGCATACTATATATAATAGGTGTAGCCACCCTTCTCTCCTCGTGCACCTCCAAGACGCAGTATTACCACTACGTCCACACGCCTGTAACGGGGTGGGAGAAGAACGACACGATATCCTTCGATGTGCCGCCCCTCGAGTCTACATACGACTACGGACGCGAGATAAATCTCCGTGTAACAGGATTTTACCCGTTCACAAGATTAACCCTTATCGTAGAGACCTACTGTATAGGCCAGCAACAGGGCAAAGGACAGAATAATCATTCGCCCGAAGCACGGGAAGGTATCGGGCACGGGAAGAAGGGCGACATAAGTCGTGACACCCTGCGATGCACGATAATCTCATCTACAGGAAGACCTACGGGCTACGGGGTGGGCAACTACCAGTATGCGTTCAGTATGCCGTCACGTCATTACCATGCAGGAGACTCGCTCCACGTCACGGTAAGGCACGACATGAAGCGCGAGATACTACCCGGCATCAGCGATGTGGGACTGCGCATTTACAGATAGGTTTCCGGAAGTATACAAAACTTTCATGCCGATAGATAAATATACGGAAAACGCCTAAAACGGGCAGAACGTTTTAGGCGTTTTTGTTGAAATTCATATCAATAATATTTTTTAACGATAAAAAAATCATAAGTCTATAGCTTTTATTTATAAAATATATAACTTTGCATTGGAATCTCGTCGAATATAATCAAATCTTAATCACCGACATTCCTAAAAGGGTATGGTGTTAGAGTCTTTCTATCTTAGAGATTAAAATTTAGGTTATCAATCAGGAAACACGACAATAGAATTAACTAAAATAAGTAAATGATGAGAACAAAATTTTTATCAAAGTTTTTGGCTTCGCTGGCAATAATTGTAGGCAATGTACTCCCTACATCAGCGGCAGTCTATAATGCCAAAAGTGTCATTGTCAACATAGGCATGTGGTCCAGCCATGATTATGCTTATACTCTACTTGGAGAGAATAACGATAATCGTCAAATTTGGGGCTGGATTAAGAGTACAGAGGATTATGCCTATGCTTATTGGAAGATTGACAATGGGAAGAAATTATCCCGTAGCGAGAATTTCTACAGAAACTACAACCATCCCATAAATGACAACTATTCGGGTTTTTACGCGAGATTTGTCGGTGTCAAAACAAATGAAAGCTATTTTTTAAAGGTCAACTCTCAGACTTCTGCTAATGTACTCTATTGCGCTATAGGAACTGACATCTCTTCCCAGGCAAGTGATTTCTATGTAACAGGAAGCATCAATGCCGATGTTTATACAGCTACTTTTGATGGCAGCGAGTATAGCCAAAAAATATCTTATAACGTCAATGGACCTACAAACGCATTGTTCAAAAACGTTGTGGTAGAACAGAGCTTTGATGGAGGTTCCACTTGGACTGCACAAGGCACTTACACTTCCGCGTCAGGATCTATTACTGCCAGTCTGCCTTGGGACAAGACCCAGGTAAGATACCGTTTCACTGCATACCCTCAAGACTGTTACAGATCGGTCGTAAAGGGAGGGTCGTGGACTTACACTACTGGCGACTTCGCCCTCAACCCTTCAGGCATCTCTTGTAGCATTGACAAGATACCTACTGCCGACGAGTTGAAGAACAGCTACAATGCAGAGAGTGGCACCTTCAATCCAGAAATCACCTGGAGTACCTCTGCTAATATGACCAAAGCATTCGAAAGTGCCAGTCTCTACTATTCCTACGACAAGGGTACGTCTTGGAAATTGGCAGAGACCGTTAAGTCAGCTTCAGGCAAAACATCCATTTCAGTAGCGCCAGGATACACTTCCTATATGTTCCGTATTACTGAGACCCCATGCGAAGCTTTGTCAAAATTAGACAAATTCAAGCCAAGTGCTACCGTTCAAGGTCCTGAAGTTTCTTATAACCCTGCCGTAGACAGCGTCACGCTTTCAAGCAAGGTCTCTAACGGATATAACGCTACTGACAAGACATTCTCTCAGACCGTGAAAGTTGCTGTAAACACTGACCTTTATGTGACGATGCAAGCGACTGACACGGCTTACATCAACTACACTACCGACAATGGCAAGACATGGAGCGAAAACATCCCTGTATCATTCAATGATAGTATTAAAGAGGCTACCTTTACCGTTCCTGTAAAAGAATGTTATCAATACCGTTTTAGTGCGAACTCTTACGTAAATGGGGCTGCGACCGCTTACACCACTACCAGTAAAGCGTATACAGTGAGCGATTTCTACGATTTAGACGGTATTGGTAAATACGACAAGAATGCTTATGAGCCAGCACAGATTGATGCCGATGGCAAGTACCACATCATAAATGCGGGTAATCTCCTCAACACTATCGGTAAGGCCAACACAGGCGAACTGCCTAACGATGCAGCCTGCTATATGACCGACCTCATCATTATACCTTACGATAGTAACATTATTATGCCGACCATCGAAAACCAATCTTTTGCAGGCACTTTCAATGGTAACGGCAAAGTTCTCTCTGGTGTTCAAAAAAACGATGCTTCTATCTTCGGTGGCCATGTCACTGCTAAAGATCTCACCATACAGGGGCAATTTAAGATCTCTCACGAAACGCCGACGGGAACAGTAACCCAAGAACCTAATTTTACAGCTCATGCAAACGGCACTAACAAGTTTGACTATCATTTGGGGGAATACAGATTTGAAGACATGGCTAATGCTATCAGTATGCCTATCGACCAAAGTTCTGTTGTGGTTAAGCATATCTACTACACGCGTTCTGCTGAATACGTCAAGCAATATATGCCTGTCTGCTTGCCTTTCGATTTCACCACAAATATACTTCCTGGCTCAGAGAGTAAGATCTACAAATTCGATAAGTTCTATAAAAAGGGCGATGTCGGCCATGTTCATTTCATCCAGACAAACGATACAATACCTGCAGGTACTCCTGTCATCGTCAAGACAGATGAGTGCGGTGTCGGTTCTGATTGGGAGCTCCATCTCGTCGCAGAGAACAGTAACAGAACTAAGCTGAGACTATCTCCAATAGAGCCGACCGAAACAAGCGCATTGGTAGGTGCTTTAGAGACCAAAACCATCGGCGAAGGCTACTACATGCTCAATGATGATGGGACCGATCTCACGAAGACTACGGCATCTTCCCAGATTCATCCATTCCGTGCATACCTGGCATTGGCAGATGCGGAAAACGTGACTACATTCGTTATCCATTTTGATGATGACACAAGCGGCATTGGCACTATCGGCACGGACAGCCTCAGCGACAACTCTCCTGTGGACATATACGACCTCGCAGGCAACCTCGTGGCTCGAAAAATGACCATTTCTGAGGCAACCAGCATCCTCCACAACGGCATCTACATAGCTGGTGGCAAAAAGATCGTTATTAACAAATAAAGTTTTTAGACGACAGCACGGATGATAGAGATTCTCGCATCTAAGTCTGTCACATTGTCCTGACTGGACATTCTGTTTCAGAAAGGATTCACTCTAAACCAGTCGGCAAGCATCTTTCTAAATCGCTTGCCGACTGGTTTGTTTTTTGTGAATAAGGGGCTTGCTCTGTACAGAAACGCCCTTTAACAATGTGTAAAAATTAACTTGCTCAATTTCTCTATGATGAACTGCGCAAGTTATTTCAAGCAGTACGGTTGAAATTGTCCATGTTCTCTTGTCCCCTTCACGAATAAGGATTAGGGATGGACTTCTTTCTATTTCCTAACAAGAGATTACGTGCCGTACAAAAGATTACATTCTGACGAGATTACGTTCTGACGAGGTTTCGTCCTGCGTCGATACGGAGGAAGATGAAGAGGAGTATGGTAAAGCCCCATAACGAAGAGCCTCCATAACTGAAGAACGGGAGCGGGATACCGATGACGGGGGTGAGTCCAAGCACCATACCCACATTGATAAACAAATGGAAGAGGAAGACGCTAAGGACACAATACCCATAGATACGCCCAAACTTGAAGGGCTGGCGTTCGGCCAAATGCATAAGCCGCAATATGAGCGCAAGAAAGAGAAAGAGAACTGCCGAGGAGCCAAGGAATCCTTCCTCCTCGCCCACGGTACAAAAGATGAAGTCGGTATCCTGTTCGGGTACAAACTTCAGTTTGGTCTGCGTCCCGTTGAGGAATCCCTTGCCACGGAGTCCTCCCGAACCGATGGCTATCTCACTCTGGTGTACATTGTATCCGGCTCCAGCCAAGTCTTCATCCAGTCCCAACAGCACGTTGATACGCACACGCTGGTGGGGCTCCATGACGTTATTGAGCACATAGTCGGCACTATAGAAAAACACCAGTGACCCGACGGCAAAGAGCGCTATGAAGTAATAGCTGCGCAACCGGGAAGCCAATCCCTCGAAGAGCAGGAACACCACCATAAGGAGACACAGTGCCAACTGTATCCACGTAATGTCGAAGGGGATGACATAGCACGAGAAGAGGAGTGCAGCCCCGGTAACGAGCACCATCGTTCCCCCTATGAGCCACATGTGGGCACGGTTGGAAGTGTACGACCTTACCATGCCCGCAGTAAACAACTGTACGAGGAATAAGACGACAAACTTGCCCACGGAGGTGGCATCGTCCCACATAAACACATTCTCGTACTTCACACCCACAACGAAGTACACCACCATTGCCACGGCCGTAAAGAGTACAGAGCCCGGCATTCCCTCTCTGTAGAACATGAGGAAGAAGGCTGTATAGACAAGTGCCGAGCCCGTCTCCCTTTGCCCAATAATGCACAGCATGGGCAGCACAATGATGAAAGCCGCCATACAGAAGTCTTTGAGCTTGTGTATGTTGAACGCATAGTTGCTCATAAACTTTGAGATGGCGAGTGCGGTGGCAAACTTGGCGAACTCGGCAGGCTGCAACCTGAGCGGCCCGAGCACGAGCCACGACCTGGAGCCCTTGATGCTGTGCGGATTAAAGATGGTGGCAAAGAGCAACAGCACCAATACCGCATAGATGACATAGGAGAAGGTGTCGTAAAACCTGTCGTCGAGCATGAGGATGATGAATCCGAGCGTTATGGATGTTCCTATCCAGATAATCTGCATACCCGAGCGTGAGCCGAGACTGAAGATATCGTTGTCTCCATAGGTGTAACTGGCACCGCACACACTTATCCATCCAAAGACGAGAAGTGCGAGGTAGATGCCTATGGTCCACCAGTCGAGCGAACGCAGTACGCTGGGTTGTCTATTGTCTGTCTGAGCCATGCTTACTTATTTTTACGTTTTTCCTTTTAGGGTTTTTACCATTTTACCCGTTTACTTTTTACCTTTTTACCTTTTATCGGTTGCTTGCGCCGTATCCTATTCTTCGGGCCTGCATCTCGGCTGCCTGCTTTTCGGATGCGGGCGACAGCTTACCCTTGAGATACTGCTCCATCATCAGTCCGCCGATGGGCACACCATAGTCGGCACCCCATCCTCCGTTCTCCACATACACGGCGATGGCAATTTTGGGGTTGTTCATGGGTGCGAATCCCATAAATACGGAGTGGTCGTGTCCGCGGTTCTGTGCTGTACCCGTCTTTCCGCATGCCTCGAAGTCATAGCGCGAGAGCATCTTACAGGTACCCTTCAGTGCCGAGGAGCGCATGCCCGCCACCACATAGTTGTAGGCACGTGCGGAGGCCTTGGTATAGTGGCGACGTGTATATGTTGTATCAAGAGGTTCACCCTTCACCTTGCGTACAACGTGCGGCACGTAGTAGTATCCACGGTTGGCTATGGTAGCACCGAGGTTGGCTATCTGCAGCGGCGTAAGGTTTACCTCGCCCTGTCCGATGGAGATACTGATGACGGTAAGTCCATTCCAAGACCCATGGTAAGCGCGGTCGTAGAAGTCGGCGTTTGGTATAAGTCCACGCTTCTCGCCGGGTAGGTCTATACCGAGCTTGTATCCGAATCCCATGCTCACCATGTAGTCGCGCCATGTGTTCATGGCGTTCTGCACGGAGCCGTACTTATGCCTGTTGCCTATCATGTAGTACAGTCCCCAGCAGAAGTATCCGTTGCACGAGGTACTGATAGCGTCAACGAGAGCAATGGGCGAAGCATGGCCGTGGCAGCCCACGTGCAGTCCCTTGTAACTGAATCCGTGGTGACAGGGGAAAGCCGTTCCCGGCGTGATGATTCCCTCGTTAAGGTAAGTGAGTGCCTGTGTGGTCTTAAAGGTGGAACCTGGCGGATACTGTCCCATAACACTACGGTTGAGGAGCGGTTTCCAGGGGTTGTGCGAGAGCATCTTGTGCATCTTTCCCCTGTTTTTGCCCGTGAGCTGGCGCGGGTCGTATGTAGGCGAAGAGACCATGGCGAGCACTTCGCCGGTTGTGGGGTCAAGCGCCACGATGCTGCCTATCTTTCCTTCGAGGAGCCGCTCACCGAGGGCCTGCAGGTTGACGTCAATACCGAGCGTGAGGTCTTTTCCTGCCACGGGCCGACGGTCGAGTTTCCCGTTTTGGTAGCTTCCCTGAATACGCCCGTGTGCATCGCGCAGCATTATCTTGATACCCTTCTGGCCGCGCAGTTGTTTCTCGTAGTATTTCTCTATTCCGAGCTTTCCTATGTAGTCGCCCGGCTGGTAATAGTCATCCTCCTCTATGTTCGATTCCGACACCTCTCCCACGTCTCCGAGCACATGTGCCGCATAGGGGTAGTTGTATTCGCGGATGCTTCGTTTCTGCGCATAGAATCCGGGGAAACGGAACATTTTTTCCTGGAAGACACTGAAGTCTTTCTCCGAAATCTGGGTCATGAAGAGTTGCTGGGTGTAACGTGAGTATCCGGGATTCTTGCTGCGGTCCTTGATGTCGTTCATGCGTTTGATGAAGAACTCCTTGGTAATGCCGAGCGTGTTACAGAAATCGGTCGTATCTATCCTGCCGCTCTCCTCGTTCATCACCACCATGATGTCGTACGAGGGTTGGTTGTAAACCATAAGCTTACCGTTGCGGTCGTATATACCCCCTCGCGAAGGGTATTCCACACGTTTGAGGAAGGCGTTGCTGTCTGCCGTCTTCTTATAGTCGTCGCTCATGATCTGCAGCATGAAGAGTCTTATGGCATAGACGATGACGATGGCTGTGGCCACACCGCCTATGACATACTTCCGCTTTTCGAGATTGTAGTCAACCATGCGTTTTATACTGAACTTTCTTTTGGGGAAGAGAGATGGTTACCGCTGCTGCTTTGACACAGAGGCTATGGCCATACAGATGACAAAGGTAAGGAGAGTGCTTCCTATTATGCACATAAGCCAATGCTGCCAATTGAAGAAGCTGAATGTCTCTATGGTAAAAAAGAGGACACAGAAGGTGAATATGAGCATGAACGAATACCAGTAGTAGGCAGTTCCGAGTGTTCGGAGTCCGGGTTGTAGGTCTTCTGCACTGTCACGGTTCAGGAAGAGTTCGAGCAGATATGGCTGCACGAGCCCCACGGCGGTCATGGATGCAGCTGCCACACCCGGTGTATTGGCGAAGATGTCGGAGCAAAGTCCCATGGCGAAACACCAGAGCAGCACGCCCCACCTTGGCATGCCTCGTCTGAACCTGAGTACGAGCATGACGTACACCATGGGGGTGGCGCACGAGAAGAGGTGTATGTTGTTGCATACCGTCACCTGTACGGCCAGCAGGAGCGCAAATACGCCCAAATGCCTTAACTGTTCTACACTCATTTTGTATTTCTATCTATTGAAAAGAAGCCCACCTCAGCCTTTCCTCCCGGATTAGGAAGCACAGGCAGACGGTAGGCCGTGAATTCTTAAGGCGTGTTCTAAAAAAGTCACGCACAGTAAAACTTCTTCTTTAAGCGTTTTTCTCTTTGTGCCCTTTTAATTCTATTCCGCTCTGCTAAAATGCAAAAATCCATCAAAGGCATTTTATAGAACACGCCTTAATCATAAATGGTTTCAGCATTCCCTGCTCACAGAGAGGGGGCAAACTGGCGTTCACCCTTACTGGGTAGTGAGCGAATCCTGTGCCGCCCTCATGAGTTCTATCTGCTCTTGCATGGCCGAGTTGTCTACCACACACACATCGCGCAAGCGGGCAAAGTCGGTGGCAAGCCTAACCTGCACACGATACGACAGGCCATCAGGCGAGTTGTACACATGCAGCACCTTGCCTACGAGTACGCCTGGCGGGAACACGGCTGAGTATCCACTTGTAACCACGTTGTCGCCGAGCTTGAAACGCGCGTGTCGCGGCACGTCCTCAAGGTAGGCGCATTGGGGATTTCCTCCCTTCCACCGCAGGTAGCCATAGTAGCCCCTGCCCTGCAGCATACAACTGATATTGGAGCGGCTGTTGAGCACGGGGATAACGATGGAGTAATGGTCCGAGACGAGGTAGACGATGCCCACCACACCTGTGCCGCACACTACGCCCATATCGCGATGTACGCCGTCGGCCATGCCCTTGTCTATGGTGAGAAGGTTGTCGTATCGGTCTACGCTGCCTGCCACTACCCTGGCGTTCACAAACTTGTATCCCTGTACGGCGGGCGGCATGATAGTCTGCGCATTACCGGCACCAGCACCTGCCGTGCGTCCTCTTGCCGCTGTCCTCTCCAGACTGTCTGTAAGGATTCTTACCTGCTGTTCGAGGGTGGCATTGCGGTTAGTGAGCTGTGCGTTTACCTCGGAAAGGGAGAAGAAGCTCGCCACGGTGGAGTTCCACTCGTACACCTTTCCTGTTACGGCATTTGCCGAAGAGAACCACACGCTGCCTTGGTAGCTGTTGTAGCGGAAGAGCAGTACGAAACTCACGACCTCAAGCAGCACGAATAGCATCCAGTGGTTGTGCTTGGAAAGGAATTCCAGAAGGTTGTGCATGGAATCTTTTTGCTTTTAGTACTTCTCTTTTTAGCGCATGAGGAACGAGAAACGATCTACGTTCTTCAGGGCTATGCCTGCGCCCTTTGCCACGCTGTGGAGGGGGTCATCAGCTATGTGGAACGGAATATTTATCTTGGCGGTAAGACGCTTGTCGAGACCGCGCAGCAGAGCACCTCCACCTGTGAGCCAGATACCGTTCTTCACAATGTCAGCGTAAAGCTCGGGCGGTGTATTCTCGAGAGCCGAGAGCACGGCGTTCTCTATCTTCGCCACAGTCTTGTCGAGGCATTGTGCCACCTCCTGGTAACATACGGGCACCTCCATGGGCAGGGCGGTAATGCGGTTAGGCCCATGCACGATGAAGTCCTCGGGGGCCTGGTCGCCCAGATCGGTAAGAGCCGATCCCACATGTATTTTGATACGTTCGGCCATACGCTCGCTTACCTTCACATTGTGCTGGCGGCTCATGTACTCCTGGATGTCGGCCGTGAGGTCGTCGCCTGCCGTACGTATGGAGTTGTTACTTACGATACCACCAAGCGAGATGACTGCGATCTCGGTAGAACCACCCCCTATGTCAACTATCATGTTTCCCTCAGGAGCCTCTACATCGATACCGATACCGATAGCAGCTGCCATCGGTTCGAAGATTAGGTAGACGTCACGCCCGTCTGCATGTTCGGCGGAGTCGCGCACGGCACGAAGTTCCACCTCGGTACTGCCCGAGGGCACACCTATTACCATACGGAGCGAGGGCGAGAAGAGTCTGCTGCCCGTGTGTACCATCTTGATAAGTCCGCGCATCATCTGCTCGCAGGCTGTAAAGTCGGCGATAACGCCATCGCGCAAGGGGCGGATGGTACGTATGTTGTCGTGCGTCTTCTCATACATCATCTTGGCCTTCTCGCCGACGGCAATCATCTTGTCCGTACGGCGGTCGAGGGCCACGACGGAGGGTTCGTCCACCACAATCTTGTCATCGCTGATGATGATGGTGTTGGCGGTACCCAGGTCCATCGCTATTTCTTGTATAAATGAAAAAAATCCCATTTCTTGTTTTTATTTTTTAAGGAGTTAGGAGAGCAGAAGGAGGTTAAGGAGTTAAGGAGTTAAGACTACAGCCTTTGTGGCGTCAGCCTCCCTTTTTACCATTTTACCTTTAATCCTCCCTTTTTAGTTTTTACCTTTACCCAAACTATCACTTACTTTTCAAACCATTCATGGATAGCCGTATCGTAGTGCGAGCTTACACCGAAGGCACGAGTGGCGAACATCTTGCGGTCCTCTATATCCGTCTCAGCACCTTTCCGCTTCAAGATATCGAGCAGCACGCCATACTCGGCCTTGCTGGGCACGATAACCACATCCTTGAAGTTCTTGGCTCCGGCGCGGATAAGCGAAATGCCGCCTATATCTATCTTCTCTATGATGTCGGCCTCAGAGGCTCCACTTGCCACTGTCTGCTCGAAAGGATAAAGGTCTACGATAACGAGGTCGATGCTCGGAATCTCATACTCCTTCATCTGTTCCTGGTCACCCTCATTGTCGCGGCGCGCCAGGATACCACCGAACACCTTGGGGTGGAGCGTCTTCACGCGACCGCCGAGGATGGAGGGATAGGTGGTAACATCTTCCACCTTCTGGCACTCGTACCCGAGCGACTCTATAAACTTCTGCGTACCTCCTGTACTCAGGAATTTTACACCTTCTTCGTTCAGTTTGGCGAGCAGTTCGTCCAGCCCGTCCTTATGGAACACAGACACTAACGCCGTCTTGATTTTCTTTGTTTCAGCCATTGCCTAATTGTTGTTTGAATAGAGTTATACCTGCTGTTTCATTCGTCTTGCGAATGATGCGGCAAAGTTACGAAAAACATTTCGAACCGCCAAACTTTAACGCCGCTTTAACGGTCATTCCCGCACGATTGTTGCGCTAAGTCAAGGCAACAACACTTCCCGACAGTCTTCTGGGCTTTTCGCAGAAATCAAGGACGGCTAACAGTACTTTGCTTCTGACTTGAGAAAGGTTTTAGAAAAGAGACAAAGAAAGACATTTTGTCATACATTGCATGCATCTTCGACTGTTTTCGCGTCATTTTGTCACCTTTTTATCGCTCGGCACATAATTCGCCTTCTCTCCATCGAAATAACTGAACAAAATAACATAGAAAGGAGAAGAAGACATATGACATTCGACAAATTTACCATCAAGGCGCAGGAAGCGGTACAGGCTGCCGTAAACATAGCGCAGAGAAACGGTCAGCAGACCATCGAACCGGTACATATTCTCAGCGGCATCATCGAGAAGGCACCTGACGTAACCAACTATATCTTCCAAAAGTTGGGCATGAATGCCGCCCAGATAGACTTGCTTCTGAAACAAGAGATGCAGCACCTGCCCCGTGTGCAGGGCGCAGGACAGCCCTACCTCTCCAACGAGAGCAACCAGATTCTCATTCAAGCAGAGGACATCGCCAAGAAGATGGGCGACGAGTTTGTGAGCGTGGAGCCTATCCTGCTCGCCATCGTCAAGACCGGGTCTACCGCCGCCCGCATTCTCAAGGATGCCGGTGCCAACGAGAAGGACATGCTCGCTGCCATACAGGCGCTTCGTCAGGGACAGAACGTGAAGAGCCAGAGTGCAGACGATAACTACCAGAGTCTCGAGAAGTACGCCAAGAACCTCGTGGAACAAGCACGCAGCGGCAAGCTCGACCCTGTCATTGGCCGTGACGAGGAGATTCGCCGTGTGCTTCAGATTCTCTCCCGCAGAACGAAGAACAACCCTATCCTTATAGGTGAGCCGGGCACGGGAAAGACTGCCATCGTGGAGGGACTTGCAGAGCGTATCGTACGTGGAGATGTACCCGAGAATCTGAAGAACAAGCAACTTTATTCGCTCGATATGGGCGCGCTGGTGGCTGGTGCAAAATATAAAGGTGAGTTTGAGGAACGCCTGAAAAGCGTCATCAAGGAGGTAACCCATGCCAACGGCAACATCATCCTCTTCATCGACGAGATTCATACACTGGTGGGGGCAGGTGGCGGTGAGGGCGCCATGGATGCAGCCAACATCCTGAAGCCGGCCCTGGCGCGTGGCGAACTGAGGGCTATCGGTGCCACTACGCTCAACGAGTACCAGAAGTACTTCGAGAAGGACAAGGCTCTGGAACGCCGGTTCCAGACCGTGATGGTGAACGAACCTGACGAGGTGGACGCCATCAGCATCCTCCGCGGCATAAAGGAGCGTTACGAGAACCACCACAAGGTGCGTATACAGGACGACGCCTGCATCGCTGCCGTCAAGTTGTCGGAGCGTTACATCTCCGACCGTTTCCTGCCCGACAAGGCTATCGACCTGATGGACGAGGCGGCAGCCAAGCTCAGGATGGAGCGTGACTCTGTGCCCGAAGATCTCGACGAAATAACCCGCCACCTGAAACAACTGGAGATAGAGCGCGAGGCCATCAAGCGTGAGAACGACCAGCCCAAGATTCAGCAACTCGACAAGGAGATAGCCGAACTGAAGGACAAGGAGCACGACTTCCGTGCTAAGTGGGAGGGCGAGAAGGCGCTCGTCAACAAGATTCAGCAGGACAAGCTGGAGATGGAGAACCTCAAGTTTGAGGCTGAGCGCATGGAGCGCGAGGGAAACTATGAGCGTGTGGCGGAGATCCGCTACTCTAAGCTGAAGGCGCTCGAGGACGACATCAAACGCATACAGGAGCAACTGAAGAGTACGCAGGGCGGTGCCGCCATGGTACGCGAGGAAGTGACCTCCGACGACATTGCCGAGGTAGTGAGCCGCTGGACAGGTATCCCCGTTACCCGAATGATGCAGAGCGAGCGCGAGAAACTGCTCCATCTGGAAGAGGAGCTGCACAAGCGTGTCATCGGTCAGGATGAGGCGATTACAGCTGTGAGCGATGCTGTACGCAGGAGCCGTGCAGGACTGCAAGACCCCAAGCGTCCTATCGCTTCATTCATCTTCCTCGGCACCACGGGTGTGGGCAAGACAGAGCTGGCAAAGGCTTTGGCTGAATACCTCTTCAACGACGAACAGATGATGACGAGAATAGACATGAGCGAGTACCAGGAGAAATTCAGCGTCACCCGTCTCATCGGTGCGCCTCCGGGATACGTGGGCTACGACGAGGGCGGACAGCTTACTGAGGCCGTACGACGCAAACCCTACAGCGTGGTGCTCTTCGATGAGATAGAGAAGGCGCACCCCGACGTGTTCAACACGCTTCTGCAGGTGCTGGACGACGGTCGCCTTACCGACAACAAGGGCCGAGTGGTCAACTTCAAGAACACCATCATCATCATGACCAGCAACGCAAGCCGTGACATGCTTCGCAAGACCTTCCGTCCAGAGTTCCTGAACCGTATCGACGACATCATCACCTTCCAGCCTCTCTCCAAGGAACAAATCGCATCCGTGGTAGAGCTTCAGATGAATCGTGTGAAGAAGATGCTCGAACCGCAAGGTTTCGATTTGCGCTGGACTCCCGAGGCCATCAGCTACCTGGCCGAGGTGGGCTACGATCCCGAGTTTGGTGCCCGCCCCGTGAAGCGTGCCATTCAGGACTACGTGCTCAACGACCTGAGCAAGCAAATCCTATCGGAGCAGGTAAGCCGCGAGAAACCCGTCACGGTAGACCATACCGAGGCGGAGGGGTTGATATTCAAGAATGTGTAAAAAAAACAGCATACACACTATCGCAAAATTGGCTTCATGTGCGACCCCTCTTTTCTCGAGGTTAAGACCTCAAGCCC